>CAYOPD010000015.1:21138-57011 GCA_964405735.1 uncultured Saprospiraceae bacterium | reverse complement strand
CATCCCTGTAGAAGTGAAAAAGGTAGAGACAGCACCCGTGGATGAAAAACCACTGGACCCCAAAGACCAGAAACAACTCAATGACCTGCTGTCTAATTCAACGGCTCCCAAACCGGAAGACCCAATCGAGGATGCCGATATCGTGGATGAAGGACCCAAAACCTGAGGCATGAATTTTAATGCCCTTTCCAGGCAAAGGGAAATTTATATCCATGGGGTGGCCGGGATAAAACCCGTTATTCCTGTTGATTTTTCTTCCCTGGAACGGGCCGCAAGACAATCCCTTTCCCCGAAAGCTTTTGCTTATATCGCAGGCGGCGCGGGCCTGGAATCCACCATGCAGGCAAACCGTTCGGCATTGGATAAATATGCCATCGTACCGCGCATGTTGAAACCGGTGAACGAACGAAATCTTTCGAAAGCCTTATTCGGAAATACCTATCCCCTTCCCTTTTTCATCAGCCCGATCGGCGTCCTCGAACTGGCCCATCCGGAAGGTGACCTCGCTGTTGCTCACGCATGCAGGCGGTCGGGGGTGCCCATGATGGTTTCCAATCAGGCCTCGAATTCCATGGAAGAAATATCCCGCGTATTGGCAGGCAGTCCCTGGTTTTTTCAGTTGTATGTCAGCCGTTCCGATGAATTGGTGAGCAGTTTTGTAAAAAGGGCCGAGCAGGCAGGCGCACGCGGAATTGTGATCACCCTGGATACCACCATGCTGGGATGGCGACCCCGGGACCTCAACCTGGCATACCTTCCCTTTCTCCAGGGAAAAGGGATCGCTCAATATACCAGTGACCCGGTCTTCCAAAAGATATGCACGGAATTGCCCCCGGATCAAAACAAAAAAAAGATCAACCTGCACAGCATCACCAGCCTGTTACGCCTATCTGGAAAAATTCCCGGTTCCTATCTGGAAAACCTCAGGGGAAAGGCACTGGATGCGGTCAGGGCCTTTACTTCAATCTACTCAAGGCCTGATCTTGATTGGAAAGTGATCGAAAAAATCAAATCAAGCGTTCGCCTGCCCGTCATCCTGAAAGGCATTCAACATCCTGAAGAGGCAGTCCGGGCCATAGAGGCCGGCATGGACGCCATCTTTGTGTCCAATCACGGTGGACGACAGGTTGACGGGGCCATCGGATCCATAGATGCCCTGGCCGGGATCAGCCTTGTGGTGAATAAAAAAATTCCTGTTTTATTTGACAGTGGCATTCGATGCGGAACGGATATACTCAAGGCCCTTGCCTTGGGTGCGGATATGGTGGGTATAGGAAGGCCTTATGCTTATGCCCTGGCGGTCGCCGGAGAAAAAGGAGTTGAAGAATTGATCCTTAATTTGGCGGCAGATTTTGAATTGAATATGGCCCTGGCGGGAGTTGCGGATGTTGGTCAGTTGGACAGGAGTCAGGTGAGCAATAGTCAGTAGCCTGTGGTTGGCGTGTACAACCGAACCTGTATAGGCAAATACAATCTCTTATCCTAACTCAGCACCGCCTCCACTTCCCCTTTCCACCGTATAAAACCATCGACCAGCGCCGAATAGTCGTGGTAAATCCGGTGATAATTTTCCTCTGCTTGCTGTATGTATGCGGTCTTACCCTGAACTTTGATCGCCTGGATGATGGTTTCAATTTTTTGCATGGCCCTTTTCAATTCGGCAAGGCTCTTTTCGATATGCCAGATATAAGTAGCTTCAGCCGTGTCCAGCGACTCCCAGACAATATGGTATTTTTTTTCACCCTCGATGAGAAACAGGAATGAAAACGGGTGCAGGATAAAACGCAATTTCATGATCTGATGTGCATGATTGGCCGCTAAGAACCGGAGGTGCTTATAGTGCTTTGTTGATGATATATCCAGTAAGTCCTGCAACAAATCTTTTTCATCCTGGTAAAAGAGGCCGGGTTTGATTTTTTTATCTGTGACCGCTTCAAAATATTCATCCATGGTAAAGAGTGATTTGTCCACCTCCGCGGAGAACCGTTTTCCGGGAAGGGCTTTGACCCATTCCACTTTTACTGAATCGATCAAATCCCGGTCAATGCGTGCGATCTCCGTGGACTGCGCTTGTATGCGGACCACCCGGTGGTCTTCCAGGTCATAACGTACCTGGACCCTTATTTTCTTGGCATTCAGAATCTTTCCAAAATAATTTTTCACGGCATCAAATTCGGGACGGAGATGATCGTTATAGACCCGGATTTCAAGGCTCCGACGCAGTTTTTTGGACTTAACTAAAATCGTGACTGCTCCGAATCCGACACGGGCATCCTTCCAGAAAATGGAGTAATCCTCCTCAATAATTTGCTTTCTGGTTATGGGCGGAACATTTGAAGGCAGGCCCTGCACCTCCTCAGATCCCGAATCATCAGGCTGGTTCAGGATGTCCGGCTTTAAATACAACCATTCCTCTTCTTCCAGGGTATAACCGAATTTCCTGCCTTCCATACCACTGGTTCTTTCATGCAAACCAGGTTCCTTGATTTTCATGCACGACAACAATTTCTGTGTGTTGATCGACCGGAACACCAGCCTTTCCACTTCATCCAATTCATCCGTGATTTCTTCCTGATAGTCCGTAAAAGCGGAATAATCGGGGGCGTACCTCAATACTTCGACAAAGAGTTTTTTATCCGCATCGTTATAGGAAATGATCCGGCACACCAGATGAGTACCGTGCTCAAATGTTCTGACAAAGTCAGGAAGGTTTAGCTGGTTTAGTTCCAGTGATTTCGAGTCCGTCAGGAAAGCCTGTTCCAGTACAAAATTCACCACAATCTCTTCTCCCGCCTTCATCGTAGCCCTTCCTCCGACTCCTGGTTCTTACTCAACTACTATTTCATCCACCGACATGTAGGGTGCCCTTCCCGCTCCGGGATGCCATTCCGGGGTAATCCCAATGGTCACCGCTTTGATTTTGACATAACGTGCCTGTCTGGGTGAACAATTGAGGATAAAATCTCTCTGCTGGGCTCCGTATTGATCAATGGGCAGGCTGTTTTGGACCATACCGGCCAATTCAAAATTCTTTCCGTCCATAGAGGTATAATACTCCACCTGTTTTGGGAAAATCCGGAGCCACATGGCGAGTTGATAATAAGCGGACTCCATCCTTCTGACGGTTTTGACCTCTTCCAGGTCAACGATGGCTTCGAGGTCCTGGCCCTGGAAAGTAATCCAGTTGTAAGCATAATCATGACCTCCCCGGATGCCATCCGTGAGCATTTGAGCTGACTGTGTTGAAATTTTGGAGGTGTCCGGGCTGATCACCATGATTTTTTTGCCATAGGCCAGGTGTTCTTTCATGCCATGTGAAAAAAGGCGGTACATGGACGAACGGTATTCTTCAGGAGAAGTACTCCATTCTTTAACCCGGGTCACACCCTGCCGGATGCATAAATCTGCAAAGGGATCGATGAGGCTTCGGATATCCGGCCTTACTTCCCAGCCGTTATCCCGTTTTATAAAAAGACCACTTTCACCTTTGTAATTCTTTTTGGCAATTTCCATCGTGGCAAACTGAATGGGGATCCGCGCGATCCGGACCCGCTCGAGGACCTCCGGTTGGCCCGCAACAGCCTGTTCCGCCGCATCGAAAAGGTTATTATACCGATGCATCAATGCAGGGTTGAGATAACCATCGACCGCTTCGTTAGGGCCCCCAAATATGCGTAATGGCCGGCCGGATTGCAAAAGGGCTTCCCTCATGACGTCGATGTAATGCCGGATAAATCCTCCGGCGGCACCGTAGTAGCCGTTGAGAAAATCATTCATCAAGGTATCCACATTCTGATCGGGATCCCACATGAGCTTGGAAAGGAGATAAGCCCTGAGCTCGGCGAATTCACCTCCCACTTCACGATTGCCCTGCTCAAACATGGCATTTACATTGTGTTTTACGAACAACTGTAAATTAGGTTGCAGCACATGAAGATTGGGAAAGGGGCTGAGCAGGTTGGGAAACTGGATGACGTAATCCCAGATAATGATGTCTTTGGCAATCATTCCCCAGTCGGCCAGGTCCTTCACAAAGTCGGCGCTGGCACTGTCCTGATCAATGGCTTTGTGGCGAAGGGCCTCGATGCTGCACAACATGATATTTACATTCTCCAGGGGACGCACATTTCTTGGAGCATGGCGCCCGTATTCATAGGCCAGGGTTGAAATCATCTTGTCCGGAAACTGGGCAGCCACCTGGTTGACAAAACGGATGATCGAACCGGAAGGAGACCCCTCCTGCTCATCAATCGCCTTGCATAAGCTGCAGGTACAATAGTCCCGGTTGTCGTTTTGACTCACGGACCAGTATGTCGCGGCGGGGTTCTGGGCGATTTTTTTCCGGAGATTCTGGATGGTGATATTCAGCACTTCAGGGTGGGCCAGGCAGGGTTGGGTAGGCAGTCGTCTACCCCTGACTTCCGCATAATACTCCGGATGTTCTTTAAAATGGATTTCTGGCGGGATCAATTCATTAAAGGTATGTACCCACATGCCCCAATCCGGGCGCCCGCCATTTTCATCGTGATCCAGTTTATGCCAGTCGGTGTATTCTTTATTCCAGGTCACTTTATAATGCGTGGTTCTGAAATCGATCCGGGGCACCTGTTGATCATTGATTCTATCCAGTCCGATATTTTTTTGTTTTGGAATGATTTTGACTTTTGAAGTGTACATCCTGCAACCGAGGTATTTTTCTAGAAAAGAATAGACCCCGTACAAGGTGCCCTTTTCAGACCCTCCTGCAATGATCAGTCTGGAGCTGTCGGTACGGATTAAAAATCCGTCTTTTTTCAAGGCATTCAGGTCTACCGTTTCCCGGAGTTGGTTCAACCGTTCATTCTGCCCCAGCACGATTTCAAAATCATTTATCCCCTGGTCCGATCGGATGACCGGTAAAGCGGCCTCCGAGATTTCCAGCAAATAGGATTGCAGCACCTCAGCCGCCTGTTGTTCAAAGGTACTGGGGTGTTCGGGCAAAACGATCCGGTAACGGCTCATGCCTTCCTGAGTAAGGATAAGAGGCTTGGGAGCCGGCGTCATCACCTGTTCGGCAGTTGTTTTTTGTTTCCTTTTCCTGGCCTGGGCTCCCAGATCAAAAGCAGTCACCAATAAAATACAAACCAGCAAGCTACGGAGGGCCATGCCTGACAAACCTCCTGCAAAAACGAATCTGATCATATGAATAAGGACTTTGGAAAAACAATATACAGGTTTGGAGGGAATGGGCTGTAAGGGATGAGCATTGAGCTTTGAGCACTTTTGCTTCCTTGATCCTTGATCTTTGACCTTTCTTCCCTTTCTCCTCCAAAATCAACTCTTCCCCGTCTTCGCCGCTTCCCGCTCAGTAGAAATAAAAGGAATGCTGCTTTTGCGGATCAGCTCATTAAGGGCTTTTAGATCCTCACCGGTAAGTTTCGTGACTGCCTGTTTCAGGGTAATCCATTCATGGATCAGTTCCCTTGCCCTGGTCTTTTGCCCCTGGGTCACCGGTGGCAGGCTTTCATCGATCAGGTCCATGATGTGTTTGAGCTTGGCATCCAGTTGATTCTCAAAATTGATTACATCCTGAAAAGTTTTGGTGCGCGGTTGGATCATTTTGCCTTCCAGGCTGTCCAGGGCACGGCTTATTTTCCCGGCCATATCCTTAATCTCCTGGTTTTCCATATCCCCTCTTTTGGTAAAAGCCCCAATCTGTTCCTTGACATAACGCATACGTTTTACCTGGTCATAAATATCATCCAAGGATGATTTAATTTCCTGAAGAATGTTTTGTTGATCGTTAAACTGATCGGAAGTGGTTTTATGCCTTGGGTCGGCCAGAATTTCAATATCCCGGGTGATGCTGTCCTTTCCATAATTTATTTTAAGCTGGTATTTTCCGGGGGCAAGCCGGTATCCGCTGTTGCCACCCAATACCATCAGGCCCTCAGGCAATTCCTGGGCTTCCGTTCTGAAATCCCAGATCAGCCGGTTCATGGCGGAATCCCGCGGCGCTTTTTTTGCAGCGGTTTTTTCGGAGGAGGCAAATGACCTGACCGCATGTCCTCTTCCATCCAGGATCTGTAGAGTTACCTGGTCGGCCGTGTCCTGCACATTCAAATGATAATAGATGACCACACCGGAGGGCGGATTCATGCCCAGGCCTGGGAATTCGATACCTAAACCTCCTCCGAACCGGACAGCGGGTTCAGGCTGGTAAACCACTAATTTACGACTGAGTATTTCCGGCCTGTATTCGTGAAGGGGTTTGAGATCATCCAGGATCCAGAAGGAGCGACCGGCTGTCGAAACAATCAAATCACCCTGGTGTACTTTAATATCCGTGATGGGTACCACCGGCAGATTTAATTGAAATTTATTCCAATGCGCCCCCCCATTGAAAGAAATATACATTCCGGTTTCCGTGCCGGCATACAACAAGTCTTTGCGGGCAGGATCCTCACGGACGACCTGCACATGGGCCTCCTCTGCTATCCCATGGGTGCGATGCGACCATGTTTTGCCATAGTCATGGGTGATGAAAATGTGGGGCGTAAAATCATTAAATTTATACCGGGTATAAGCTATATATGCAGTACCTGGCATGTGGGGGGAAACTTCAATGGAATGGACCAGGCCTTCTTTCATCTCGGCGGGGGTGACATTCATCCAGGATTTTCCACCATCCATAGTCACATGCACCAGGCCACAATCAGAACCTGCCCAAAGCACGTTTGCCTCTGAAGGGGATTCGGCCAGGCAAGCCAGGGTATTGTAATTCTCTCCTCCCGCTCCTTCGCTGGTGATCGGGCCGCCACCCTGTCCTTGTTTGGCAATTTCATTCCGGGTCAGGTCGGCACTGATCTCTGCCCAACTGATCCCCCGATCTTCCGATTTCAGCACCTTGTTCCCTCCATGGTAGATCACCTTCGGATTAAACCTGGATACCAGAATGGGTGCATTCCAGTTGAAGCGGTATTTCATATCGGCAGGTTTGGTGCCCAACCCCAGGAAGGAATAAGCCATCACATCCTTAGCTTCACGTGTTTCCCAGTCGTATTCCTCGATGATGCCCTGGTAACAACCCGCATAGATATACCTCGGATTATCCGGGTCGAAGGCCGGCCAGGCACTCTCGCAACCCGATATGACTACAAAATCTTTTTCTGATATCCCTGGGCCGGCTGTTCTGCTCTGGATCGCCAGGGCAGTATTATCCTGCTGGCCGCCATAAACCCAGTAAGGAAAACGGTTGTCAGCATTCACCCGGTAAAATTGAGCGGTGGGCTGATTGGATTGTTCACTCCAGTTGAGCCCGCCATTGTATGAAATATTGGCCCCGCCGTCATTGGCGTTCGCGATGATCCTGTTGTTATTGGGATTGATCCAGAGGTCGTGATTGTCCCCGTGCGGGACCTGGACGTTTTTAAAGGTCTTTCCTCCATCGGTAGATTCAAGGTATGGGGCATTAAGCACAATTACCCTGTCCGGATTCAGAGGATCGGCATAGACATGGGTGTAGTACCAGGCCCGGGCACGGAGTATGCGGTCACTATTGATCAATGCCCAGGTATTTCCTCCATCTTCGGAACGGTATAACCCTCCTTCTTCGGATTCGATCATGGCATATACACGTTGGGGATTGGCCATTGAAACCGACACTCCGATCTTGCCCATGATGGATTTTGGCAAGCCATTGGTGAGTTTTTTCCAGGTGTCCCCTCCGTCCGTGGATTTCCATATGCCACTGCCTGGTCCACCGCTGCGGATATACCAGGGCAGCCTCTGCATATCCCAAAAGGCAGCATAGAGTATCCTGGGATTCTTTAAGTCCATACTCAGGTCACTCACCCCGCTGTTATTATCAACAAAGAGGATCTTCTGCCAGCTTTTGCCCCCATCCCTGCTCCTGTAAACCCCACGGTCTTCCGTGGGTTCATAAGGACTGCCCTGAGCACCTACATAGATCAGATCCGGATCATTGGGATGGATCCTTACCTGGGAGATCTGCCTGACCTTGCTGAGTCCCAGATGGGTCCAGGTGCGGCCGGCATCCATGGATTTATAGATACCGTCGCCGTGCGAGGTCATGACCCCCCTGACCGGAGATTCCCCCATGCCGGCCACGACCACATTCGGATCAGAAGCAGCTACCTGTATGGAACCCACAGATCCGGTTTTGACAAAACCATCCGATACATTGGTCCATCGGTTGCCCCCATCCGTTGTTTTCCAAATCCCTCCTCCGGTAGAGCCCATATAAAATGTATAAACCTGGTCGGGAATTCCACAGATCGCAGTCACCCGGCCCCCGCGGAAGGGACCAATATTCCGCCATTTTAAAGCCTTAAAATTGGCTTCTTCAAAGGGATAAACCGGTTCTTCCGAAACGGGCGCCGCGGGTTTTGCGGTCGCACGGGTGGCTTTCGCTTTTTGACTGAATACAAACGGACTCCAGGCAAACACCAGGAAGACGGCCAGGATATATTTTTTCATTTGGTTTTATTTCTGGTAAAATAAGGAATCGGCAGGATTAATTTGGTTCAGCCCTGGACTTCGATTTAAATAATAGGTCAATATTTTGACTTTTAGTCAAATAACCCACCTAACCGAAACCCCTTATTTTCATGGTTTATGTTAATAAGTGTCAAAGGGTCTTGATAGTAAAGAAAATATTTTTTAACTTTGAGTCAAATGTTAGTAAATTCTAATATCATGGTTACAGAAGTTAAATCCACCCTGCTCAAAGGCGGGGAGTTTCTCGTCCGGGATGCTTCTCCGGAAGAGACTTTTATTCCTGAACAGTTTAGTGAAGAGGCCCTGATGGTGGCGCGGAGCGCACAGGACTTCCTCAACCAGGATATCCGGCCGAATCAAGATCGTATTGAAAAGCAGGAAGAAGGAATGTCTGAGTCCCTGATGAGGAAGATGGGAGAATTGGGTTTTCTGGGCATTCACATGCCGGAGGCCTACGGAGGCACTGATCTGGATACCAACACCAATACCCTGGTGACCGATGTCCTCGGGCCAATGGGTTCATTTTCTACCACCTTCGCGGCCCATACCGGTATTGGCATGTTGCCGATCCTTTATTTTGGAACGGAGGCTCAGAAACGGGCCTATCTGCCAGGGTTGATTTCTGGCGAGACCATTGCAAGTTATTGCCTCACCGAACCTGGATCGGGTTCTGATGCCCTTTCCGCCAAAACAAGGGCTGACCTTACGGAAGATGGAAAAAGTTTTATCCTGAACGGACAAAAAATGTGGATTTCCAATGCCGGCTGGGCTGATCTGTTTATCGTATTTGCCCAGGTGCATGGGAATAAATGGCCGGATGGCAAGGGAGGATTTTCCTGCTTCCTGGTAGACGCCGGCAAGACGGGCCTTACCCTTGGCGAAGAAGAGAAAAAAATGGGGATTAAAGGGTCCTCTACCCGCCAGGTTTTTTTCGAAAATGTAAAAATTGATGCCGATGCCCTGCTCGGTGAAGTCGGTAAAGGGCATAAAATCGCTTTCAATGCGCTCAATATCGGCCGCTTCAAATTGGGCGCCTTCTGTATCGGGGGATGCAAGATCCTGATCGACCGCAGTGCCAAATACGCCAATGAGCGGGTCCAGTTTGGCAAAACCATAGGTCATTTCGGCGCCATCCAATACAAATTGGCGGAGCAGCTGATTCGAACTTATACCAGTGAGAGTACGCTTTACCGTACCTCCAACCTGCTTCAGGAAAAAACAACGGAGCTCATGGCCGGGGGACTTTCTCCTGAAGCGGCCAAATTGAAAGCCGCTGAAGAATACGCCATCGAATGTTCGGTGCTTAAAGTGAATGCTTCTGAAGTGCTCGACTTTACGGTGGATGAAGCGGTTCAGATTCACGGTGGCATTGGTTTTTCAGAAGAGAACCCGGTCGCCCGCGCATACCGGGACAGCAGGATCAACCGCATTTATGAAGGCACCAATGAAATCAATCGCCTGCTGATCGTTGAGATGTTGCTCAAACGGGCCCTGAAAGGAGACATTAACCTCACCGACGCGGCCTGGGCCGTACAGAAAGAACTGGCATCGATGCCTTCTATGGATAAGGCCACCGGCCCTTATGCAGATGAAATGACGTCTATCCGGGACTTTAAAAAACTGGCCTTGCTGGTAGCCGGTGCGGCTGTAAAAATGCAGATGGACGGCAAACTGCAATTGCAGGAGGAGCAGGAGATCCTTGCCAATTGTGCAGATATGCTTATCGATATACTCAATGCCGAATCCCTACTGTTACGGATTCAAAGGCAGGAAATGCTGGGCATACGCCAGGAACAGAAACCGGTGCAGGATGCTATTCTCAAGGTCTTTTTCCACGACGTCAACGGCCGCATGACGAAGAACGCCCTGGATGCCCTGGCCAGTTTTTGTGAAGGCGACTTGCTGAAGACCTTGTCCATGGGCGTCAAACGGTTTACCAAATACCCCCTGGTGAATGTCAAGGAAAAACGAAGAACCATCGCCCAGGCCATTCTCCATGCCAACAAATATCCATTTAACCTTTTTGAATAATACCAACCATGATAAATCACTATCCCATGAATTTGAAAAAAATTGAAAAAATAATCCCGCCTGAAACCCCGGGCGACCATTGGCTCATGCAGTGGGTGGAGACGAATGAAGAGGATTTTGCCACGATCGATGTCGATGACTTTATCCTGATCGACTAAAAAGACCGCTCAAGGTTTCTCGAGCTGGTCTTTCATCAGTTGAAGCACGTATTTTTTCCATTCGGTTTTGCCAATTTTGTGCAAGGTGGAGCGGTGCTTGCCTGATGCCGTAGTAAGTTTCAAATATCCTACAATGGTGGCCCAGGCCGTAATGAAGAGAAGTTCCGGTTTGTTTTTGTTTTTGACACTTCCATCCAGCCATCCCCGTTCGATCTCCCCTATGGCCAGGGATATTGGGATATTTTGGATATCCTGGATCTTCTGGTAATAAATGCTTTCCCGCATGGCGTCCGTGAGTTTTGCCTCATCCGGGCCTGAAGCGGCGGACCGGTTGACGGCCATATAATCCAGCAGGGCTTCAATGTAAAGAGGGAAGTCCTCGGCAAAATCGATATAGGTTTCCAGGAGACCGATCACCCCTGAGGCGCCGGTATTTTCTTTATGGTCAGCCAGGCAACGGTACATGAGGTCATTCAGTTTTTGCATGCCACGGTAGGTGATGGCCATATACAGGTTTTCCTTGCTCTGAAAATAAAAATAGACACTGCCTTTGCTCATGCCGGATTCCCTGGCCACAGTCTCCATCTTGGCATTGGCGAAGCCAACGGCCTCAAAGACTTTTTCAGCCGCATCCAGGATCATGACCTGCCTGATATCCCTCTTTCCCATTCTGTCACAAAAATGGCAAATCAATTCGATTTGTTGTCCTTTTTTTGACCTGGAGTCCAAAATTGGCAAGGCTTGAAATACCTGCTGAAAACTCCATATGCAAATGGATCGTCCCATACCCCGAATGCCCACATTGGAGGATTAATGGCCGGCTCTCCGGCCGCCCCGTGTTTTACCATATATTTGCCGAACCAAAACACCTCCAGGGGTGTTAGGGATGAGAATTTTATCATGGCAATCAGAATAACCAATGAATGCATCAATTGCGGCGCCTGTGAACCGGAATGCCCCAATAATGCGATCTATGAAGGCGGAGTCGAATGGGCCATCAGCGACGGAAATACAGTCAATGGACCCTATACCTTGGAAGATGGCACCGTAGTCGATGCCGGCCAACGCAACAAACCGGTGGAGGCCGATTATTATTTCATCGTTCCGGATAAATGCACCGAATGTGTGGGATTTCACGATGAACCCCAATGTGCGGCTGTTTGTCCCGTGGATTGTTGTATCCCCGACACCGACCGTGTGGAGAGCCGTGACGAACTGCTTGCCAAAAAAGAAAAACTACATTTGTAACCCAAGCCCGATGAGACATTAAAAAAGCAACCTCCATGGTTTGAAGGTTGCTTCCGTGTTATGATAGCATGGGATTTCAGGTCTCAGTAACAGGGATCCATAACCAGGCTGACTTTTTTGCCCCCGTTCACAATGTTGTCATTGCCACAGTCTTTTACCGTAAGCCAGCGGTATGCGATCACTCGATTGTCGTGGGAAGCCGGGGCAACAAATCCAAACCTTCCCGTCTCGGAAGTCAATTCAATATCGTAAGCTCCGTTTCCGGATCCATTGTTGTAAATAAGGAAGTTGTTGTATGAACCGTCAATGACCAAGTAACCCGTAAAAATATTGTTATTGGCTTCATTGTATTTTATGGACCAATTGATGGTGGGCGCTTGCGTATCCAGGGTTCGGCCATTAATTACGATTTCGCCAGCCGGAACCTTACAAAGGACCTGTCCATATAAACAACTATGCGTTTGATTACTGAAAGAGATCCCATTGGTTCCCCCGGTAAAAATGCCGAAAGCGCCATTGGTAATTTCATTCATAACCAATACATTCTGATTTCCGTCGGACAACATGATCCCATGGGCGCCACCGTTACCTACAGTGATTTTATTTTGAGTAACGATCAGCCTTTGAGCCTGATACCCGACAACAGAAAAGACAAAGTTATCCATCACATTTTGCAAAATTTTTACATGGCTCAACGCGTCCACAAAAATACAAACTCCCGAAATTGGGTCTGTTGAGGTGAACCTAATCCTGCGGATCAACGTATTTTCTGCTCCAGGCACTATATGGATCGCTGCAGTAAATGTTGCCCCAGGAAGCAGATTGCTGAATATCAAATTGGTTCCTTTTTCACCTTCAAGCGATATCGCTTTGTTAATTACAACAGGTCCCGATTCCATATGATCTCCCGCATCTAGTACAATGACATCTCCCGGATTAGCTGCATCGATGGCATCCTGGAGGGCATCGACTGAACCTGCCGGAATATGCACTTCGGCACCCCTCGACCTTAGTATATCTTCATTGGGGTTCCTCAGGATACGATCCACAAATTCCAGATCTTCGGCAGGCATCTGAGCCCGGGTCTCCGCAGAGAGAAAAGGGCTCATGCCGTCTGAGGGCCTCCAGGCAGAAGCTTCATTCAAACCATCATCCGCCGTTGCCTCAGTCAGGTCCTGATCCTGGTTGCAATTTGAAAAAATGACCACAGAGCAAACCATGGCAATCAAATAAAGGGCTTTCATTTTCATATGGATAATTTTTAAAGGTTTATTCTCCAGCCTCCCAAAATTCAACCTGGTTTTGGGATAAACTAAAATTCGAGAGAAAAAACCGAATCCAATACAAAAATTTGATAACCTGCACATTTGCTGGATAACCTGCGCATTAGAGGTATAACTAACAGAACGGGCCCTTTCCGCCCGGCCCTTTTAAAAAGAAAGCGTCATGCCGAACCGGTAATAGGCGGAATTTTGTTTGACGGGTAGTTCGAGGGCTGTTCTCTTGCTGGAGGAGGAACTGTTAAATGCGGCCTCATTGGCCCGGGTCCCCGGGGAAGAGGAGCCAAATGGTTTGCCGGCCACCTGCAAGGTTATACCCAGGCGATTTGTCAACTGGAGCCCCGTATTCAGATAAAGGGATAACTGCTGCCTGGAGACGGCAGGCCTGAGTTTGTATGCGGCCGTGTTCGAAGTATTAAAACCATTGCCTAACGGATTGGTCGACCGGATGCTGACATAATCCCTGAATGCTCCCGTATAATATCGGTAATGAAACCCCGATTCCACAGTAAGTCCCGGAAGGATGCGGTATCCCAGCCCGGCCTGGCCAATGGCCATCCACTGATCTGAAGAAAAATAAGTGACCTGGTCTCCTGCGGTAAGCAACAATGAATCTCCACTAAATCCGGTAAGGGACCTGCCTGCATCCACAAAAAGGGCATTTGCGTCCAGCGTCACGCTTCCCGTGGAAGCAATGCCTGCATCCAGCAAATATTTGCCGGATGATTGGCTGGAAAGAGTGACCTGGGAATTCGCAGACCGGGATTGATTCTTTTTAATCTGGTAGCTGATTCCTGCCTGACCAGCAAGATAGAACCTTCCGGAGACCGGCATCCGAAGGCCAGCGGTGAGATAGGGATTCATAAAATGATCACCGGCATAGTCCATGCCCAAGGAGACATAACCCTGTCGGTTGTGCGGTTTATCCGTATTGATTTCGACGGGGTTTTCCATCCCCGCTTCTGCCGGGGTCAAAGGGTTGTCAAGGTTGGGGACCTGGCTGTCGGGGCGGGATGCGTCGGAAGAAATTTCGGCATTTATTTTTTCAGTGACATTGGGGGCAACTTCGGTAACCAGGTCCGGTGCCGTTGTATTCTCTTGGACTTCAGAGGGAACATTCGTTTTCTCCTGATTTGCAGCCAGATTTTCAGGGAGACCGTTATGATTTTTTTCAGTATGCGATTTAAGGTCAATGGAAGTGTTATTTTCCACGGGATCGGTTACCCGTCCTTCCTTGAGTGCATATAAGGGATCTTTTAAAGAGGCGTTGGGGGCTTTTGAGACGGATTTGTTTTCCGGCCTGGCCCCTGAAGGGCTGAATACCATGGTTTGTTCGGTGGTTTCAATTCCTTTTGAAGAGGGAGTGCCAGCGACTGGCAAACTGGGCGAATTTAATTCCAGTTCAATTTTATCCTTTGTGGAATGCGCCAGGGATGGATCATGTGTGCTGCTGCGAATACCGGCAGTTTCTTCCAATGGCCTGGCGGCGGGTGAAGCAGGTACTTCCGGTACATTCAATACCCGGCCGGAATACCAGATCAGGCCGACCAGTCCAATTCCGGCCAGTAAAAACAACCATACGATTTTTCTGTCCTTTTTATGCACAGGCATTTCCAGATCCAGCTGACGCCGCATCTTCGCCCAACCGGCATTCTCCCTTTGCCTCATCGAATTATTTTGCATAGGTTTCATTCATTTTTTTTTGCACAATTTTTCCCTTCAGAATGGTCCTGGCCTGGTTGAGATACCATTTGCTGGTGCCTTCACTGATCCCCATTTTTTCCGCGATCTCCTGGTGTGAATAGCCTTCGATGGCAAACAGGTTAAACACGGTTTTGTGGTGGTCCGGAAGGGCATTTATATGACCGATCAGGTCTTCGGTTTCCCAGGGTAATGATGCCGATTCATCAAAAAGCTGACGGATATCGTCCAGTTCGATGAACCGGGGTGATTTTTTAGCCCGGAAATGGTCCACTACACAATGGAACATAATCTTCCGGAGCCAGCCTTCAAAAGAACCTGCGAACTGGTATTTTTCAAGGTTTTTAAAAGCCTTCAGAAAGGCATCGTGTGTAATTTCCTGGACCAGGTCCTCATCCGAAGTATATCGCAGACCCATGGTGAACAAACGGTTAAAATATTTACGATACAACTTCTCCTGGCTCCTCCGGTCATTGGAGATGGATCCTGAGATCAGGCTTGCGTCGTCGGGTACAGTTTGTTTAAAAAACTTCATGTATCGTTTCTCAGTGTATAGCTATTCCCAGTTTAAATTCCGTTCGCCGGAAGCGGATGTCCTCGTCAAAAAATTCCCGTCCATTGATATAGGTATAATACGCCTTCTGAAACAACAATCCAACTCCGATCGACCAGGATACCTTCCGGCCCGTGCCGAATTCATAACCGAAAAATGGATTTACAAAGATACCACCTTCGTGCTTTTGAAGGCCGTTGATGTCGTTTTTAGCTGCAAAACCATACCCTCCCTTCACGACCAGCAGCGGGCTGACCTGGTGCCGGATGAGGCGGTAACGGGCCTCTCCAAACAAGGGTACAAAAATCCTCCTGGCTTCCAAGTCATAATTGTAGTGCCCCAGGCCCATCCCCGAACTGAATTGGGGGGACAGATACCGCAGTGCGGAAATACTCGCGCCGGTAGCCACTCCCGGATTACCAATATGCTGTATGCCATTGTTCACGGCCATGATTTCGGTGGAAAATCCCCATTTGTAAGCCGGGTTTGTATAAGGCCTTGAAGGCCTGTTTCCCCGGGCAATGGGTTTGATCCGGAGGACGTCTTTTTCACAGATTTCGACCAAAGCCCCGTTATCAAGGACGACCATATAAGGTCCATCGGCTTTTTTTTCCATGATCTGCCCAATGAGAGACGACCCGTTTCGCTTGACCACTTTGTATCGAAGGTACTGGATGCTGTCCTGTGCATACCCTATGGTAACAAAACAAATCAAAATGATAAGCCCAATTCCCTTTCTCATGCCCTCAGTCTTTAACTACCGGTATCTGCGACCGGATCTTAATATTCTTCAAATCCGAAGCATCCAGCTGAATCAGACCCTGCTCCCCAACCACGATCAGGTGGGATTTGGACAAGGCGATTACATCATAAGCATGGAAAGCGGCCAGATGCGCCTTAAGATTCTTGTCAATGGTATTGATATTAGCCACATCAAAGGCTTTCAGCCCATATTGGCCTTCACAAAGGAAAAGCAGTTTGTCAATTACAGAAAGGCCATGAGGATGCTGCATTTGGTATTTTTTTAACAGCCTGGGCGCTATAATATTGGAAATGTCCACGACATCCAGTTCATTGGTGTAGTTAGTGCATTCATTGCCATCCCGGAGGGTGACAAAAGCGATATCACCATCCACAAAGACCGGATCGCAGGCACGTGCGTGTGAAAAACTGCTCAGCAGGTAAGGAGCTTCCGGGTTTTTATTCTCCAGGATAAACATGCCATTCTGCGCTCCGATGAACAGTTTGTCTTTATAGGGAAACAGGGTCTCAATATTCCAGCTCACCGTCACGGATTTCCCTTCTTTGGGATCGGCGGGCTGATCAATATAAATGACATGAAGATCGGCCTGGTCTATGGCGTAGAGGTACTGGTCGACAATGCCGAAGCGTGCCATGGATCCCCCCACTCCATTGGTTTTGGCCCCCGAATTTCCTGCGGAAGAACTCAGGACATCCGCCCTGATCCAGAAACCGCCATTGTCCAGGAAAGTCTCCCTTTGAAAAAGCGGCTGGGCACAATCAACGACCTGGGTTTCGTTGCTCTTGGTATAACCCACCAGCAAAGGCTGATTTGGGGCAATCCCTCCCCATCCGTATGATTTCTGAAAGACGTTTTCGAGTCTTTTCCTTAGGACTGGAGCAAGGGGGTTCGAAATGTCGATGGCCAGCAGATCCACTGCATTATCGGCATACAGGATATGGTCCTTTACGGCCATATCGCGGTTTCCGGTGATTTGTATGAAAGAAAGGTTCACCGGACGGGCTGGGTCTGTATTGTCAATGAGGTGGACCCCTTCCTCAATCTCATTGATCAGCAGGTAATGGCCAAAGGAGTATATTTTTCCGGGATTGCGGAGCGCTCTGGCCGGGCCGGTGGAAAAGCCGCCGTCCCTCAAAGCCTGCACGGTGGTATAGACAGGGTCCATGCGGACAAAAACCCTGTGGCTCACGCATTCATCCCTGAGGCAGGAAGGCAAGGTGATCAGCAGGCCGATGGTCAAATAAAACAATGATTTTTTCATATGCGCCGGTTTAGATAACCATGTAGACGGTCAGGACGGGTCAGGGGTTGGGTATACCGGCCACTCCATTGATTTTTAGTTGTAAAATCTGGGAAAGAAGGGACGCCATATTCACAGTTTGCCTTATTATTGCTGCAAGTCTTCTTATTTAAAATCAAACTCGTAAAGCGTATGGAAAGGACAAGCGGCTGGTTTAAGGATGCCATAATTTATCAGGTCCATGTAAAAACATACCGGGACACCAATGGAGATGGCATCGGGGACTTTGCAGGCCTCATCGACAAACTGGATTATATACGGGACCTGGGCGTAAACACCATCTGGGTGATGCCGTTTTATCCAAGCCCCTTGCGTGACGACGGGTATGATATCGCGGACTACATGTCCATCAATCCCACCTTTGGCCGGGTGGAAGACCTTAAAACACTGATCCGCGAAGCCCATGCCCGCAATCTGCGGGTCATTACAGAACTGGTGATCAACCATACTTCCGACCAGCATCCCTGGTTTGCCCGGGCCAAAAAAGCGCCCGAGGGTTCATCCCACCGCAATTTCTATGTTTGGACCGACAACCCGGAACAATACCAGGGAGTGAGGATCATATTCAGGGATTTTGAGCCCTCCAACTGGTCTTTTGATGAAGAAACGGGATTGTATTATTGGCACCGTTTTTTTAATCATCAGCCCGACCTGAACTTTGACAATCCCGACGTCCAGGCTGAAATCTTCTCCATTATGGACTACTGGGCCGCCATGGGTGTGGACGGTTTTCGTTTGGACGCCATTCCTTACCTGTATGAACGGGAAGGAACCTCCTGCGAAAACCTGCCCGAAACCCATGTCTTTCTCAAAAAACTCAGGTCCTACCTCGATGAAAAGCATCCGGGCTTGTTGTTTCTCGCGGAAGCCAATATGTGGCCGGAAGACTCCGCGGCCTACTTTGGCGAAGGGGATGAATGCCATATGAATTATCACTTTCCGCTGATGCCGCGGCTATACCTCGCCTTGAAAAAAGCTGACCGCACCCCTATCGAATACATCCTCAACCGGACTCCGCAGATTCCCTCGACCTGTCAATGGGCTATTTTCCTTCGCTGCCACGACGAACTCACCCTCGAAATGGTCACCGACGAAGACCGTCAGTTTATGTGGGAAAATTATTCTCCTGAACCCAGAGCCAGGATCAACCTGGGCATCCGGAAAAGACTATCCACCCTGATGGACAACGACCAAAGAAGAATCAAACTCATGAATGCCCTGTTGTTTTCCATGCCTGGCACTCCCCTGGTATACTACGGGGATGAAATCGGCATGGGAGATAATATCTGGCTGAATGACCGCGATGGGGTGCGCACGCCGATGCAATGGAACGGGGGACTCAATGCCGGGTTCTCGGAGGCAGATCCCGCCTCCCTTTATCTCCCGGTGATCACGGACGAGGAATTCCATTTTACCAAGATCAATGTGGAAGCAGCCGAAGAGGATCCCTATTCTCTCCTGCACTGGATGCGAAGGATCATTTCCATCAGGAAACAATATGAAGTCTTTGGGAGGGGCGATTTTATGTTCACAGAGTCGGATCACCCTTCGGTGTTGTCCTATTGGAGATCCTATGGGAACGAAAACATACTGGTCGTGGTCAATCTGAGCCCGGTACCCCAAACGACAGCAATAGATTTAAAGAAGCCAGGTTTCCATGCTGCCCTGGAAGACCTGTTCAGCGGTAGACGCGTACATGCCGAAGACGGACAAATCAGGATGGAACTGCATCCCTTTGAATTTTTATGGATGACGGAGCCCAGGCCAGAACTCGCTTTACTCTCGGAAGATAAACTGGTATTGGGCCTGGATTAAACTTTTATTTTTCCTCAACCAACTGGTCGATCCGGATCTGGAAGCGGCCGCTGGCCAGGAAGGTTATGTTAGCCTGATCCCCGTTGATGACCGGATGCAGGGCCCAGGCATCGTTGATCACCGGCTCCATTTTAAACCCGTAAGATTTAACCTGGCCGAGGGCTTGTGCCAGGTTCATTTTCCCGCTGTCCATATATCCCCCCACTTCGTAGGTGAGCAATTCGGACAGTTTTTTCTGGAAATTCTTTTTCAGAATCCAGGAAGCGGCTTTTACCAATAGATTTTTTGAGTTGATGGAATAATCGAGGCCTGCCAGTTCAAACCGCCTTTTTTCCCCATTATAAACCGGAACCCCTTCCATTTCCAATTTGACGGGAAATGTTCCGCTCACATAGGTTTCCACCTTCAGTTTATTTCCCTGACCGGACAAATGAACCGAATCGATCATCACCACCCTGTTGCCATCTCTGAATTCCTGGCCTTTGAAGTAATCGGATAAAAGGATTTCCGCACGCCGGAGTGGAAAATTGATGGATAATTCGATCAGGGAATCTTTGGGGCCCTGGCTAATCTGTTCGAACGTGGGCAGGATACCGGCATAGGGCAATACCGGTTTTGTACCAAAGACCATATCGGTTTTGGAACGGAAAACCAGTAAAGTCTGGATCTGGCCTTCATGGGTATGCAGGGGCACCATCAGAATTTTCTCCGGCCGGAGCAGGAGCCAGGAGAGATGTGGTTTTTCAGTGATGAGGATGGGCAACTGAATTTTCCTCCAGGCCTGATCAATATAATCCCTGAGTTTAAATCCTTCCTGAAGTTGGGCATCGATCTGTTTGCAAATGAGGTCACTGCTCCTCCGCACAATCCGGCTGGCGATGCTTTCAATAGGGACCTGGATCACTCCTAGCCGGACCCGGGGTTTTTCAATCCATTCGTGGTCCAGGATGGTGGTCACCGACTGGATGGACCAGTCCGGCTTTATGCTGTACTCCGTACTGAAGAAAAGTTTGAGCGCCCCGTCGGCTTTTACGCGGGTGATCCCAATATCCCGCACAATATTGATTTTTAGCGGAACATCATAAACCAGTTTATTGGGAAATATCCTGATATCCACACTGTCCATTTTTTCCGCCCGGATGGCCAATTTATCATCTGTCAGGGAACTGTCTTCATAGATGACCTGGGGAATCAGGGTATTGATCTGCCGGATCAGTGCCGGGGAGTCCACGGTAACCGGAATATATACTTCTGAAATTGTTTCAACGGAATTCATGTCAGGCAAATTTGAAGGAACTGAGGCATCGGGTGCAACAGCGGGCAGGGTCCCCAATGGAACTGACTTTTTGGTACAACCGGCTATTCCTGCTATCAAAACGAAAATTACAACAATACGGAGGCAATAAAGAGGCAATCGAAAAAGCTTTGTAAATTTCATTTTTAATCAGGTGAAATATGAAAAAGACGCTATTACAATTTTACGTATTAATATGGTTATTTTCCTTTCCCAATAACCTTTCAGCCCAAAAGAAAAAAACCGCCGTTCCAGCCAAAGCGCCTACTGCAGCGCCCATGACCCAGGCACCTGTTCTGGTCTATGATACTGCGCTTTATGCGGGCATGCGGTGGAGGAGCATTGGCCCTTACCGGGGCGGTAGGTCCTGCACGGTAACCGGGGTACCCGGTAAACCCAACCTTTATTATTTCGGAAGCACGGGCGGCGGTGTCTGGAAGACCGAAAATGGCGGCAATTCCTGGAAGAACGTCAGCGATGGATATTTCGGCGGTAGTATTGGAGCTGTGGCTGTATCGGCTTCCGATCCAAACGTGGTCTATGCGGGTGGCGGAGAAAAGACGGTGCGGGGAAACACCTCCTTCGGATATGGTGTCTGGAAATCTGAAGATGCCGGAAACACCTGGAAATCCCTCGGACTGGATAAAACGCGCTTTACAGGCCGGATCCGCATCCATCCCACCAATCCGGATATCGTCTACGTGGCTGCCATTGGCAATATATTCGCCCCTCATCAGGACCGGGGTGTATTCAAGAGTACCGATGGGGGCAAAAATTGGAAAAAAGTGCTCTTTGTAAACGATACCGCAGGAGCCGTTGACCTCTGTTTTGACCCCAATAACCCCAGGATTCTCTTTGCGACCACCTGGAGAATACGCCGAACCCCCTATAGCCTGGAATCCGGGGGAGCAGGGTCTGCTCTCTGGAAATCCACCGACAGCGGAGAAACCTGGACCAACATTTCAACCAGCAAAGGCCTGCCCGGGGGCACCTGGGGCATTGTGGGCGTCAGTGTCTCACCGGTTAATTCAGACCGTGTCTATGCGCTGATCGAAAATGAAAACGGCGGTGTATTCCGTTCAGATGACGGTGGTAAGACCTGGACTGCTCAAAGCCAGGACCGCAATCTCCGCCAAAGAGCCTGGTATTATACAAGAATCTACGCCGACACCAAGGATGCCGATGTGGTTTATGTGCTGAATGTGTCCTACCACAAATCCAAAGATGGAGGCAAGACCTTTGCATCTTTTAATGCCAATCACGGGGACCACCATGACCTTTGGATCGCCCCGGAAGACAATACCCGAATGGCCATTGCCGATGACGGAGGGGCCCAGGTGACCGTGGACGGCGGGGCCAGCTGGTCCACTTACCACAACCAGCCAACCGCCCAGTTTTACCGTGTGACCACCGACAACCACTTCCCGTATCGCATTTATGTAGCCCAACAGGACAATAGCACCCTGCGCATCTATCACCGCACGGAAGGATTTGCCATCACGGAAAATGACTGGGAACCTTCTGCAGGGGGCGAGAGCGGTCACCTTGCCGTAGATCCCCTGAACAACGATATTGTTTACGGAGGCAGTTATGATGGTTTACTGGAAAGGACAGACCATTCCAAAAAAATAGAACGGTCCGTGGATGTCCACCCGGACAACCCAATGGGCCATGGAGCGGAAGGTTTCAAATACCGGTTTCAATGGAATTTCCCGATCTTCTTTTCTCCACACGATCCAAAAAAACTATACGCTGCTTCCAATCATCTGCATGTGACGCGGGATGAAGGCCAATCCTGGCAACTGATCAGCCCTGACCTCACCCGGAACGACCTTACAAAAATGGGCCCTTCCGGAGGCCCGATCACCAAGGACAATACCAGCGTGGAATATTATTGCACCCTGTTTGCCGCGGCGGAATCGCGCCGGGTCAAAGACCTGATCTGGACCGGTTCGGATGACGGGCTTGTCCACATGACCCGGGACGGAGGCAATCAATGGTCGAATGTGACCCCTTCGGACATGCCGGAATGGACCATGATCAATTGCATGGAGCCAGACCCTTTTACTGACGGGGGTTGTTATTTCGCCGCGACCGGTTACAAACAAGGAGATTTTGCACCCTATATCTATAAGACAGAAGATTTTGGAAAAACCTGGAAAAAGATTGTAGCCGGAATCCCAAGTGAACATTTTACCAGGGTCGTCCGGGCAGACCCCAGCCGAAAGGGTTTGTTGTATGCCGGCACCGAAACGGGGATGTATATTTCTTTCAATGATGGAGAAAGCTGGCAGCCTTTTCAATTGAATCTACCCATCGTACCCATTACCGACTTGACCATAAAAAACAACAACCTCATTGCAGCCACTCAGGGCCGTGCCCTTTGGATCATCGATGACCTCAGCCCGCTGCATCAACTGAATCCCGATATGACTAAATCGGCTACACACCTGTTTAAACCAATGGATGCTTACCGGATGGGTGGCCTTGGGGGATTCCGCATGCCGGACCTGGGCGTCAATGGCCAAAATCATCCCGGGGGAGTCCTGGTCAATTATTATTTAAAAGAACCACCCGGCAAAAAAGATACCATCACCCTGACTTTTCACGAAGAAAGCGGAAAATTAATCAAGACCTTTTCCAATTTTCCGAAAGAAAATGAAGAAAAATTTGAGCCGGCCAGAGGCTATAATACGTTTGCATGGAACCTGAGATATCCAAATGCCAAAAGATTTGAGGGCCTGGTCCTCTGGGCCGGCAACCTCAACGGACCTATGGCGGCACCGGGGAAATATATGGTGAAGCTCAATGTAAAAGGAGCCGGACAAAGCCGCGATTTTAATATATTAAAAAACCCGGTCAGCACGGTAAGCGAAGATGATATTCGCCGGCAAGTCCAGTTTGTTAATGAAAATATCCAGAAACTCACCGAAACCCACCAGACCATCATCGATATCCGGGAGACCCGTGCACAAATGAAAGCCTATACGGATAAAATAAAAGATAATCCGGACATGAAAGAAGTGATCGAAAAAAGCAAAACCATCGATTCCATGATGACCAAAGTGGAAGAAGCACTGTACCAGACCAAAAACCGAAGCGGACAGGATCCCCTGAATTTCCCCATCCGGCTCAACAATAAACTGGCCTACCTGAATACCATTACCAACCGGGGCGACTTCCCTCCTACGCAATCTTCATTGAATGTCCGTGAAGAACTTGTGGAAAAAATAAATACGGAAATCCTCCGGTGGCAGGAAGTCCAGAATAAAGAGATTCCGGCATTAAATGCACTGATCAAATCAAAGGCCATCGACCCTATTTCCATTAAGAAACAAGCCAAACCTTGATTATTCACACTCCAGTTAAAATCCGGGCTTGACGAAATGACATTAAGTCCGGATTTTCGTTCCATGTCATTCCGTTTCAGGGCAGCGTTTTCAGTAAGCCTTTTGATTTGCGGCTGTCTTTTTTTAACCGCTCAGGACAGCCTCCGGATCAGCCTTTTGTCCTGCAGCCCCGGCGCGGAGCTCTACAGTATTTTTGGACACAGTGCGATCCGGGTCATGGATGAAACTTCCGGAACCGACCGGGTATATAACTACGGGACCTTTAATTTCAGGGAAAAAAATTTTTATCTCAAGTTCCTGAGCGGCAAACTGAATTATTATTTGTCCGTACAGTCGTTTCCATCTTTCATGTCGGATTACCTGGAAGAGAACCGGACCGTATACGAACAGGTATTGATTATTCCCCACTTTTATAAACTTCAACTCCACACGGCCCTTCGACTGAATGCGCTGCCTGAAAACAGGGCCTATAAATATGATTTTTTCTGGGACAATTGTTCCACGCGGATCCGGGATAAGATTGAAAGTTCCTTTGTAGACAGCCTGGAATACCTCCCCACCCCGGATGTCTCGTTTCGCGACTACCTTCACCAATATCTGATCAACAGCCCCTGGAGCGCCTTCGGTATTGATTTAATCCTTGGATTACCGGCGGATAAAAGGACCGGACCCAGGGAAGCCATGTTTCTTCCGCTTGAAATGATGAAAGTGTTTGAAACTGCCCGTGCAGGAGGACAGGCCGTGTGCACGCCTGCCGAAATCCTGTTGCCCGCTCAGCCCCGGGTGAAGTCCAACGGGTGGTTTCAACCCCGTTGGATTTTCCTGTTGCTGCTGTCGATGGTTGTGATCGCTTACCTTTGGTTCCAATCTTCCGGTGTATTCAGTTTAATCACCAACCTGCTCTTTATTTGCGCCGGGCTCGCAGGATTGATCATCGGGTTTCTTTGGTTTATTGCCGACCACACCACCACCGATTATAATTTTCATTTCCTCTGGGCCAATCCCGTTTGCCTGTTATATCCCTGGCGGCATCGTTTGTTTTCGAAAAAAACCAAATGGGTATTAAGCCTGTGTTATACGTTGATGCTGCTTCTGCTCCTCTTTGGTATTCTCTTTCTGCCACAATCACTGCCCGTTCCTTGTGTTTTTATCTGGCTGGCCCTGCTGATCGCCTTATTGCCTGATTTACGGCTGACGACACGGATTTGAAATCTCCCCGATAATCCATTAATTTTAGCAAAAATCCTTGCATGTTATTCCGGCCGGTAGTGTTTGCAGTTGTCCTGGTTTTTGTCGTTTCCTGTCAGGAGAACTCGGGCAAAAAAAAAGCGGGGCAGGTGGACTATGCTTTTGATGTAAAACCCATTCTGTCGGACCGTTGTTACAAATGTCATGGGCCGGATGAAGCCAAACGGGAATCCAATCTCCGGCTGGATACTGAAGCAGGCGCCCTGGCCATGGTCGGGGAGAAATTGGACCATGTAATCATTGTTCGGGGAAAGGCGGATTCCAGCGAACTGGTCAAACGGATATACAGCGATGATCCCGACCTTCAGATGCCTCCCCCGGACTCCAAACTGGCTCTCACCGATCATGAGAAAGAAATTCTGAAAAAATGGATTGACCAGGGGGCACAATGGAAACCCCACTGGGCTTTCCAGAAACCAGTCAAATCCAAGCTGCCTGAAGTGACCCGAAAAAAATGGCCGCGAAATGAAATTGATTATTTTACGCTTGCCAAGATGGAAGAAATGAACCTCAATCCATCCAGCCAGGCTGAAGACCATATTCTAGCCCGCCGCATGGCCTTTGACATCACCGGTTTACCTCCATTGCCGCATTTGCTGGACCAGTTGATGGCATCGGATGCGGAAGACCGCTTTGAAAATTATATAGATTCCCTGTTCAAACAGCCTTCTTACGGTGAAAACCAGGCCAGTGCCTGGCTTGACCTTGCCCGGTATGGGGACACCCATGGCTACCAGGACGATCTTCCAAGGATCATGTGGCCATGGAGGGATTGGGTCATCCATGCCTTCAACCGGAATATGCCTTACGATCAGTTCGTCACCTGGCAACTGGCCGGTGACCTGCTCCCCGATGCCACCAAAGAACAATTGCTCGCTTCCGCCTTCAACCGGAACCACAAGATCACGCAGGAAGGAGGTGTGATCGATGAAGAATACAGGGTCGAATATGTCGCGGACCGCACCAACACTTTTAGTAAAGCCTTTCTTGGCCTGACCATGGAATGTGCCCGCTGCCACGACCATAAATACGATCCCATCTCCACGGAAGCCTATTATCAGACTTTTGCCTTTTTCAACCAGGTCCCTGAAACCGGTTTTGTACAGAACCAAACAACTCCAAAACCCTGGATGCCCATCAGTAAAAAGGATATTGAAGGGGTGCTCCACTTCGTGAACGCCCGAAAGGTAATCCGCAATGAACAGGACACCATCGAACAGATGGTCATGAAAGACGACCGCAAAGCCCCCCGAAAAACTTTTATCCTTAAAAGAGGAAGTTATGAAGAACATGGCAAGGAGGTGAGGCCATCCGGTTTGGGGGCCGTGCTGCCCTATGACACGGCTGCCTTGGGCAGTGACCGAACCGGACTTGCAAAATGGTTGTTTTCGAAAGACCATCCATTGACTTCCAGGGTTCTTGTCAACCGGATATGGCAACACCTTTTTGGCCGGGGCCTGGTAAGCACTTCAGATGATTTCGGCAGCCAGGGATCCCTGCCCACCCACCCTCAACTGCTGGACTGGCTGGCCGTGGATATGATCGAACATGGCTGGGACATCCAGTATATGATGAAAAAAATCATGACTTCCGCCACCTACCGGCAGCAATCCAATGTGGATGGAAGGTCCGCGGCCCAGGACCCTGAAAATAAATTCCTGGCCCGGGGGCCACGTTACCGGATGAATTATGAAATGATCCGCGATAATGTTCTGGCCGCCTCAGGCTTGCTCAACCGGGAGATTGGCGGTCCTTCCGTAAAGCCCTATCAGCCTCCCGGACTTTGGGAAGAACTCACCGTGGGTGGAGATGCCTTTCGCGGCGAAGCCGGTTACAAGATGGATAAAGGAGACAATCAATACCGAAGGAGCCTGTATACCTATTGGCGAAGGACCATACCACCGCCTACCATGATGACCTTTGACAACCCGCAGAGGGAATTCTGTGAAGTTAAAAGAGTCAGGACCAGCACCCCGCTTCAGGCCCTGGTCATGCTCAACGATCCGCAGGTCCTGGAAGCAAGCAGGGTTTTGGCTTATAATATCATGGAAGCCTACGATGATCCCGGTGACCGGCTGAAACAAATGTTCAGGCGCGTGCTCTCCAGGTTGCCCGGCTCCGAAGAATCCGGCGAGATCATGGCCTATTATAAAGCACAAAAAGACCGGTATACCAAGGACAGGGCTTCTGCTCTTAAATTATTGTCCACCGGGCAATCTCCACATCCGGCCAATGTGGATCCTGCGGAATCTGCAGCCTGGATGATGACCGGTTCTTTATTATTCAACCTCGATGAATCCTTAACCAAATACTGATATTATGATGCACGGCCTCGAAGACGAAGCATTCCAATTTCTGATGCAACAAAACCGAAGGACCTTTCTTTCGAAGTTAAGTGTCGGTATCGGGAGCCTGGCACTCGGGTCCCTGATGTGTCGCACCAATCCAGGTTTGGAAGGACTTGCCGGGGATGCTTCGGTCGGCAGTTTTCAAACCATCGCCCCCAAAGCGAAGCGGGTGATCTATTTGTTTCAGAGCGGGGCGCCTTCACAACTCGAATTGTTTGATTACAAACCCTTATTAAATAAGATGAGGGGCCAGAACCTGCCCGAATCGATCCGCCAGGGCCAGCGGTTGACTACCATGACTTCGGGCCAAAAACGATTTCCCCTGGTTGGGTCTTCGTTTTCTTTTGCACAGCATGGGGAAAGCGGCGCCCATTTCAGTGAACTCCTGCCGCACATGTCCACCATCGCTGATGAAATCACCCTGATCAAATCCATGCATACCGAAGCGATCAACCACGACCCGGCGGTGACCTTCCTGCAATGTGGACATCAGCAACCCGGAAGGCCGGCCATGGGCTCCTGGTTGAGTTATGGGCTGGGCAGTGAAAACGAGAACCTGCCAGCCTTCTGTGTGTTCTTGTCCAGGGGAAAAGGAAATATCCAACCCCTGGCTTCCCGGATGTGGGGCAGTGCATTCCTTCCCTCCATCCACCAGGGTGTACAATTACGTTCAGGAAAAGATCCTGTGCTGTATCTGGATAACCCGGATGGATTCGATTCCCACAGCCGCCGCCAGATGCTTGATAAACTGGCTTCTTTAAATCAAAGACAAATGGAAGAAATGGGTGATCCCGAAATCGCGACGCGGATCTCTCAGTATGAAATGGCCTACCGCATGCAAAGCTCCGTACCTGAAGTGCTTAACCTTGCAGATGAGCCTACGCACATCCTCAACCTCTATGGCCCTGATGTCCTGCGTCCCGGGAGTTATGCCGCTAATTGCCTGATGGCGCGGCGACTGTCTGAAAGCGGGGTCCGCTTTGTCCAACTCTATCACATGGGTTGGGATGCCCACTCCGATCTGCCGGCTACCGAAAGGAATCTCACGCGGGATGTGGACCAGCCCTCGGCAGCCCTGATCAAGGACCTCAAACAAAGAGGCCTGCTGGACGAAACCCTGGTCATCTGGGGCGGAGAATTTGGAAGGACGAATTATTGTCAGGGCGATCTCACCAAGGAAAATTACGGGCGGGATCACCACCCCCGTTGTTTTACCATTTGGATGGCTGGAGGAGGGGTTAAGAAAGGATATACCCATGGGGAAACCGACGAGTTTGGTTACAATATCATCCAGGACCCCGTTCACGTGCATGATTTCCAGGCCACCCTGCTGCATCTCCTTGGCATTGATCATGAAAAAATGACCTTTAAATACCAGGGCAGGAGGTTTAGGCTCACGGATGTGGCGGGAAAAGTCGTGGATCAGGTCCTGGCCTGAAAACATCTTAATAAAAATTAAGGCCTGTCTCTTTTTTTTAAGCGCGCTGTTTCTTAGCTTTGTGTATCCAGAAGACAGGTATTGAACTAGATACCAATAAATTAGACATTATCCAATCTGTTATCCCATGTACTTGAAACCCCTTCGGCTCTCCATCCTATTGATTTTACTTACCGGTTCGGTGTATTCATGCAGAAATGACCAATTGGACGATATCAGCATTTCCGGGAAAATTTCAGAAGTCCGTAATTTCGATTCGGAAGTGCCTCTCGCCTGGTACAATATATTTCTTGAAATAGACCGTTTCTCCCAGGGTTATGCTCCGCCCGCAGCCGCTAGATTGCTTGCCTACGTTGGCCTTGCGGCCTATGAGGCCGTTGCACCCGGCATGCCGGATTACCGGTCCCTGGCGGATAATTTTCCCGGACTGGCCCTGCCAAAAGCAGAAGTGGGAAAGGAATACCACTGGCCTACCGTGCTCAACAGTACCTACCACAATACCTTTAAGAAGTTTTACCCGCATATTTCACAGGCTTATTTCGATAAGATGGAAGCCATGGACAAAAGGATTATGTCGGGTTTCAGTCTGAAGATCCGGGGGGAAGTCCTTTTCCGTTCCGCTCAGCGGGGAAGGGATATTGCAGACGCGATTTATGCCTGGTCACTTACTGATGAAACCGGACACTGGGGTTTTAAAAATCCCCAGCCTGCAGATTATAACCCACCCAAAGGTCCGGGTAAATGGAAACCGACACCTCCTGATTTCAGCAGGGCGCTTTTCCCTTATTGGAGTGCGGTGAGGCCGTTTGCCCTCGGAAATGAAATCATTGGAAGGCCCGTCCAATATTGGGTGGGTGAATTCAGTGAGGATCCCAAATCCGATTTCTACAAGCAGGCGGATGAGGTGTACCGCATGAATTCTCCACGAAAAGACTCTCTGCAGTGGATCGGTGAATACTGGAGCGACGACATTTTTGAGCAAACTTTTGAAACAGCCGGACGCTGGATTTCCATCAGCAACCAATGCGTTAAGGCGCAGCAATCCAACCTGGAGACCAGTATACTCCTGTATGCCAAAATGGGCATGGCCCTATGTGATGCCTCCATTGTGATCTGGAAAACCAAATATGCCTATAATGTGGAAAGCCCGGTAAGTTATATCAACCGGATCATTGACCCTGCCTGGAAACCCAGCCTGAATAACAACATCACCGGCATGACGGGCATCACCCCCGCCGCACCCGCCTATCCTTCCGCACATGCGGGATTTGCCGGTGCTGCCACCTTAATTCTATCCACCACCTACGGTTCTGAATTTGCCATGTCTGATAAAAGCCATGAGGACAGGACGGAATTTAAAAGCAAGCCCAGGGCTTATGTATCCTTTGAAGAAATGGCAAAAGAAAATGCACTTTCAAGATTGTACCTGGGTGTCAACTACCGTATGGATATGGAAGAAGGCCTGGATTTAGGCCACCGAGTTGCGGTGATGGTAAACGCGCTGCCCTGGAAAAAACAGAAATAGAATTTGCTTAGGAATTTCCTTTTGAGGATGACCTATAAAATTCATTCCAGGAACTGGATTTGTGCCCAGAGATCTAACTAACCAACTTGCGCACTTGCTAGCTTGCCAACTCGCTAACTAAACTACGCATCTCCCGTTTCTTTCCTCAGTCTTTCCACCTGGGTCCTCCATAGTTGCTTTTGTTCTTCAACTTCATCTGCCCAGGCAAAATCAACAATTTCTAGGATGGTTTCATCCGTGATGTCCGCCGTAGTGATGCGGAATTCGAAATATTCGTCTTCGTCTTCACTGTCCAGCCAGTGAAACCGGAGCCTTTCGTCCTCGATGTCATCGATGACTTCGGCGACTTCCGTATTCCCTTTCCAAGAAAAAGTATAATATTCGCCGGTGATATCCACCGCGTCACAAAACCAACGGACCAGGGCCGAGGGAGTGGTTATAAAATGGTAGACGATGGTCGGTGATGCCTTGAGCAGGAAGTCCACCGTAAAAAGTACCCGTTTGGTAGGCTTGCCGAAGCGCATCAGCATTTTTTCTTTCTTTACCGGTGCCGTGGACAACATACTGGGCTTATGAGCGGGAATCACCTGGACCAGTTTATTGGGTAAGGCCGTTTTTCCAGCCTTTTGGCCTTTTGTCCTCCCAGGTTTACCCGGGGGAACTGCCGTTTTTGGCTGTGAAGGGCCAGCGGATTTATTTTTTACTGACGGAGTTGCGGTTTTCACAGGGGGTTCTTTGGATGTTTTTTTAGGATCTGTTTTGGACGCTGCTGGAGCCGGTTTGGTTTTCACAGCTTTGACTACTGGAACCTGGGGCTTAACGGTTTTGACCGGGGCCTTTGCCGGAGCCGGTTTTTGAGGCTTGACGGGCTTTGAAGCAGAGGCGGGCATTTTTGTCATGGTTGGGGCATTTGCTGCCTTGCCTTTGGCTGGTTTGCCTTTCATGCCCGGTTTTTTCATATTTAAAACTGACTCTCTATACCCTGCAAAGAAAAACAAATTTTTGAATTGTCCATTTATATCCCACTTTTTTTCAAAAGGAAAATTTTCATTTTGAACCCCTTATGCATGATATTAAACAATATTTTAGGAGAATAGTACAATTACCTTATCTTTGTGCACCTGAATGACTTATATATAGTCAGAATATAATTTTTATAATATTCAAATATTAAACTTTTAATACCGTAATGAGGCAGCTAAAGATTACAAAATCCATCACCAACAGGGAAAGTCAATCACTGGAAAAATACCTGCAGGAAATTGGGAAAGTGGACTTGCTGACCCCCGAAGATGAGGTGACACTTGCCAAACTCATCAAACAAGGGGATCAGGCTGCCCTTGAAAGGCTCACCAAAGCCAACCTCCGGTTTGTGGTCTCCGTTGCTAAACAATATCAGAATCAGGGGTTATCCCTCAGTGACCTCATCAATGAGGGCAACCTGGGCCTGATCAAAGCCGCTCAGCGTTTCGATGAAACCCGTGGGTTTAAATTCATTTCATACGCCGTGTGGTGGATCCGTCAATCCATCCTCCAGGCTTTGGCAGAACAATCCCGGATTGTCCGCCTGCCTCTAAATAAGGTGGGGTCCCTCAATAAAATAAACCGGGCCTTTTCCGAACTGGAACAACAATTTGAGAGGGAGCCATCCCCCGAAGAACTTGCCTCCATCCTGGAAATCCCCAGTGAGGAGGTGGAAACCACCCTTGGGGTGGCAGCACGGCATGTGTCTATGGACGCTCCTTTTATTGACGGTGAAGACAATACTCTGCTGGATGTCCTTGAAAACAGCGGCACTCCCTCCACCGACAGTGCCCTCGAATATCGAGAATCCCTTCGGAACGAGATCGAAAGATCCCTGGGCACCCTTACCGACCGACAGGCTGATGTGATCAAACTGTATTTCGGTATCGGGGTCGAACACCCCATGTCCCTCGAAGACATCGGTGAAAAATTCGGCCTTACCCGCGAACGTGTTCGCCAGATTAAAGACAAGGCCATCAATAAACTGAGGACTGCATCCAGAAGCAAGCTTTTGAAACACTACCTTGGCAGCTAACCCTATCCATCTTTATCAATCCTACCAATCCCACCAATCCCACCAATCCTACCAATCCTACCATTCCTACCCATCCTATCAATCCTACCAATCCTATCAATCCTATGAATCCTATTCCTTCACTGGGATCTGCAGCGGCCGGTTGATGCTTTCCTGCAGCGAAATAAACGTTTCGGTCCTTTGAACCCCCTGGATGGGCTGGATCCGGTCCGAGAGAATCTCCTTAAGGTGTTTGGTATCCTTACAGATTATTTTTGCAAAGATGGAATAATTGCCTGTGGTATAGTGGGCGTCCACGATCTCCGGGATAGTGCGCAGGATGGACGCTACCGTTTCGTATTGTGAACTCTTCTCCAGGTAGACCCCGAGAAAAGCAGTCACGTCATAGCCCAGTTTGTGGTAATCTATGTCCAGCAGCGCCCTCTTTACGATACCCATTTTCTTGAGCTTTTTCATACGCACATGTATGGTCCCCCCGGAAACATACAATTCTTTGGCAATATCGGTATAAGGCCGGTCGGCGTTTACCACCAGTTTGGACAGAATCTTAAAATCAAGGTCATCAATGACTTCGGTTTTATCCGGCATCTTCCATTAACTTTTTAAATAATAGCTTTGCAGAAATTATGCCTGATAAAGGTAAGCCAAAAAAATATGAAATCGTCCAGCCTCTCCTGCTTGCCTGCATGGTGATTTTGGGCATGTTGCTCGGGCGCAAAATGGAACAAAGCAACCAACCCGAACAGAAAAACAATCCACGACCGAATCCGACCTCAAGGGTACATTCCGGGCTAATCGATGAAGCGGTCCGGTATATCGATGCCAGGTATATCGATTCCGTGGGCACCAGCCTCCTGACCGACCTCGCGATCGAATCCATGCTGGAAAACCTGGACCCTTTTTCGGTCTACCTGCCGGCAGGCACCGTCATAAAAGATTCCATCGAATCCTTTGAAGGCGCTTATGGTTTTAGTCCAAAACATATCAGAAACCAATGGATCATTGGCAGTCCTGATCAAGGCAACAGAATACTCCGGGACGGACTGGTAGCGGGAGATGTGATCGTGTCCGTAAACAACAAGCCACCTGCGCGGGACACGTGGAAAGACTGGAGCCCGGACACCCTGGTTCTCCGAATCCGTAAACCGGAATCGGCGGAAGAAATGAATATCCGGGTTTTGCGTAAATCCGATGAACCCCTGATTTCAAAGACGACGGCAGTGCCGCTGAATACCCGGGTTGCTTATATCCGCATCCCGCATTTTGGTGACCATGCTTATGATGAATTTATCACGGCGGTGGATACTTTCTACAATAAACATAAGATCCCGAATTATGTGATTGACCTAAGAGGCAATTCGGGAGGATATCTTGAAGAGTGTTCCCGGATCTTAAACCAGCTTTTCAAAGAAAAAAATATCCTGCTGGTCAGTACCAAAGGCAGGACCGTCCGGCAAACGGAATATAAAACGGACGGAAGACAATTGTTTGACCTGGGCCAGATCGCAGTCCTGATTGACGGAGCTTCGGCTTCGGCCAGTGAAGCCTTTGCGGGCGCCGTTCAGGACCTGAAACGGGGACGGGTGATCGGCCAGCCTTCTTATGGCAAAGGACTGGTGCAGGAGCAATATATGTTGTCCAATGGATCGGCCCTGCGCCTTTCAGTAGCGCGCTTTTACCTTCCTTCCGGACGTACCCTTGACCATGAGGGAAAATATGAACCCAGTTTTGAAGAATTAAAGGCGGTCCAGGGAAAAAAACAATTGGTACACAGATACATCACCCCCGATGTACGCATCCACCGGGACAGCACATCGGAACTTCCTGCCTGGCTTAATTTAAAAAGCCTGATCACTGCTATGGCACTGGAAAGCCGGCTTGAACAACGGGAAGGCAGGAAAGTGACCGAACCGGAAACCAGGATTTACCGTACGCTGAATACCAATTCCGCACCAGCCGTCCGTATCCTCGTCCGGTCAAATCCAAGCCTGGTCAAATCCCTTATCCGCCAGGAGTGGCTGTTGGCCAATATGCAGTTCGCTCAGGTGGAAAAAGAAAAGGTCCTCGCCGAGAAAGAGATTCAGGCCGCTATCCACCAAATAAAAAAATAAAGGTTTATTCCCGGAGAAACTCAAATTCGCCATTGGGTAGGCACCGGATGATGACAGAGGGCTCACGGACGGTTCTATCCTCCCTTCGGTGATTCGAAATAAAATCGACTTGCTGCATAATATCGGACTGGATTTCTCCAAAGTGTTTTGGGAAAGGCCGACCGGCCTGGTTTGCTGAGGTTGATGTCAGTGGATTGCCCAGTTTGTCGATGACCTGCTGGCAATATTCGTCCCTCACCATCCGGATAGCCACTTCACCTTTCTCTGACCACAGCCAGGAAGGAATACCGGCTACCTGCGGATAGACCACAGTAAGGGGTTTGTCAAAATGACTGAGCAGGGTCTCCAGCCTGGGGTGGATGGATGGAACATAACTCTTTAACATTTTTAATCCGGACACCAATAAGATAAGGGGTTTATCTCTTGACCGGTTTTTAATGGCATAAATCCTGTCCACTGCGGTCCTGGAATTCATATCAGAACCCAGCCCCCAGATCGTATCGGTAGGATAGAGAGCCACCCCCCCGCTTTTCAGACAATCCGCCAGACTTTCAATTTCCTCAGATAGTTTCATTCGGGCTGCAAGCGTAATAAAAAATAATAAATTAAACTAATTTGCAGTTGTTATTATTGTTTAAAGAACCAGCAAGCCTTTGATCAGATTTTTCCACTATTTGTGGCCCTTACTGGCCCTGTTTTTTTCCAGCAATCCCCTCATGGCGGAACATCTGGTGGGAGGCACTATGACCTATCGGTGCACCGGCAATGGTTCGATTCCCAACACTAAAAATTACCGGGTCCGGCTCACTCTGACCCGGGATTGCAGCCAAATCTCCGATTTCAGCCCTATGATCGAAATCGGCTTATACCGGTTCAATGGTTCCCAATTTGTTTTTTCAAGAAAATTGTCAGGGGCCATTCAACCCGAACGGACGATCCCCCAGGACCAAAAATCCTGCAGTTTTTTAAAATATGCGGTCTGCGTGAAGGAAGCCTCCTACGAAATTGACTTTCAGAATGTTCCTGTCATCGATCAGACTTATATGTTTGCCTTTCAGGAATGTTGCCGAAATATGACAATCAGCAATATTACGGAACCGGGGCGTACCGGCTTTACCATCATGGTCCAGATCAGCGCGGAGGCTCAGCGCA
>CAYOPD010000015.1:0-21038 GCA_964405735.1 uncultured Saprospiraceae bacterium | reverse complement strand
AACCCTTTTCCATCTGCCATCCCGATCACCCTCAGCAACGGAACCCTCCGGGCGGTCCCCAATATGGTTGGCCAGTATGTTTTTGGCATCTGCATCAAGGAATTCCGAAACGGGATCTTGCTGAGTGTGCAACAGCGGGAAATTCAGATCAATATCGATGTATGCAATTCACCAACCGCCTCCATCCAGGCTGACCGGACTTCCAATGGCACGGCTTATATCAACATCTGCAACCCGGGACAAGAATTCAGGATCATAAACACCACGACAGATACCCAACTGATCAAATCCGTCTCCTGGGAATTCACCTCCCCATCGAATGAACGCTGGTCGGACAGTACTTTCAACTTTACCCGGACTTTTGCAGATACAGGCCTTTTTGTAGGCCTCATGATCCTGAATAAGGGCAACCAGTGCTCCGATTCGATTAATATCCAATTGAAGGTGAACCCAAAACTGGAGGTCCGGATTGGGGCGCAATACGATTCATGCCGGTTCGATCCGATCCAGTTTCGAAGTTTGGTTATGAGCGGTCGACCTTTAAGCTTCGATTGGGAGTTTGGAGACTCCACCAAGTCCAACCTCCGGGATCCCGTACATGCCTACTCCTCCCCGGGTAATTATATGGTCCGGCTTACAGCCCGCGATGATCAGCAATGTATCTCCGGCATTACCGCCCGGTTGGCGCTTTTTCCGGCACCTCCGGACTTCAGCCTTTCCATTCCGGATTCGGTGGTCTGTTACCCTGACACCTTAAGACTCGGTATAACCGGGATCACCGACCCTTCTTACCAATACCGATGGGAATTGGACAACGGAACCATTCTCACCGGCCCATCCCCGAAATTGGGAATAAATGTCTCAGGCCGTTTTAATGTGAAGGCCATTCTCATCTCGATGAATGGTTGCCGGAGTGAAAAAACTTTTTCAATCCTCAGCCTTGAAAGCCCGGTTGCCGACTTTGACCTGGTTTCCAACCAGCTAAATCTCCGCAAGCCAGAACTGATGGTCATCAACCGCTCCCTGAATGCAGCTTCCTACCGTTGGGATTTTGGCGATGGCCAGATTGCAACACAGGCAAGCCCTGCCCATACCTACCAGGGTGCGGGGAATTACACCATTCAAATGGTTGCTTTCCATAGCAGCGGATGCAGCGATACATTGGAAAGGCAACTCACCGTGACCGGTGCCACCGACTTCTTTATGCCTAATATTTTTACCCCGAACGGAGACGGCACCAATGATATCTTTAAACCCGAAGGGATCGATGGTTTTTTCTCCGGATATGAATTATCCATATTTGACCGCTGGGGCTCCCTGGTCTTTTTATCGGATGATCAGTTGCAGGGCTGGGACGGTAATGTAGGCGCCGCAAACAAAGAGGCCCTGGACGGCGTTTATATTTATGTGGTCCGGTTTGTTGCCGAAACCGGGGAAAAGAAAATAATAAAAGGATCTGTAACTTTAATTCGATGAGGAGGTCTGTTCCGGTATGCATTTTTTTAGCCCTGGTTGTATTTTTACCAGGAGGAATACAGGCCAGGCATATCATCGGAAGCGATTTTTATTATATCTGCCAGGGAGAAGGCCGAAACGGGGGCACTAAAAAATACAGTTTTCACCTCGATGTTTACAGGGATTGCAGTACCAATATCCTGTTTAATCCCAATGCCGCCTTTGGCATCTACAAATTCAGCGGGGGGAATGGCTACACGTTTGTCAGTCAATTCAATATCGGTCATGGGACCATTTCCAATGTGAAACCTGATCAGAACCCTTGCATCATCATACCTCCCAATGTATGCGTCGAAACCACAGACTATGAATTCACCATTGACCTCCCGGTGATCAATGAAACCTATGTGATTTTTTACATCCAATGCTGCAGAAACCGGACCATCCTGAATATCCCGGATCCGGGATCGACCGGTGCCACTTTTTTTATTGAGATCAGCCCGATGTCCCAACAAACCTGCAACAGCAGCCCGCGATTTAAGACTTTTCCACCCATCGTCGTCTGTGCGGACTTTCCGCTCAATTTTGACCACAGCGCGTCGGATGCTGAGGGGGACTCCCTGGTCTATGAATTTTGCCCTTTGCTGGCCGGTGGTGGCCCCGGAGGAGGTGGATTTGGTGGCGGAGGCTTTCCGGGGGGCGGAGGACAGGGCGGTTGCGGCACTCCTACACCCGATCCCCGAATATGCCCTCCACCCTTCAGTATCCTTCAATCCGTATCCGGCTTTTCGTACGAAACTCCAATGGGGCCGGGGGTGCTCAACCTCAACGCGCTGACCGGTTTGCTGACCGGCCGGCCGACCAATCTTGGGCAATATGTGGTGGGGATCTGTGTAAAGGAATACCGCAATGGAACCCTGATTGGATCCATCCACCGTGATTTTCAGTTTAACGTCGCGATTTGCGAACAAAGCGTTTACGCGAAAATCAAAGCAGATTCGGCAAGCCTTAGTGATAAAAAATTCAAAATCACTTATTGTGGAGATAACCTTCTGAAATTTAAAAATGAAAGTTATACGGAAGAATTTATCAAAGATTATTATTGGGAATTCAGGCCTAAAAACAATCCGGCTTCAACGGAACGCCTGACCAGCACGGACAAAGACGCGTCCATCGCATTCACCCGGCCGGGGCAGTACAGCGGGGTGATGATCGTAAACCGCAATGCCCTGGTTTGTAACGACACCGCCTTCATTGAGCTCAATATTATTCCGTCCGATATCAAAGCTGATTTTGAATTCGACTACGACAAGTGTTCCACCCTGCCCATAAAATTCAATGACCGCTCCACCGGAGTGGTCACTCCCGTGAAGAATTATGAATGGACCTTTGACGACGGCAGTTTCTCGGCTTCCCGCAACCCCAGCCATCTGTTCCAGAAGCCTGGCAATTACGCGATTAAACTGCAAGTCACCGATGGCAAAATATGCAGGTCCGAAAAGATTAAAGAACTGAATTATTTCCCCGCCCCCCAGTTGTTGGATATCCTTCCGGATAAATTCAGGGCATGCGCCCCCGCAACCATTAATTTCAGAAACCTTTCCATTCCGGTTGACGAAACGTACCAGGTGGAATGGGATTTCGGTGATGGCAACAAGTTCACCGGCATTCATGCCAGCCATACTTATACCCGGGCCGGAACTTATACCATCGGACTTTCTCTTAAGGCCCCGAGTGGTTGCGTGACCCGCGAGACTTTCCCTGGGTTTGTTCGTGTCCAGGAAGGGCCGGAAGCCGATTTCAGGTTCTCTCCGGAGGATCCTAATTTACTGAATCCCACAGTACAGTTTACCAACCTCAGCCGCGCCGCGGTTGAATATGCCTGGGATTTTGGGGATGAGTCCGGAGCGACCGAAAAGAACCCCCTTCATACTTATCCCGATACTGGAAATTACGTGGTAAGCCTCTCCGTGAGGCATGAAAATGGATGCAGGGATTCTGTAGCCCGCCTGGTCCGGGTTGGTCTTTATATCACTTATTTCCTTCCCAATGCTTTTACTCCAAACAATGACGGGGTCAACGACCTTTATTTCGGGACCGGAACCTTTCCGGGCATGCAGGATTTCAACCTGAATATTTTTAACCGCTGGGGAGAACTCATATTCAGCACGGAGGACCCGTCTGAAGGCTGGAACGGCAGAAAACAAAATAAAGGCCCCATGGAGCCCAACGGCGTTTACATTTGTATCGTCAAATATAAGAACGACCGGGGCGATCCAAGAGAAGTCACCGGTTTTGCTACTTTGATACGTTAACAGGAACCGTTTATTTGACCATTTGGCTTAGACATGACTGGGTTGAAGGATTTTAAAATTTTATTACAAAAACTGATTTTTTCAATCGTGATAGCCTCCACCGGCCTGACCGCCCATTCAAGGCATATCATAGGCAGTGATTTTTATTATGACTGCAACGGTCCGGGAAGGGGATCCAATACCAAAAACTTCAGTTTCAACCTGACCATCTACCGGGACTGCAGCAATCCGGCCGGTTCCCCATACGATGCCGACGCCAGTTTTGGAGTTTATCGTTTCAATGGCACCCGCTACACCTACATCACCCAGTTTACCGTCAATCATGGGCAGATCAGCCGCGTTTTGCCGGAAAACAATCCATGCCTGATCATCCCGCCCAATGTCTGCGTCGAGGAAGCTTCATATCGCTTTTCGGTGGATTTACCGTTGACCAGCGACACCTACGTGATTTATTACATGAGGTGTTGCCGCAACAATACCATCCTCAACATCAATGCGCCCAACAATACAGGGGCTACTTTTTACATTGAAATCAGCCCCGGGGCACAGCAGGCATGCAACAGCAGCCCCCGGTTCAAGGCATTTCCCCCCATCGTGATCTGTGCTGATTTTCCACTGGATTTTGACCACAGCGCTACCGATAGGGATGGGGATTCCCTGGTATATGAATTCTGCACCCCGCTGGCAGGAGGTGGTTCGGGTGCTGGTGACCCGTTTGGCGGAGGACAGGGTTGCGGTGCCGTTCGTCCCAATCCCGCCATTTGTGCCCCTCCATTTTCTTATGTCAGTTTTGTATCTCCTCTTTTTACCACCCAGGATCCCATGGGCCCGGGGGTTTTAAAACTAGACCAGATGACCGGAAAACTGGAAGGCAAACCGGTCAACCTGGGTCAGTATGTGGTGGGCATCTGTGTCAACGAATACCGGGCGGGAGTCCTGATCGGAACCATCCACCGTGACTTTCAGTTCAATGTGGGTACCTGCGAACAAGCTGTACACGCCAAGATCCAGTCCGATACCAGTACAGGAAAAAATTTTTCCATCAATTATTGCGGGGACAATACCGTAAAACTGACTAATCAGAGTTTCCGCGAAGAATACATCAAAAACTATTATTGGGAATTCCGGTCCGGAGGGAGCAGCCAGGCATACACCAGCAATGATAAAAATGCCACGATTACCTTTCCGGCTCCGGGCAAATACAAGGGGCTGATGATCGTCAACCGGAATGCCCTGATCTGCAGCGACACGGCCTTTGTAGATTTAAATATCATTCCTTCCGATATCAAGGCCGGATTTGAATTTGATTACGATAAATGTTCCAGCCTGCCAATAAAATTCATGGACCAGTCTACCGGCAGCCTGACTCCGCCCAGGACCTGGCACTGGGACTTTAATGATGGTACGTCCAGCCGCAATAAAAACAGCTCACACCTATTCCAATTGCCCGGCAAATACCAGGTCACCTTAACCGTCACCGATGGCGGCATATGCAAGTCCGCCGCGAGCAGGGAAATCGCCTATTTTCCAGCGCCTCAATTGCTTGATGTACTTCCTGATAAATTCAGGGGCTGCGCGCCGGCCACGATCCGTTTTCAAAACCTTTCCATCCCGCTGGATTCCACTTACCAGGTGGATTGGGATTTCGGCGATGGCAGCCGTGCAAACGGGATACACGCCACCCATACCTACAAATCCTCCGGGGTGTATTCGATATCCATGTCTATCCGGGCTCCAAGCGGTTGCGTCACCCGGGAGTCTTTTAACTCCTTTGTGAGGGTCCAGGAAGGACCGGTGAGCGCCTTTGATTTTTCGCCCAAGAGCCTCACCACCCTCAAACCAAGTGTTCAGTTTACCAACATGTCCAGGGACGCCGTCGCCTATTCCTGGAATTTCGGGGATGAAACCGGCTCCGAACTGGAAAACCCCAGCCATCTTTACCAGGACACGGGCACTTATGTCGTGAACCTGATCGCCAAACACCAGAATGGCTGCATCGATACTTCTCAAAAACAACTCGATGTCCTTCTGAATATCAGTTATTTCCTACCCAATGCCTTTACCCCGAACAACGATGGGGTGAATGACTTTTTCCTGGGTGCGGGCTCCATGACGGGCATGCAGGAATTTAATATGTCCATATTTAACCGATGGGGTGAAATGGTTTTTTATACCGAAGACCCCTTGCAGGGATGGAATGGCAGAAAAAACAACCAGGGCAATGTAGAACCCAATGGAGTATATGTATGCCTGGTGAGGTATAAAACCGACCGTGGAGAAGACAGGGAACTTAAAGGATTTGCCACCCTGATCCGGTAAAAGGCCGGGAATGAACAAAATTTGATAATCTCAGCGGATTTCCCTATTTTTGCGCTTCCAAAAAAAGAAAGATAGATATGTACGCAATTGTAACTATTGCCGGTCAGCAAATGAAAGTGAAGGAGGGCCAAAAGCTTTTCGTCCACCGGCTGGATGCAAAACAGGGCGATACGGTCTCTTTTGATCAGATTCTGCTCATAGACCGCGATGGCGCTGTAGAAATTGGCACCCCTACCCTTTCCGGCTCAGTCGGCGCCACAGTATTGGCCGATGACGTCCAGGGGGACAAAGTAGTCATCTTCAAGAAAAAAAGAAGGAAAGGCTATAAAGTCAAACGGGGTCACAGGCAACAATTCACCCAGATTAAAATTGATTCAATCACTGCTTAAATCCGCGAACCATGGCACATAAGAAAGGCGAAGGAAAAGTATTAAACGGCAGGGACAGCAATCCCAAGTATTTAGGTGTAAAAAGATTCGGCGGCCAGGTGGTGAAGGCGGGCAACATCATTGTCCGGCAGCGGGGTACCCGCTTCCACCCGGGCAACAATGTGGGTGTCGGAAGGGATTTTACGCTTTTTGCATTGGCTGACGGTGCCGTTCAGTTCAAAAAAGGCAGAAACGACCGTACCTTCGTGCATATCGTTGAACCCGTGCAGGCCCTTTAGGGCCGGGTATAAAATACCGGGCACAAAGCTGGGCCGGAAAGGCAGAAACAGCTTTTTAAGCGTTAGGTTTTTTACAGGCTTCATTGCACTCTCCTTAGGGAAGATTTTTCAACCCATCCCTGGTCATTGTTTTCCAGGATAACTTTATACCAGGAGCCCAGGCTGTCTACGACTTCTGATTTGCTTCCGGCTCCAAGCGGCAGGAGTACCTGGCTGCTACGTTCTGGTGCAATACGCAAGGACCCTCCTTCCACCAGGATACCATAGTGTTTGAGTTCCTCATGTTTTCGCGAAAAAAACAGGATGGCCGTAAAAGCAGCCAGGGTGATCAGGCTGTATTTTAAACCAGCCTGCATGGACCACTTTCCGGCCCGGTGCAGGAAAAACAGGATAGAGAAAATCCAAATGAAGACCAGCAGCAAGATTCCCCAACGTGTAGATGGCCATTGATCGCGCAACTCGGCAAACCAACGAAACAATAAAAATGAAGGCAGGGCTTCAATCTGCGGGTCGATCCTGCTTTTTACCAAGGCCAGCTGATGCAATAGTTGTTTGTGCCTGGGATTCAGGCGCAGGCCCTTCTCCATGGCCAGCCTGGCTTCCCCGATCCGGCCACCCTGAAGATAACAGGTTCCCAGGTTGAAATACAAATCCGGTGAAGGGTCTCCTTCCAGGAGCATTTTTTCATAAATAGCTGCTGCCCGGTCGTATTGCCCTTCCTGGAAGAATTTAAACGATTCATGGATCAAATCCTGCCCTAGTGCCCTAAAGGGTATGGACCCAAACAAAATCAGCATACAGCAAATCCGGTACCAGGCCATGATTATTTTCGGTCCTGCAAATTTAAGTCTCCCGGATTGATTAACTGACTATAAGTAGGCCTTTCCGACTCCAGCCATTTAAAACCCTTTAATTTGAGGGATTCATGATCTGTCTTCCGCATGGGAAACATGGTACCATTCGGTTCCGTTAAAAAATAGATCCTGTCCACCTGGTTATTGCCAAACTTCACCAGGATATTGCTGCAAATAATCTTATTAACCCCGATATAAGCCTGGTCGTCGTCCAGGATATAATAAATCGCTTCGGCATTGCCAAGTACATCCACCGTGGATAATTCACTGGAATCAAAATCCGCCCTTACACGGCGACCCTTGATCTGGTTGAAATACTTTAGATCTGGTGAATTTATAATCATAGCCTCTTGCAGCAGGTAGATGGATTTGATTTCATTGCCCGATTGGAGCAACCGGATGGTGTCTGCAAAAAACTGGGAAGTGTCAGACCAGATTACGGGATTGTGGTAAAGGGTAAAAACGGAATCCCTTTGGTGATAGCTGAGGGAATCGCAACGAGCCTGAAGGTCTGACCGGAATACGGTCACCTTATGGAAGGCCTGAATGGATTTGTCCGGGCTCAGGGAATCCCCCTGATAAGCCACCAGGGTGTCGGCCCGCAGAAAAAGCGTGTCTGCCGGATTGTCAAATGATTTGAAAAGGGGTTGACGGCCCTTGCCTGAGGCAATCACCCTGTTTTCCCTTTTATTAAAATGGAGGGAATCACAATGAATGTCCACCCGGTTCAGCGTATCGGTCCAGTAAACATCTCCCCAAGCGGTCAGATCCTCCGAGTTTTCCTCCCTTTCTATAAAATCGGCCTCAAGATAATTGCTGCTGTCCTGCAGGGCAGAACGGCCTTCGGTAACAAATACACCGGTGCTGTCGTGATAAACGAGTTTTGTAGAGGATCGGACAGTCCCTCCGTCAGTCGTGATCGTACCATCCCCCAACAGCGTCATTATCCGTGTATTTTCATCGTAAAAAAGACTGTCTCCTTCCAGTTTTTCTTTTTCACTTAGATATTTTACATGGTTTATCAGGGTGATAAGACCGTTTAATCCGTCATATAGCATTACCTCAGCGGTCGCTTTTTTATCCTTCTCCTGAAACTGTGGGTTGCCGGCAAACCGGGCCTGTTTGTCATCCACATCGTAAAAACCACTTTCGCAGTAAATGGTCCGGTCCTGTTTTTCCATTAAGGTGGGGCCTGTAAAAAAAGCAGTTTGTGTTTTGGTGTTGAATTGCAGGGAATCGCTCCGGAGCTGGATTTCCGGGTCGGAAAGCTGAACTTGGCCGGCAAAATGGGCCAGGTCTTCCCTGACAAAATAATATCCACGATTGCTTTTAAGCACGGTCTGCTTGGATTTCAGGGTTGCTGGCGTATTGTAGGAGGCCACGGAAGTATTGAGATTATAATGCAATTTGCGCGTGAACAGGGACTGGCTCCCGCTGACCAGGATGACTTCCCCGTAAAGGTCAGCAGTCTTGTCCAGGCCATTGTAACGGATGGAGTCCGAAAAAATCTGGACCGTATCGTTGTGCCGTATGACCACATTGCCATATGCATAAACCTGAAGATCCACAATGCGGGCAGAATCACAATATAAAAAACTGCTGTCGTGGTACAACTGGACCTCCCCCTTCAGGATTTTCGTTTCTAGCCCCGGTGCGATATCCAGAAAAGTATAGTCGGAGTGAATGATCTTGATCTGTTTTTCCCCACTTCCGGTCGCCTGTGCCCATGCTTCTGATGAAAAACAGGATAGCATCAAGAGAATCAGGCAGCTATGAAAATGGACACGGGACATGCAGTCAATAAACGAAGCCCAAAGATAAAAAGTTGCGGAATGCTTTCCGTGCAAGGCCAATACCTCTATCTTCGCGACCGATTAATCCCCAACAGATGATACAACGGATTCAGACCTTATTTCTCCTGCTGGCAGTCTTGTTTTTGATCGTGCAGGCCTTCACCCCGATGATCCTCTCCCCCACACCGGAACCCCAGGGTGTTTTTCAGGATGGCCGTCTTTTTGTAAGCGAATACACGGTCTCCCTGGCACTCCTGTCGGCTTCCATTCTGGCTTCCTTCTTCACCATATGGTTGTTCAAAAACAGGAAAATGCAAAAAAACCTGGTGATCCTGTCCATCGTATTGATCCTGGCGTGCAACATCGCAGGCTACTTCTATTTTTTCCCCAACGGGCGACCGGTGACCACCACCATGCAGGCAGGGTTAAAACCTGGTATTGGTGCTTTATTTCCGATCATTGGTGTGGTCCTTCTGGTATTGGCCTATCGTTTTATTGATAAGGATGAAAAAATCGTGAAGTCGATGGACCGCCTTCGGTGAGGTTCTCATGGTGGTATGCTTGTTTCGATCCTTTGGAAGAGTGGATTAGAATGGGCCACTACATATCCGTCTTTATTGGAAAAAACGGAAGATTGAAAAGGGCAATGAACTGGCGTTAGACTCTATCAGAACTTAACCTCTCTATCTCAGCACTTCCAACTTTTTGCAGAAAACGCCGGCAGTGGTGTAGGCCTGCAAAATGTACAAGCCCGGATCGAGGTGATATAAAGATTGATTGATTTGGTTTACCGGATCCAGCTTTTTATCCAGAATCGTTTTCCCGTCCAGGCCTATGAGCACGATTTTTTCCAGCCTCTCATCCGGGTCTATGGTTTTTATACCTACCCAATTTGTTGCAGGATTTGGATACAGCGTAAACTCTGCCTTATCCCGTGGTTTGCGGTCAAAATCAACGGTAACTGTGGACCGGGAGCCGGGCAGGCTGATGACGGTGCCATTGCCCTGGGTCAGTTGGATATTGGATACTTTAAATTCAACCGGCAATTTTTTTGGAATTTTGAAGCCTTCCACATGCGAAACGATCGGTCCGCCTTTTGCCCTGATTTTAATGGTCTTGCCTGCGCCGTTTTTCATTTTACCCCGGGTGGTGGCAAAACTGACGCTGATCTTACCCTTACTGAATACTTTGGCATCAAGCAGGGAGTTGTCATAACCAAACCAGGAATTTCCTAACACCTCGATGGAAATATCCTCTTCGCCAAGTAACTCATCGTTGTATTCCAGGTCAAAACTGATGGCTTCCACATCATAAAGAAGGTTGTCCTGATTTCCAAAGGCCAGTTGGATCACGGCATCATCTCCTGGGGCAATGATCTCAGCTACCGGTGAAGACGTGGAAAGTGCCGGATCAAAAAAGAACACACCCTGCGGAATGATTTTATTGGACTGGTTGTAGTTTTGAATAATTACCAGTGCATCTGCCGAATTCACCAGGCCATCCCCGTTGGCATCGGCGTGTTTGGCGTTGATCGCGCCTAATGCGGTCGTCCTGTTCCAGTCCCGGGAAAATTGGTTGGTCCATGCCGTATTGCCCTCTACCCTTGGTGGCCCTTCCGTACCGATCAGTGTGCTGACGGTATTGAGGTCTTTGAGGTCCACGAGGCCATCGGTATTGGCATCGCCTGGCCATACAAATTCGGAGGCCGGCCGGCAGATGGTTTCTCTATAAGTTTCCACTTTGATCAATACCGGGGCGCATTGTTTGGTGCCGGTTTTCAAACAGAAATTGACCACAAAACGGTCGTTCCCGATAAAACCGGGAAAGGGTGTATAGATCAGAGGATTGGTGACCTCCGCCTGTTCACATTCCAGGTTTATACTGACCTGCCCGGAATAAAAATCAAGGGTGCCAAACTGGGGAGGCGTAATGATCCTGAATTCATAATCGTCGATCGGGACCTGGTAGGGAATGACCAGGGACCTGCCCTCTGCCGTACGGAAAGCGGGGCTGAGATCTTCTCTTGGAAGAAAATCGCTGACATAGAGGTAAACCGCAGCGGTCTCACATCCGGAAGCATTGCAGGCCGTATATTCAAATCGGCTGATTCCTTCAAAGTCAAAATCGGCGGTAAAGGTGAACGTCTGGTCGGGATTGAGGCTTACGCGGCCATTTGCAGGTTGGGTGAATTGGGTGATGGTTGAAAGGGCAAGATCATTTTGCAGGGAAGAGAACCACCGAGATGTATTTTTATTCAGGTAAACGATGTCGTCAAAAATGAACTGATTTTTAACAGGCCGGTCGACCTGGGTCACATCGAAAACTTTGCGTTTTCTCCCCGATTCGAAGACCAGCAGGTCACGGGCTCCGTGACTGCCCAGGGGATGGTATTCATATTGGTAGTCGTCGATTTTGGCAAGCAGGCCATGTGCCGGCTTTGATTTGAGTTGAAAACCTTTCTCCGGCAAATAAAAATGGAAAGAACTGCTCTTTGCAACTGCGTGATATACGGTATCGGAATACACCGCGCGGCTGGGATCAACAATAAGAATAGAAACTTCACCGACGCCGCAATGGCCCAGGGCGTCGCATGCAGTATAAATCAGGTGCCCTAATCCTTCAGCCGTCGAAGACGTGGTGAACCGTATACTCCCTCCTTCAATGGATGCTGAAACCTGATCACTATACGAAATGGATTTCAGGGAAACCTGAGATCCGGATAATGAAATGTCATTGGCCAGTACATTCAGCGAAGCGCCACTGCCCGACTGTACGATGATAAAATCGGGTGAACAAATCGTTTTATTATTCCAGGATTGAGCCGCCAGATTGGTCCCTATCAGGACAAATAATAATGAAACAGAGAGAGACTGTAAGGTTCGGTTCATTATATTATATTAGCGACTATATAATTGAGTGGGCAAGATAGGCATAAATTGTAAATCAAAAAAATAAACATATATTTTTTCTATATATAAAATTAACACATTCAAAATAAAATTAATATATAAGTAATTAATAATTTTTAATTTTTATATTCTATTTGTTTTCATTTGTTAACATATGAAGGAGCTAAAGTTTGTTCGGGTTCTGGCCCATTTCTCGAAAAACGAGCTCAACAAACTGCAGCGTTTTTTAGAATCCCCTTATTTCAATGCCAATCCTCAGGTGCTCGGGCTCTACAGGACCCTGGTGCGCGAAGGAAGCCTGAGCATCCCGGAGCAGGTTGACAAACTCAGGATCTGGAAAACACTGATGCCGGATCAGGCTTTTCACGATCCCCGTTGGCGGAAATGGTGCAACGAGCTCATGAACCTTATCGAACGATTTCTGATCAATGAGCAACTGGAAAAAAAACCATTGCTGGCCAACAATCTGCTGCTCGAATCCGTCTACGAAAACAAACTGACCCTTCTTTATAAATCCATCCTGAGCAAGGCCGGCGACGATTTAAAAAAAAATGAAAACCCTTCCTCCGATTATCATCTTCAGCATTTTCTTTTCCAGCGAAACCTTTACGATTTAAAGGAATATGAGATCAATATGGAATCCCAGTCAAACCTGGAGACCATCCATGAAGTGCTCGACCTTTTTTACATCGCCGAAAAAACCAAACAGCTCGTGAACGCCGTCACCCGGCGTATAGACTTTAATCTTCCCATCCGGATTGACCTGGAAGCGCAACTCATCCATATTGTGCAGCAGGATGCCTATCTTGATCATCCCGAAATCAGCCTGTATTATAAAATCTACCAGATTAAAAACCAGAAGGATCCGGGCCATTTGTATCCCGGCCTGAAACAAGCGGTATTGAGCCACCTGGATAAATTTCCCCAGCAGGAAGCTGTGGACATCTTTAAGGAAATGATCAATTTCACTACCCTGCAACGCAACCAGGGCCGTACCGAATTTGAATTCGAATCGCTGGAATGGTATAAGTATGGCCTGAAACACGACCTGGTTTTCCCCAACAATACCTTCCATCCCGGTCATTTCCTCAATATCGTGATCACGGGCATCCGTACCAAGGAATTTACCTGGACGGAAAAATTTATTGAGGAGTACCAGAACATCATTCCCAGGGATCAGAAAAATACACTGGTCACCTTCTCCCTGGCACGTTTGTATTTTAATCAGAACCAGTTTGGCCTGGTTATTCAAAAGCTGCAGGATGTCGAATTTGACGAATTGACCTATAACCTGGATTCAAAGGTCTTGCTCCTGGCCACTTATTATGAGGTGGAAGAATGGCCAGCCATGGCCTCCCTGGCCGAAAGTTTCAGAACCTTTCTCAACCGCCACCAGAAAGATATGACCCCGGCCAAAAAACAACGGTATTCTAATTTTATAAAATACGTTAAACGATTGAGCCGCGTAAAATACCAGGACAAAGCGGCCAGACTCAGGACCCTTGAAGAAATTAAATCCACCCCTGCCGTGGTCAACCAGGGCTGGCTGCTGGAAAAAGCGAAAGCCATCGCCCGTTGATCCGGGATTTATTTCATCCCCCTTCGGTTCACTTCTTCCCGGATCAGAGCCAGTTCGCGGCCTACCTCGCCGGTAATGGACGTATTTTCTTCCGCCCGGCGTATCAGGAATGGGATGACTTCGACGATGGGGCCGTATGGCACGTATTTGGCTACGTTGAAACCATGGTATGCCAGGTTGAAAGTGATGTTGTCGCTCATGCCCAGCAATTGGCAAAAATTGAGGTGGCTGTGGTTGCGGGGGATCAGTTTTTCCGTGATCAGAGTAGCCATGAGCATGCAGCTTTCCAGATTGTGTGATGCATTGCAGGACGAAATCCGGTTATAGTGTTCGACACAGAAACGAATCGCTTCGTTGAAGGCTTCATCGGTTTCCTCTTTGGTAGCATAAATGGGGCTGGGATAACCCTGATCTGCGGCCCGTTTTCTTTCCTTATCCATATAAGCTCCGCGCACAATCTTGGCGCCGAGGTAATAATTGCGGTTCTGCGATTTTTCAAAGGCTTTCTTCAACACTTCGAGCCGGTCGGTGCGGTACATCTGGTAAGTGTTGTAGGCTACGACCTTTTTTTTATTGTAGGTTTCCATCAATTCTTCGACCAGGGTGTCCATGGCATCCTGCACCCAGGATTCTTCGGCATCAATAAATACACCAACCCCCATATCCGAAGCCAGATGCAGAATCCGGTTGAGGCGTTTTCTGATTTTTGCAAGTTCGGCTTCTTCGGCCTGGTCCAGGGGGTTTTTACCTTGCCATTTTTCAAGGAAGGCATTCCTCGCCAAAGATGAAATCTTGAGGCTCACTACCGGAACGGAGGCATTGGCAGCAGCGAACTGGACGGTCTTCAGGATTTCATTCAGGGTATGGTCGAAATCCTTTTCCGAATCCTTGGCTTCGGCCCCGTAATCCAGCACACTGAAGGTTTTGTTCTTATATAACCGGTCGATGGTTGTTTGACAATCAAGCAGGTTGGTCCCCCCGCAAAACTGCCGGAACACCGTCGCTTTTATGAGCGGATCAAGCATGGGTAATTTCAGCCGGACCATGAGCATGGCCAGGCCCGATCCCAATTTCACAAGATTGGGGTTTTTCATCAATTTAAACAATCGCAGGGTTTCTTTCAACTCCTGATCGGTCTTGCTGGCGAAAGCAATTTCCGTATTCGAAAAATCAAGTGAGTTTGCCATATTTTTTCAGCGGTTCCAGATCAGCCAGGCCGCTTCTGCCTGGCGGTGAAGCATATCCAGTCCATTTATAATCCTGCATCCCCTGGCTTCTCCTTTGGCAAGGAATGTGGTTTTCTCCGGATTGTATACCAGGTCATAGAGAAAATGACCTGTGCCCAGGACGGAATAGTCTATGGGCGGACAGGTTTCCACGTTTGGATACATGCCCAGGGGAGTGGTGTTTACGATCAGGGTGCAAGCCTTCAGCCTGCCGGCATCAAGTTTGTCGTAGGTGATGGCCCCTTCCTTTTTTTGTCTCGAAACGGTTTGAAAAGGGATTCCGAGTTTGAGCAATACATATTTGACGGCCTGGGCTGAACCCCCGTCTCCCAGCACCAGAGCCTGAGCGCTTCGGGCTTCGTACCATGACCGCAGGCTTTCTTCAAAACCAATCGCATCGGTATTGTGGCCCATCGTTTTTCCATCCTGGAATACAACCGTGTTGACTGCGCCGATCGCCCGGGCGGCGGTTGATAAGCTATCCAGGAAAGGAATGACCGCTCTTTTATGAGGAATGGTGACATTGAGCCCTCTCAATTCCGGACCAATCCGAGTTACCAGGGACGGAAATTCCTCGATGGCAGGCATGGGATACAAATCATAGACGGCGTCATCAATTTTTTCCAGGATAAACTTTTCGGCAAAATACTTTTTTGAAAATGAATGGGTCAATGGATAACCTATCAAGCCGAATTTCCGCATACAGAATTACAAAATTAATCAATTATAAAGGAAGACCGGTGCTGCCATTTTGGCATAAATGCCTTAATTTTGCCGGTCTGAAAACAAAGAATGACAGAAACGAGTGTCCCGGAAAAAAGCATTGACGAACAGCGTCAGGGTGAGGTCTATTCACGCGAAAGCAATACCCTGCACAGGCTTAAATACTATATCGAAAGTTATGGCTGTCAGATGAATTTTTCCGACAGCGAAATCGTGGCCTCCATCCTGGAAGGCCAGGGTTATGGAGCCACCCGGGAATTGGAGCAGGCCGACCTGGTATTGCTAAATACCTGCAGCATCCGTGAAAAAGCCGAAGAGACGATCCGTAAAAGGCTAAGGGCATTTGACCAGTTAAAAGGTGCCCGTCCGGGAATGCTCATTGGCATCCTGGGGTGTATGGCCGAAAGGCTGAAAAGCCAGCTGCTTGATGAGGAAAAACTGGTAGACCTCGTGGTAGGGCCCGATGCGTACCGTTCCATACCAGGGCTCATCGCAGGTGCCCAGGACGGCCAAAAAGGGCTCAATGTGTTCCTTTCCAGGGAAGAGACTTATGCGGATATCAGCCCGGTCCGGCTGGATTCCAATGGAGTGACCGCCTTCATCAGCATCATGCGGGGCTGTGACAACATGTGTTCGTTTTGTGTGGTTCCTTATACCCGGGGCCGGGAGCGCAGCCGGGACGCTTTCAGCATTATAGCCGAGGCAGGTACGCTTTTTGAAAGGGGTTTCCGCGAAGTCACCCTGCTTGGCCAGAACGTAGATTCCTATAAATGGAAAAATCCTGAAAACGGTCAGGTCGTTTCTTTTGCAAACCTGCTGAGCATGGTGGCTCAAATCCACCCCGACCTACGGGTACGTTTTTCTACCTCCCACCCTAAGGACATCACCGATGAAGTGCTGCATACGATGGCAGCCTATGAAAACATTTGTAAATACATACACCTGCCCGTTCAGTCCGGCAACAGCCGAATCCTGGAACTGATGAACAGGACTTATGACCGGGCATGGTATATGGACCGCCTCCAGGCCATCAGGACCATCCTTCCTGATTGCGCGGTTTCATCCGACGTCATCACCGGTTTTTGTTCGGAGACGGAGGAGGAGCACCGGGATACCCTGTCCATGATGGAATTTGCCGGTTACAGCATGTCCTATATGTTTGCCTATTCCGAGAGGCCGGGTACACCGGCTGCCCGGAAACTGGCTGATGATGTGCCCTTCGAGATCAAGAAATCAAGGCTGGCTGAAGTAGTCGCGCTTCAAAACCGTTTGTCCCTTGAAAACAACCGGAACGACATCGGCAGGATTTTTAAGGTTTTAATTGAAGGCGATTCAAAAAAATCACCGGCCGACTTCAAAGGAAGAAATACCCAGAATAAAATGGTGGTTTTCCCAAAATCCCCTGGTTATGGCCCTGGAGACTATGTTCTCGTAAAAATCCTGGACGCCAACAGCGCTACCCTTTTAGGCAAGATTCTAAACACACCGCATCCGTGACACAGTTTTCGGTACAAACCATAAAACAGCGATTCGGTATCATCGGCAATTCCAAAGACCTGGAGCGAGCCCTCGAGATCGCCGTCCGGGTAGCCGATACCGACCTTACCGTCCTGATTACCGGAGAGAGCGGCACAGGCAAAGAAATTTTCTCCCAGATCATCCATTCCCTCAGCAAACGAAAACACAACAAATTCATCGCGGTCAATTGCGGAGCCATTCCGCCGGGCACCATCAATTCGGAATTGTTTGGACATGAAAAAGGCTCTTTTACCGGTGCAACCGGAGAACGAAAGGGGTATTTTGAAACCGCAGACGGCGGCACCATTTTTCTGGATGAAATTGCAGAAATGCCTCAGGACACCCAGGCCTACCTCCTGCGAATCCTGGAGAGCGGGGAATTCTTCAGGGTAGGATCTTCCAAAGTGTTGCGTACCAATGTGCGTGTTCTTGCCGCTACCAATGTGGACCTCATTGAAAGAATTCACCGGGACCGATTCAGGGAAGACCTGTATTACAGGCTCAACATCGTTCCCATTCACGTGCCATCCCTGAAAGAAAGAAGGGAAGACATTTACCTGCTGTTCAGGAAGTTTTCGGTTGATTTTGCGGAAAAGTATGGAACCACCCCGGTGGAGCTGGACGAAGAAGCCAGGGACATCCTCGTACAATACAGTTGGCCGGGAAATGTCCGGGAACTTAAAAATTTTGCAGAACAGGTTTCGGTCCTTTCAGAAAGCCGCCTGATCACCAAGGATATCCTGATGCAACACATGCCTGGCAGCCAGTCGGGCCAGTTGTCCCTGGTCACTGGCCGGGCCGGGGACGGGCGCTTTGACGAGCGGGAAATCCTTTACAAGATCCTTTTTGATATGAAAAAGGACATGAACGAACTGAAAACCTTGTTCTTTGAGCTCATACGGCGGAATAATCTTGAGATGCCGGACCTTATCGCCCCGATCACGGAAAAAGCCTGGTCTCCGGAACCCGGTACCTGGAGGGAAAAGGCCTATTCCATTCCCGCGGGATCCGCTTCAGACACCCTGGCCTCACCGGAAGGAATGAACAGGCCCGTGATCCTTGAAAAATTAGAACCTAAGGTGACCCTGAGCCCGAAATCCATTGTGGTCGAGGAGCCCCTGTCTCTGGAGCAAATGGAAAAAGACCTGATTGGCAAAGCCCTGAACAAACACAAAGGCCGGAGAAAAGAAGCCGCCAGGGAACTGGGCATCAGTGAACGTACCCTTTACCGTAAAATAAAACAATACAATCTGGACGATTAAATGACAATGCGGTTTGCAACGATCCGTATGAACCCGTTTCCATTGTACCTCATGGTCCTGGGATGCTGCTTCATGCAGGAAGCCTGTTATTCATTCAAAAGCACGTCCATCGATCCTTCCATCACTTCTTTCACCGTACTTCCTTTTGAAAACAGGGCCGACAACGGGCCGGTCACCCTGGCCATTTCCTTCTCTGAAAAATTAAAAGACAAGATTCGCAGGGAGTCCCGCTTAAAATTTATAGAAACCGATCCGGACCTCACCTTTTCGGGCAATATCCGCGATTTCAGCGTGGTTTCGCAAGCTCCAACCGCGGACAACACTTCGGCCCTGAGCCGCCTGACGATCAGTGTGCAGGTATCCTTTGAAAACCGGAGGGATGAAACAAAGAACTGGAACCAGTCCTTCAGTTATTTCCAGGAGTTTGACGGCAGGACCAATTTGCTCGACATTCAGGAAAGCCTGGTGGAAAGAATAAACAATCAGTTGGTTGAAGATATTTTTAACAAAGCGTTTGGTGATTGGTAGCCCTTAACTACATTTGTAACAAGAGATGAAGATGGAGGATCTATTATATCATTTGCAGCATCCTGAATCTCTTGATCAGTTGACACTGGAAGAAATCAATAAGCTGGTCAACACCTATCCTTACCTGGAATCCCTGAAACGGGTATACGAAAAAAAACAGGGCCATGGGGCTGGTTGGTCCACGGATACGGATCTCTCCTCCCGGTTGGACCTGGCTGCAGTATGGGCTTACAGGCATGAACAGGACAGCCCTGTCCTGGAGCCTCCGGTATTTGATCTTCCGGTCGCCGCCGATTCATCGTCACCGGTATCGAAAGGTTTGGGAAAATCACAATATCCCGAAATTGAAGATCTTTCTGCTTCACCGCTTTTCCAACTTTACCCCTATGAAGCTTCGGGGTTTATCCGCTATTTGGAGAGTCTGCCCCCCTGTTCGCCGGAACCGCACACATCCCCATCAGATACGGGCCATCCGGGCCCTCTGGACGAAGTGAACCGGCTGATTGAAGAAAGCCTTGACCCGAAAGCTTTAATGGGCAGTGAGAGCCTCGCTGACCTGTGGGCTAGGCAGGGTCAATACCTGGAGGCAATTTTGCTTTATGAAAGACTGTCATTGGAATATCCTGAGAAAAGCGCTACTTTTGCAGCCAAAATTGAAAAATTAAAGGCTGAAAATTCATTATGATTACCTTTCTGATTATCCTCATTGGTATTGTTTCTGCGCTTTTGATCCTTGCAGTATTGATCCAAAACCCCAAAGGAGGCGGTATTGATTCCACCTTCGGGGGCCAGGGCGCCAATCAGTTGTTCGGCGTAGCCCGCTCAACCGACTTTATTGAAAAGCTCACCTGGGGGCTGATCGCAGCGCTTTTTGTGCTGTGTATCATCACCGCTATGTTTGTCGCCTCACCGGAAGCCACCACCATTACCCAATAAGGTTCTGCCAATTCTTCAGTTGATTTGGGCTACACTGACAGTCCAAACAAATAAATATCATGTTACGGCCCCTCCAATGGCTTTCCCGGAAAAATTGTCAGTTGGACACCCGATGGCATAATAAATGCTAAGACAAGTAAAAAATAAATTGTTAAATACTTAATAAAATTTCAAAAATATGAAGCCTATCAATGACAGAGTTATTGTAAAACCGGCACCGGCCGAGGAAAAAACCAAAGGTGGTATCATCATCCCGGACACTGCGAAGGAGAAGCCCCAGCGTGGCGAAGTGATCGCCGTTGGTCCGGGCAAGGATGGCAACCTGATGACGGTTGCCGTGGGGGATGTTGTTTTGTACGGAAAATATTCCGGCCAGGAATTACACCACGACGGGCAGGACTATCTGATCATGCGTGAAGACGATATCCTGGTCATCCTCTAACTATTGGGAAATAACATTACATCATTTTTCAAAGAATAAAATTTATATAAAATGGCTAAACAAATAAGCTTTAATGCAGATGCCCGGGAGAGACTGAAAGCGGGCATCGATGCTATGGCAAATGCCGTAAAAGTCACCCTCGGCCCCAAAGGCCGCAACGTAGTTATCCAGAAGAGTTTCGGCGCACCTCTGATCACCAAAGACGGAGTCACGGTCGCCAAAGAAGTGGAACTGGAAGATGCCGTACAGAATATGGGTGCCCAGATGCTCAAGGAAGTGGCCTCCAAAACCGCAGACCTGGCAGGCGATGGGACCACAACCGCAACGGTACTGGCCCAGGCCATGGTGACCGCGGGGATGAAATATGTGGCTGCAGGCGCCAATCCCATGGATCTGAAAAGAGGCATCGAAAAAGGAGTACGGCACATCGTGAATGAATTAAAAAATCAGACCGAGGTGATTGGGGATGATTTTAATAAAATCCAGCAGGTGGCATCCATTTCATCCAACAA
>CAYOPD010000014.1:45131-60124 GCA_964405735.1 uncultured Saprospiraceae bacterium | reverse complement strand
ATCAATCGCCGCAACTCTCGGACTCTCACAAAATAATCAAAACAATCCTTTTCAAGTTAACTCTAAACTTAAAATAAGAGGGATTATTGATTTTTCAGGGCCTGTAGATGGATTTGAAACGGTTGAGCATGTTTTTACCAACTGGGGCGAACCTGAATATAAAGACCTTTTTCAAAAAGTGGGAAAGGCACTGTTTCCTCCAGATGGCAAACTGAGTAAAGCAGCCATCATTCAAAAAGCTCAGGCCATTACTTATTTCGATAAAAATGACCCGGGATTTTATTTATGGTCGGGTGGACAAGATACCCAAATACCACATTTCACATTCACTAAGTTTATACCTCTGATGGAGTCAAACCGATTAAAAAATAAAGTGGTTTACGTTGAAAATGGACAACATTATCCAAACCAGGAGCAAATGGCATCTGCTTATGTCGATATTTTCAAATTTTTAGATACAAAATGAATACTGAATGGCAAATCACTCCGGCAAAGCAAAGGCCATATAAGCATCCGAAGAGGGCGTCCCATTCCGGTTTCCGCCACCTGCAGCAATGACTACATATTGTTTACCATTGACCTGGTAGACGGATGGAGTGGCATAACCTCCTGCCGGCAATGGATATGACCACAATTCTTTTCCATCCGATGCCCGGAAAGCCCTGAATCTTTCATCCGCCGTGGCTCCTATAAAGACAAGTCCCCCCGCAGTAGCTACACATCCTCCAAAATTCTGGGTTCCGGTTGGAGCCAGGCCTTTGTCCCGGAGTGCAGGATAATAACCCAGGGGCACCTTCCATTTTACCGTTCCTGTAGTCATATCCACGGCATTGAGCGTGCCCCAGGGAGGACGCACTCCCGGATATCCATCCTGGTCAGTTAGGATTTTATAACTCCGGAGCACATATCTTTCCAATTTTCCGGTTGTACGATTCGGATGCTGAGCTGCTTGCTCCCCGGTTTCCGTTTTTTCGTCCAGCAAAAAAGCGGCTAAAGCATTCAAGTCCGATTCGGAAAACTGAGGGTAGGCAGGCATCAAGCCTTTTCCACCGGTAATGATCCGGGTCAATGATGCCTTAGTATACTTTTTACCAAGGTCCGTTAACATTGGGACAGCCAGGTTCTGCCCCTTCCGGTCGACGCCATGGCAATTGGTGCAATTCAACATATAGGTATTATGCCCCCTGGCCAGGATTGAGGCAACGCCTCCTCCGGGGGGTACCACTTTCTGGACCTGAAAGATCATGGCAAAATCATTACAATTGGCAAAAGCGATGCGGTTCACCGGATCGAAAGAAATGCCGCCCCACAACATCCCGCCCCGGGTACCCGGCATCCCGATAGTCCCCTGAAGGCTAGGTGGGGTATAAAGTCCTCCCGCCTGGTATTTTGTTGCCTCCAGGGCCACATATACCCTGGCAGAATCCGAGATATCGGTCAGATGACCTGTATCCCAGCCCTGCCTGGTGAGGCGGATGCCCTGGCCGTCGGGCTGAGTAGAGAATGGCACTTCTCCGGGTACGGCGGATCCTGGTACGGCTTTTTCCCGCGGATGTAAAAGGGCCTCTCCTGTATTTCTATCCAGGACAATCAGTTCACCCATCTTGGTCGGCTGGAACAATACCTCTCTCTCTTTTCCCCCCCAGGTTATATCTGCCAGGGTGGGGGCGCAGGGCAAGTCGTAGTCCCAGATATCGTGGTGTACGGCCTGGTAATGCCATTTCCGGGTTCCCGTGGCCGCATCCAGGGCCAGTATACAATTGCCGAATAGGTTTTGGCCGACCCGGTTTGCCCCATAAAAATCATAGGTTGGCGAACCAGTTGAAACATAAACAACACCTTTTTTTTCATCCAGGCTCATGCCACCCCAATTATTTGAGCCTCCATAATTTTCACCTTCTACCCAGTCCCAGGTCTCATGGCCGAACTCGCCTTCCTGGGGAATGGTATGAAAGATCCAGGCCATGGCCCCTGTGCCGGCATCGTATGCCCTGATATGGCCTGGTGAGGCCTCATAACCTTCGCCCGTGGCTGATCCGATAATGATCAGGTTCTTATAAATAATTCCCGGTGTCGTCAATGAAACGGATATTCTGGCGGTATCCTTTCCAAGGCCGGTTCTTAAATCAATTTTTCCATTTTGTCCAAAAGATAGAACAGGTTTGCCGGTGCCAGCGTCGATCGCATACAAGTGATGGCCGGCGGGCAGAAAGATGCGGGCACTGTCCGCGGTTTTATAATAGGTTACACCCCGGTTTATTCCGCCTCCTGCTCCGGATTCAGGCGGTTCAAATCTCCAGATTTCCCGCCCACTGGCAGCGTCCAGGGCGAACAGGAGAAGGCCGGGTGAAGTAAGGTAAATTTTATTTTCTATAATGATGGGATTGCATTCGATGGTCGTCCTGCCGCCCGAGTCTCCGGTATGGAAGATCCAGGCCGGTTGGAGCAGATGCACATTCGAAGTATCTATCTGGCGGAGGGAAGAATATTGCAAAGCATCCGGGCTGCCCCGGTAAATGTCCCAGCGGGAATAATTTTTTTCCCGGCCCATATCGCAGGAAAAAAAGACCATTACTCCAAGGATCAGGACGATGGGGATCATGCCAATCGAAACACCTTCAGTATGGATCTTGTCGGTTATTTTTATGAAATTCATTTTGCACCCTGGTATTTAAAATGGCGGTTGGCAAAACGGAGGTATTGCCGCCAGTCATAAAGGAGAATATCGTGTGGGCCTGTCCTTAAGTGGTAAGCGATGGTTTCTCCAACCGGCTGGTCTGCAGGGGGCTGGTGGTCCGTCATCAGGCCTTTTTTGCCATAAAGGGCGTATACCGGCTCAGCATGTTTAGCACTTAGAAATTCTCCCATGGGATCAGCCCATTGGTCCTCCGACGCACTGGCTACATACAAGGGGCGGGGTGCCACCAGGGCGAGCAACATATGCTGGTCTACCGGCAGCTGGTCCACCGAATGATTATAGGTTTTATAAGCATCTATAAACCAGTGCGGAAAAGCGGTATTGATCCGCAGGATGGTCTCCCCGAAGTTTCGGCGGGCCAATGCCGCTCCGCCTTCTCCCGAATCGTTGGATACTACTGCGGCAAACCGCTGGTCATTCGCCCCGGCCCATAATGCGGCCTTGCCCAGGCGTGAATGGCCGGTAAGAACGACTTGTTTTGCATTCACTACAGGTTCCGATTCCAGGTAATCCATGATCCTGCTCAGTCCCCAGGCCCAGGCACCGATGGCCCCCCATTCATGAGGTTTGATGTGCAGTTCCTGCCCCAGGTTATTTCGGATTCCCTGGCGCCAGCCTTCGGGATGGTCGGGCTCAAGTTCTTCATAATACGCGGTGACCAGCCCGTAACCGCTTTTAAGGATTTCTTCGACCGGCCACCGTCGGGCCTGGCCTCCCCGCTCAGGGTCCAGGAGGCCGGGGTGCAGGCTTTTCCAATTATCCGTGATGGTTATGCCCGGATCGCCCTGGGTGGAATGATTCCCCTGAAAATTGAGCCCAACAAAAACAGGGACCGGTCCTGATGATTTTTTGGGAAGATAAAGAAGCAGGTGAAGCCCGGGCCCCTGGTTGCCATCTGTGAAATACAAGGTAATCTCCTTCCGGATGGCTTTGCCTTCCAGGGCATTTTCATCCAGGGAAGTTTGTTCAAAGTGTTGGTTTTTAGGCCGGCCGGGTATCCTTCCGTAAACTTGGGTAGTAAACTTTTCCAGTAGAGCCGGCCTTTGGAGTTGTTCCCATTCATTTGCCGTGCGGATTTTTTTTCCCCGTTCGGTAACCAGTAGTTCTGGCAGGGTGTAAGCGCCCACCCTGGATTCATCGTAATTGGGCGGAATTTGCGATGGTAGCAGCAGGGGGATCATCAGGATCATCGCGAAGGATACCGCTATTTTATAAAACATGGCAAGCCGGTTTAATTCCTGCTAAAGTAGAGATTACTGTGCCCCCTTCAAAATAACAATCTCTACCCAACTTTCATGGATGACGACATAAGCCTTTCGACTACCTTTGCCTGCCAAATAGATAACCCTTTAGGTGTGCAATTATGAAAAAACACAATTTTAATCCGGGCCCGGCTGTCCTGCCTGCTCCGGTGCTTCAGGAAGCGTCACAGGCAATTCTTGATTACAACCATTCCGGTCTTTCTATCCTGGAAATTTCCCACCGTGGATCGGATTTCGTGGCCATACTGGACGAAGCCATCAGCCTGACCAAAGAATTGCTTGGGCTGACGGATGATTATCATGTACTTTTTACCACCGGAGGGGCCAGCACCCAGTTTTTTATGCTGGCCATGAACCTCCTGAATGAGGGCGATACCGCGGCATATACCGATACCGGGACCTGGGCCAATAAAGCCATCAAAGAGGCCAAAGCGTATGGTAATATCAAAGTCATTGCTTCTTCCAAGGATAAAAACTATTCCTTTATCCCTAAAGATCTGAGTGCCCTGCCACCGGATGCCCGGTTTCTTCATCTTACAAGCAACAATACCATCTTCGGCACCCAGTTGCATGCCTGGCCGGATGTGCCGGTCCCGATGGTCTGCGATATGTCTTCGGATATATTCAGCAGGCCCATTCCGGTTGAAAAATTCGGGCTGATCTATGCCGGCGCCCAGAAAAATGCAGGGGCCGCCGGGGTGACCATGGTCATTATCCGGAAGGACATGGTCCGCACCGACCTCAGCCACCACATGCCACCCATGCTCGATTACAAAACGTTCATTTCCGAGAATTCCTTGTACAATACTCCGCCCGTATTCCCCATTTACGTGAGCATGCTGACCCTGCGCTGGATTAAAAACCTGGGTGGTTTGGAGGCCATGGAAAAGATCAACCGCCACAAGGCAAAGCTCCTCTATGATGAAATCGATGCCAACCCGCTTTTTAAGGGTACGGTAGCCACCGAGGACCGTTCATTGATGAACGTATGTTTTGTTACGGACAATGAAACCCTTGAAAACGAATTCGCCGCAGATGCTAAAAATGCCGGCTGTGTCAATCTGAAGGGGCATCGTTCCGTAGGTGGTTTCCGGGCATCCATATACAATGCCATGCCCACAGAGAGTGTACAGGTCCTGGTGGATACGATGAAAGAATTTGCCCGTAAAAAGGGTTAATTTGGCCGTGCATACATGACCCCGCTGCAGGAAGAAACGTTTATAGACTATACAGGTCACCGTATTCCTTTCGTCATCATACGGGAAAAAAGGAGGACCGTCCGGGTCGCTTTTAGCCGGAAGTCGGTCACCCTCCGCCTTCCCTGGACCCTGGCCGCTGCGGAGAATTCGAAACATATTGAAAACAGCAAAAAATGGGTGATCGACCAGCTCAAACGTAAACCCGGCCTGATCCACCATTTTTATACCCGCCTGTACCGGCACGGTGAGGTGATTCGGGTAGCCGGCAGGCAATATGTGCTTTACATGCTGGACCATCAGGGTAAAACCAACAAAGCCCTTCTGAAAGGACAACTCATAGAGCTGCAACTCGCTCCAGGTAGCGAGGAAGAAAAAAATGAAACCATCAAATACCTGGTAAGTCGCCTGATTGCCAACGATTGCCATGAAATGATTGAATCCCGGGTCCGGGAATTGAACCGCAAGACCTTTAACCGTCCCATCCAAACGGTTCGCATCAAACTCAATCAGTCAAACTGGGGCTCCTGCAGCAGCAAGGGAAATATCAATCTTTCCGCCCGCCTTCTCTTCGCGCCCGGGGTGGTCATGGACTACGTCATCATTCATGAACTCGCCCACCTCGTGGAACACAATCATGGTCCGCGTTTCTGGGCCCTGGTGGCCAAAGCCATGCCCGAGTATCAAACCTGTGAGCGATGGTTAAAGGATAACAGTCATCTGTGTGAGTTCTAGTGAGGGTGGCTGATGGCAAGCAGTCGAAAAATATACTTTCCGAAAACGGACCCTGTCTTCCGACTTTGGTATTTCGGACATTAGTCCTTTTTCCCGGAAATCAGCCACAATCCAAAAAAGGTAATCAGACCATTATAGATTAATAATTCATAACCTATCTTGAAAGGACCAAAAATCTGGCTCGACCAGGCTTTAATGCCTGAAACAGAGGCATCTGAAAATTTGAGTTGTCTCTGATACCACTCAATATTGTTTATAAAATCAATACCCAAAATGATCAGTGGGGAAAGGATGCAGACCGCAAGCACCCAGGATTCATTTATTTTCCTTTTGGTCAATATTCCGAAAGCGAATAAACCCAGCAAGGGGCCATAAGTAAATCCTGCGACCTTCAGGATCACATCGATGATGGATTTATTGTCTATCCATTTGAAAGTCATAACCAGTCCTAAAAAAACCAGGGCGAACGAAAGGTGCACCAATTGCCTTGTTTTTCGCTTTTGAGTTTCGGTGAGGTCCTGCCTGCGCTGAATGCCCAGGATATCAATGCAAAATGAGGAGGTCAGCGCGGTCAATGCCCCATCCGCACTCGGGAACAAAGCGGAGATCAGCCCGATAATAAAAATGATTGCGGTGAACGAAGGCATATGATTCAGGGCAACGGTTGGAAATAAATCGTCGGAAAGGACCTGGATATTGTTTTTCTGGGCAAACAGGTAGAGCAGACCCCCCATAAAAAGGAATAAGAAATTAACAATACTTAAGATGATGCTGAAAGTAAGCATGTTTTTTTGCGAATCACGTAGCGTTCTCACACTGATGTTTTTTTGCATCATTTCCTGGTCCAGGCCGGTCATGGTGATAGCAATAAACATGCCGCCGAGCAAGTGCTTAAGCCAATGGGATGGGCTGTTGGGATCCCCATTGAAGATGCGGGTCAGGTTGGCCTGTTTCAGTTCCGACATGACTTCCGAGTACCCAACACCCATGTGATTCAGTAAATAACCGATACAGACCACCAAACCAAGTATCATAAAACTGGTCTGTAAGGTATCGGTAAACACAATGGTTTTAACGCCTCCTTCGTAAGTGTACAACAGGATCATGAGCAAAATCACGAAAGTGGTTAGGAAAAACGGGACTCCCAGAGGCTTTAGGATAAACAGGTGTAAGACATTTATAACTAAAAACAATCTGGCTGTTGCTCCCAGGATACGGGAAATAATAAAAAACAAAGCGCCGGATTTGTAGCTGTTCATTCCAAAGCGTTGTTGCAGGTACTTGTAGATGGAGGTAACCTCCAACCTGTAATACAAGGGCAGCAGGATGTAGCCTATGACGAGATAGCCGAATAAATATCCAATCACCACCTGGAAATATCCAAATCCCGCAGTTCCCACTGTTCCGGGAACAGAAACAAAAGTCACTCCGGACAACGAGGTCCCGATCATTCCGAAAGCGACCAGAACCCAATTTGAGTTTTTATTGCCTATAAAAAAGGAATCGTTGGTGGAGTTTTTGGAAGTATACCAGGCGACAACCAATAAGATGATAAAATAAATAAAGACAATGGATAATAACAATACGGAGGACATGATGCAATTTAAATGATATCAGGATCCAAGATATTGCTTTTTATCTTTTCCGGGTTTGCCCGATATTTTGGGCTTATTATGGGGCCATCGAAATGCAGAAATTTGGATACTCACCTAAATATCTGCATTTTGTTAACCACTCTGTATTTTTGTAAACGGAATGACTCGGCTGACCTTTATTAAGAAATTATGATCGAACGAATTACAGAACAGAGTCCTTTATACAGGAATCTGGAGCAGATGGAAGTGCTTGAACTGCTCACACACATTAATCATGAAGACAAAATGGTCCCCCTGGCCGTGGAAAAATGCATTCCCCAAATTGCTGCTTTGGTGGAGGCCATCGTGGCCAAAATGAAGGAAGGTGGCCGTTTATTTTATATAGGCGCCGGCACCAGCGGCCGTTTGGGCATCCTGGACGCGTCCGAGTGCCCGCCCACGTATGGAGTGCCTTTTGACCTGGTGATCGGACTGATGGCTGGAGGGGACGCAGCGATCCGCCGGTCTGTAGAACATGCGGAGGATGATCCCAAACAAGCCTGGCTCGACCTGCAGGCCCGGGATATTAGCCCTAAAGATGTGGTCATCGGCATTGCGGCATCGGGGACCACTCCTTATGTCGTCTGGGGCCTCAAGGATTGCCGCATCCATGGTATCCTAACCGGCTGCATCACCTGCAATCCAGGTTCGCCATTGGAAGAAAACGCCGACTTCCCGGTCGTCGCGGTTGTTGGCCCTGAATTTGTGACCGGGAGTACACGAATGAAATCAGGTACGGCCCAGAAGCTGATCCTGAACATGATCAGTACCTCCGTGATGATCCGCCTTGGGCGGGTAAGGGACAATAAAATGGTGGACATGCAGATGACAAACACGAAACTGAAAGACCGGGCCGCGCGCATGATCGTGCAAAAGCTAAATATTTCGTATGACGAGGCGGTTGAATTGCTCCGCATACATGGAAGCGTGCGGGCAGTGCTGGATGATTATGAATAATTAAAAAATTAAGGGAATTAAAAATTAAGGAATTAAGGGAATATACCTGATGAAAATAACTAAAGTTGTATTGCACGTAAAACTGGCTGGGATTTAAGTACATTTCATTCAAACCTCAAATCATCTTTATTAAACACCATAAGTATGGATGCGCACACCCGACTGACTGCCATCTTGTTGATCCTGGGCGGCACCGTATTTACTGTTGGGGCCGTATTCTGGCGCATGTATTTTCAGCAGCCGCTGGAAAAAACGCTGCCTGTCCTTGTTGAACGGCGAAAACGATGGATGTGGATCCATGGTTGGATGATACCCGGAGTGGTTCTGACCGCTATAGCCCTGTTTGCTCTCCGTGATATCCTGCAGGCATCCGGTGAAACCATTTGGAGCACGCTGATGGCCGTATTTTTTTTAATCGGGGCACCATTGGTCATCTGCATGATGACCTTCCGGATAACCGTGATGGATCAGGCGGCCTCCTTTTTTGTCCGGACACAAGTATTGCCCGAAAGTTTTGAATGGTTGCATCAATGGTCCGTTTCTTTATATGCTGTTCATATGGTTCTGTCTTACCTTTCCTCGGTGTTCCTTGGCCTGGCTGCCCTTTCAGGCAGTCTTTTTCCGGCCTGGTTTGGATGGGCTGCAGTAGTTTTTGGATCACTGGGGACCTTTGGCTTTGTATTGATGCGGGGAGGTCCTTTCGCCCCACCCATACTGGTTCATGTGATTCCTTTTATTGCGGGTATGCTTTTATTATAAATACTCTTGACGGTAAAATAAAAAGAGGGGTATAAATAAATCGGATATGAAGCCAATCCGGAACCACACCTGGTCAATCTTTATTATCGTCACCGGTTACCTTTCATGGATGGATCAGCCTACAGAGAACTTCCTTGCGATCAAAGGAATAAGAGTTTAAAGGATTGAGAGTTGAATTTCTATGGTATGAAAATGAATCCGATTTTCGGGTGCAAGGTTTTTTATAAGCGTGGGCAGTCATGAAAGCTGTATTCTATTTGTTCATGATCTCAAAACTTCCGTCCCAACTTTTCGAAACGCCTCCTTTAATCAGTTCTTTTGCGTGTTCGGACATAAATTTATATCCCTTTGATCTGGGTTGATTTTGGGTTTGGTCCTGGAGCTTGTTAAAAATTATATATGCCTGGTGGAATTTTTTTACAGCGAATTTTGATAGCCCGTCTTTCACTTCGATGATTTCCCTTTTAATCAAATCAATTTCCCTGGAGTGATCATCGGTACCCACCAGTTCGGCCAATGCTACGGGTAAGGATTTACCCATCAATTTATATTTTCCAAGTGGCCTCAACAGGAAAGGGTGATTTGCAGGAAGCAATTTGTATACAGATTCGCTTACAATGATGGATGCCCCCAGCACTTTGGTAAGCCCTTCAATCCGGGAGGCGATATTCACCGCATCACCGATCACGCTCAGGGATCTTTTTTGAGGTGTGCCGATCATTCCCGAGACACAATTCCCGTAATTAATACCTATGCCGGCGTGGATTTCATGTCGGCTTCCAGATTGTTGACGATTAAACCGGATTAACTCCTGCTTCATCATCAAGGCTGATATGCAGGCATTTTCAGCAACCGACAACTTACTTGAACTGTTGGGAAAATATAAGGCCATGATGGCGTCACCAATGTATTTATCAATGATGCCACCCTGGATATGAATGTATTTCGACATGGTGGCGAGGTAGCGGTTTAATAACTCAATCAGGCGGTTCGCGCCAATGCCTTCCGAGAGTTTGGTGAAATCGCGGATATCCGAAAACAGGATGGCGATGTCTATGGATTTTCCGCTGAAACCCTCCCGGCCCGTTTCATTCAGGATCATCTCGATCTGGTCCTGCCCGATAAACCGGCCGGCCGTGTGCAGGAGCCAACCGTCCTTGTGGCGCTCCTTGAGCTTTTGTTCATATTCTTTTCTCAGTCCGGTGTTTTCGGTTTGATCCAGTAATGAAATGGCCTTTCTCAAGTGTATGGAGGACTCGTTAGAATTGCCTGACTGATCGAGTGCCTGCGACTGATAATAGTAAAAGTGGGCTTTTTCTGTAATGGAATTCGCAAAGTCGTGGATGTATCCTTCTTCTGCTTTAATAAAATACGCTCTGGCCAAGGCTGGTTTATCATTGAATAAAGCCAATAGTCCGCTCAAAAAGTCAGCGCGGGAATGAAGTATTTTTTTATAATGAACATTTTTTTCTTTCTTGGTCAGCTTGCGCAGGATGGAAATGATGTCTTTGGATTTGGTCGTTTCATGTATTTGCAGATAATAATAGGCCAAGACATATTGAGAAAAAAATTCAAACTCCTTTCCGGCTGTTTTTGCAAGCTGAAGGCTGCGATCGATGGATTTTTTGGCGCCGGGAAAATCCTTAAGTTCAATCAGGCAGTTGGCTATCTGGTTTAGTATACCTGATTTCAGGCCTTCTGCCCCTGTCGATTTATCCAGTATTTTGAGATCCTGGTCAAAATGCTTTACAGCTTGTTTAAAATTTCCAATACTGAAATTTAAACGGCCCAGGTTTCCATGTGTGAGCGCTAAGGACGGCTTATCCTTGAATTCTTTCTTGATTTTTAATGATTCCTGAAACAGCAGTAAAGCATCCCTGTAAAAACCGATGGTTTGAAGCGCCTGCGCATAGGTGTCTGAAACCCTGGCGATATAATAACGGGCGGCCCTGTGTCGTGCCGCATGGAGGTGGTCAATGCTTTTGTTGAGGGATTCGAAGACGATGTGGTAGTGATCCGGCCCTTTTTTGGTGAAGAGATAACCCCGCAGATGGTAATAAACGCCAAGTTCAAAATCGGATAAATGCGACTGGGCATCAGAGAAATACCCTCCGGTGAGGGCAATCTCTTCCCTGTACCTCAGGGGGTTGTAGGCGATGCCGATATAAAATAACAGGGCTTCAAAATAAGCGCTTTGCCGCAGGCCGGGATCCTCCGTCAGGACCGTGGATTCTTTGTCATATTGCAGGGCAAGCACCCTGCTGTATACGTTGAGGCTTATGCCCGGTATGGGTGATGCTTGTTTCATGCCAGTGGACCGCCGGCAAAAATACTTATCTATTCGCCAAGTTCAGATTCTCATCCAACTCCAGGAAGAGTAGATCCCGGGTGTCCTTGGTGGGACGTACCCAGGCTACAATGGCCACGCCTCCATCCCGGGTGGGCGTCATCCGGTAAGTCTCCAGTTTGAAGGGAATGAATTCATCCAGGTACCTCTCCGCCTTTATGGCAAAATCCTGGATCACAGTTAGCAGGATAGAGCCTTTAAAAGCATTTTCAACACTGACTTCCGGATTGCTGGTTATGCGCGAGTAAAAAATCCGGTCCTTTGTTTCATTGGATATAAGTTGGTGTGCACGGTCAACAGGATTGGGTTTCATATCCAATGCTAATTTCTGATTAAATGCTGCATCCATAAGGACAAGTTGAGTGGCTGGGTTTACCACATTAAGTGCGGGAAAGTCACGATTAAAATTAGGTACATTAATGAGTATGGCAGAACCATCCAGGTAGGGAACCGCTTTAAACATATTTTGAAGCGGGACGGTGCCCAGCGCATAATTATCCTTTACCACCGAGCTGCCAAGGGCATTCACTTTGAGTATCTGAGTGCCCGGCCTTGGCCTCACCTTCAAAGAAACCGTTGAAGAAGGTAAAGAGGCCGGATCCCAGGTAGCTCCCTCGGTCAGGTAACCCATCAGCACGAAACCCCAGGCTCCAAAAGGTCCAAGCGACATTATAGTGCCGTTGGGCTTATCCGAGTAGGGTATTCTATTGCCAACTATCCACTCCTGGCTCTGGCTGGGATCGTCATTGAACGGCCCGGGAAATATCGGGAAGCCGCCCCAATCGATATTCAATGGTACCAGATTAAACTTCCCGTCTTCCCCCTGATCACGGAACGTAGCCATAAGCTGTTGGTTGTTGGTGACGTCCCACACTTCAAAAGGAACATCTACATAATCCTGGTACTCCCACGAACCTCCTGGCTGAAAATCGAAGTGCCGGTTGAACCTGTGAGCCTTTTGTCCCTTTCCCGGACCGAACCTGATCTCAATATTTATTTGCGGTGGCATCCAAAAGTCCGTATAACGTAAATGATAAAATGAACTTGCGGTATTTTCAGAGATCAGGTTATACCATAATGGGCCTTGATAGGTCGTAATGAAATAATAGTCCCCGTCCTTATCCGTCAGATAAACATAATTGGGCCCTGTTTCCCAATATTTCATAGCTTGCTTGAATTCCAGCTTGCCACTTGCGGAAAATTTATTGTAATCGGGTGCTCCGACACTGCCAATGGTAATGAATCCCCCGTCCGAAGTCCGGAAAGATTGAGCCAATGGACGCTCACCTCCGGTTGAATAATATGTTGTTGGCCCGGTGTCCGGGTGAAGGTTAAAAAATATATTCGCGCACAAGCAGGTTTCATCCGGTATGTGATACAGCATGCCTTTCGCATCCGCTACGTAATTTGGGCCAATAGCTGAGGTCCTGTAAAGGGGGGCTGAAGCAACTGGAGAATTGGCGGGAGGAATGCCGGAGTCAAAGACCCTTTCAAAATTCCCTATACGGCCATTTTTTACAGGAAACTTCCTCACCTCTGTTTTTTTAATGATCCCCCTGGCATCCGTAGTCACCAGTATATATTCCGTCAACCATTTCGTTTCGAAACCCTCATAGTTGTTGGAGGACAATATAAACACATAAGTCCCATCTTCCTTTTGCCAGAAATAAAAAATATCAGGCGCCGATCCTTCCAATGAACCACCGTTTAATGGGGTATTAAAATTGTGCATTTGGATTTGCTCCAATCCCGGCTTTGGAAGGTCTATACTGATTTCCTCATTAAGACATCCGGTTAGCAGGAGAAAACCAGAAATCACAAAAATGAAAATCAATGCCCTGCCCTGGAACGAAGCCGTTTTTCTTTTTATTTTGAATCTCTCCCTCATTTAATTGCCTTGCTTGGTTTTCAAGTCCAGGTTTTCATCAAACTCCATAAAAAGCAAATCTCTTATATTGTCCGTTGGCCGCACCCAGGCTGCAAGGGCGAGGCCTCCCTTCCGGGTCGGCGTAATGCGGTATTTTTCCACTTCATAATCCAGGAACTTTTCCACCAGCTCGTTATTTCTGACGGTAGACAGAACGAGCGAATTCTTGCCCCCCGTACTATTTGGCCTGGTGGTGATGCGGGCATAGTAGACCTGTTCTTTGTTGCTTTCCAGTTGATGGCCAAAGTCGTCTGGCCCGGATTCAACTTTTATGACATTTGTTTGGTTAAAATTGGCGTCCAGGATAACCAGTTGGGTGGGCTGGTATCCAAATTTACCCAAATGGGGATCTGAAGGGTTAAGACTTACCTGTGGTGCATTGATTAGTACGGCATAACCGTCACCGATGGGAACAGCCTTATATAAGGTTTTAATGAGCACTCCGTTCCCACCCAAATTTAAATTCTCCTGTACCACAGAGACGCCATCGGCATTTACTTTAATAATCTGCGGACCGGGTCTGGTGTGCCTGCTTGACCAGGAAAAAGTTGCGTCCGGCAGGGCGTTGGGATCCCAGGTTGCCCCCTCGGCCAGATAAGGCCATATATGGTTGTCCACTTCATCTGTGAATATTAACCTATTCATAATTAATGGATCTGGTGTTTCGGCGTAATCTCCAAGGTTTATCCAAATTTCCTCTTTGCTCATTGTTGGATCTGACCATTTCCGGTCATCGTAATTAAATGGAATCAGGTTAAACTTGCCATCGCCGGCCTGGTCACGGAAGGAAGCCATGACCTGCTTATTGTGTTTGGTATCCCATACTTCGAAAGGGACTTCCACAAAATCCTGGTAACGTCCGATCCTGTCGAACCGGTGAGCCATTTGTTTTTTCCCCGGGCCAAATCTGATTTCGATATACCTAAACCATACCCTGCTAAATAAATAATAGAAAAAAGACTTTGCCTTATTCTCTGTGTAAAACTCAAAAATTTCCCCATTTTCTATATTGGGGCCGAGGTATGGATTAAACCAGGGATACGTATTGAAAGACCAGCCGCTATTGTATAGCGCTATAAAATAAAAGTCCCCTCCACGCTCTGTCAGGTAGGCATAAGAAGGCCTTGCCTCCCAGTAGGGCATGGGCTGTTTGAATTGAAGGGTGCCGGCTGCAGAATATTTCGCAAAATCGGGCGACCCTTCCCATCCCACAGAAATAAATCCTCCGTCAGTAGTCCGGAAAGGCCTCACCATGGCAGGAGCAGTGCCCACCGATATTGACTCTGCTTGCCCGGTCTCCGGGTGGAGGTTGAAAAATTGATTTCTGCAAAAACAGGCTCTATCCAACTGGAAGTAAAGAAGCCCGTGCCGATCGGCTACATAACTGGGCCCGGAAGTAGTGCGGTTTATGGGCATCGGATAGGAGCAGTTGGGGCTCCTATATATTGTCGTAGGCGGGGCATCCCAAACATAGTCAA
>CAYOPD010000014.1:0-45031 GCA_964405735.1 uncultured Saprospiraceae bacterium | reverse complement strand
GAGCAGTTGGGGCTCCTATATATTGTCGTAGGCGGGGCATCCCAAACATAGTCAAATGTTCCGGTAATACCGTCCTTAGACGGAAGTTTTTTCACTTCTGTTTTTTGAACCGCTCCGGCTTTGTCTGCATGTACCAGCACATAGTCCGACTTCCAATTGGTTTCAAATTTCCCATTGTGATTTGAAGTGAGCATGAACACGTAGCTTCCGTCTTCTTTTTGTTGAAAATAAAAGATATCCGGTGCAGTTCCATCCAGGGTCCCCCCATTCAACGGAGCATTAAAATTGCGCATTTGGATGGTTACCGGCCCGTGCTTCGGCTGGGCTACATTCATATCCTCTTTCAGACAGCCTGCAACCCCCACCAGGCAGCAGATCACAAAGAATCGCCAATGGTTTGCATTACTCTTTGGTTTGTGTATCCCTGTATCTTTCACCTTCATCATCCCTTCAATTTTATCCGGTAAAATAATTTGGATATGCCTAAGGAGACCATGAGGGTACTGCTTTTAAAGTCGTCCTCGATCCATTCAAAGGTAGTGGCCCGGTTTGGGTCGGCAAAACGGTTGCCCGTGTTCGTCATGTTCTGAATGCCCAGTTCATAGCGGAGGCTCAGGCTGAACATCCACTTGTCCTTCTGGGGCACATTGGCTTTCAGCTCGACCAGGGGGCGCAGTTGATGGTTCCTGCGAAAAGGCAGGTTGGAGTAACTGAAGTCAATCTCGTCACTGGAATTGTTCCGGTTCAAAACCAGGTAGCCCTTGGCCTTTTGTAAGGTGGCATAAGCAATTCCGGCATAGGCCTGCAAACCGAATCGTTTAAAAATACGATGGTAGCCTAGGGCCGTTTGCCATTGCGTCCGGCTTTGAATTTCCGTCAACAATGCCGTATTCAGGCTGTCGCCGTTTTCGATGGTGAAAGAATAATGTTGCCACTCATAACCTGCACGGAGAGAAAAGTTTTTACTTAAATAATAAGCCGCGGACAGCCCCAGGTGTATGCCTGTGTTGCCTTTATAGGTCACGACGGCGGGTAGCAGCCTTGAATTGTACACTTCGGACACCTTAAAGTAAGGCTGCACCAGGCCCAGGTTTGCCGTCACTTCAACCAGGGGATGTACGTTGAAATGGTCGACGCGCTTTCTGAATTCCGGGGGGTCCTGGGTTGAAAATTCATACTGGGGGTTGTTCAGCAACATGTGCCAGAGGGAGGTATCGGCGCGTTCATAGTTCCTGGAGAAGATCGCGCTCAGGGCCATCAGCCGGTGAGCCTGCGTTTTTTGATCCTTGTCAAAATCGCCCGCAAGGCAGTTGGCCAGCATAGGTTGTACTTCGCCAAAACGCCCGGTATAATAAGCCCGTTCTGCCTGGATCAGAGCCTGGCCACAATCCGTCTGGCCAGGCAGGAACCGGATACAACCTGTCAGGGCGACGCATAAAATCCATGTTCCACGCTTCTTCATTGGACACAGGTTTTTTGATAGGGAATATCGCTTCCCACAAAATTGCTCCACTCTTTTTCGGTCATATTGCGCCGGATCTTGTTGCAGAGGTTGGTGGAATAGAAATCCATCCGAAGCGGAAAATATCGGAGACCGCCCAGTACATCTCCCGTGATGAGATCAAGGCCGTTGGGGTTGAAGACGGCCTTCAGGACCCAACCGTCGTGATCGGCAAAAACCACCTGGCGCTCATTGAAGGCATTCATATTCCACAGCATGGCCGTGCCGTCATAACTGGCCGACAAGAGGAACATATCATCCCCGCTGAATTGCAGATCGCTGACCATGGCCTGGTGGCCGGTGAGGGACTGGCTGACCTCTGAATTTGCAAGGTCCCACAATACAATGGAACCATCTTCTTTCCCAATGGCCAGCATCGTTCCGGAAGCATTGAATCTTACTTTGGTCACCGGTTTCACTCCGCTCACTTTCCCGGTTGGTGTTGCACTGCCGCCGGCGATCTTAAGTAGAAGCACTTCCCCGCTGGCAAGGCCTGCGGCCATCGTGCCGTCCTGAGGATTTATGGAAAGAGCATTCACCATGGCTTCCGTTTGGATCACTGGGGCAGAGGCATAGGTGCCCGGGTCCCATCTCAAAATACTTTTTTCATTGCCCACGGTATACAGATTCCCCTGCGCGTCGAATTCGAGGGTCCACAAGGTGGATGGATAGGCCTGCACCTCCTTCAGTTTTTTCATATCTGTCGCATCATAGACCAGCAACTTGCCTTCGATGGTCCCCAGGGCAATCGTTTTCTTGTCCGGACTCGAAGCCATGCATTGGAATACATAGGGGTGTGAGACGATCGTACTCCTCGACGGTGGGTTGGCACTCATATCCGTTTTCAGGATTTTGCCATCGGCCCCGGCGGTCAGGAAGGTATTGGGCGCCAATGCGATGAGCCCTCTGACGGCGCCCTGGTGCAGGGCAGTGGTATTGAACCGGTCATTATTGACCGCCTCGTAAGCGGCATACAGTCCACTGTAAATATCGGGATGGAATGGATATCCATTGTATTGTTTGTTGAAAAAATAGGCTTGCTGGGCAACCAAGGCTTTCTGATCGGGGTCCTGCAATTGCGATGCCTTGGCCCCCATCGACTGGGCCACGGCGAGCATGCGGAAGCGGGTTGCATTGTCCTTTTCCTGGTTCGCGATTTGGGCATTTTTTTCCGCCAGTTGGGAGTATTTCTCCGCTTCCAGTTTGGCCGCATCCGCTTTATCTTTTTCTTCCACTGCGGCTTTCTGACCCGCTTCGGCGTTTTCGCGCAAAGCGTTGGCCAATTGCCGCTGCCGGTCGGCCTCCTGCTTTTGGGTCAGCGCGATGGCCGATTGTTCCCGGGCAATCCTGGCCTGGCGGTCGGCTTCCTGCTGCCTTTCCTGTGCAAGCCTGGCTTGCTCATCGGCTTCCTGTTGTTTTTGTTCGGCAATTGCTCTTTGTTCTTCGGCAATTTCTTTTTGTTTCAAGGCTTCCGCGGACTGCTCGGTGGCAAGGGCGGCATTGCGGTCCGACTCCGATTTTTGTCTTTGTGAATAAACCAGGCCAAAGACGGAGGTCAGCAAAAGGAAGGAGATGACCGACAGCACGGCATAAAACTGCTTGCGGCTCCTCTTCTTCTTCCGCGCGGTTGCCTTGCTCTTTTCGATGAATTCCCGCACGGGTGCCGGGAAATTCAACTTCGTTTCATAAGGGGCGATATAGGCCAGGTCGCTTTCATTGAGCAAAAAATTTCTCTTATGGTGTTCCCCGAAGGCATAGGTGATGAACTGGTTCACCTCAATCAGGTCGCGTTCGTAGGTAGTGATTTTCTCAAAGATTTTAGCGGCAATGCTGTCGTGCCGGAGCTCATACCGGCCTGCCTCGTCTTTGTCTTTTAAGATCCTCCGGTTTACCAGTTCCTGGATCAGCAGGTCCACTTGTTTTGGATTCAGGTCCTGCCCGATGGTTTTCACAAATTCAGCCGCCTGCCGGGATGAAACCTGTTTTTTAGTCGCATCCGTCGAAACAAAGGCTTTCAACAAAGCCAATGCCTTTTCGCTGTCGGGGATCAGTTCGATCTGTTCGTCCAGGAATTGGGAGAGCACGTCTCCCACATTGCCCAATTCTTCCAGCAGGGCATTGGAGAAAACCATTTTGCCATCCTTCGCTTTTGCGCCCGCTTTTTTATAAATACGGTCCAGAAAGACCTGCAGGTAAGTCAGCTCCACTTCGGTTTTGCTGGGGCTTATTTTGTTGAGCAGGTGGTCGGGAAACTGTTCTTCCACTTCAATGCCAAACAATTGGCAGGGGCCGGTAATACAATGGACGGCGTTGGCCCGGGTCATCTTTTCAATGCGCAGTCGGTTTCCGAATATTTCAGGGAGCACCGGCTCGAAATCGGTCAGGTATTCCAGGTATTCTCCGCGGATGATGAAAATAAACCGCACCTGGAGGTCGGAATCAATGACTTCGCGCACGGTGTGGATAAATTGGTCGCTCTCCTCACGGTCCCCGAAAATGAAGAGTTCTTCAAATTGGTCGAATACCAGGAAAATGGGCTTGAAATGGTCCAGGTAAACGGATTTTAATAATTTGGTGACAGTCAGGTCCCGGGCAGAGGCCAGGGGTGTGAGCAGGCGTTTCTCCAGTTGCTGCCTTAAGGAATCATTGATGTTGATGCCCCTGCGTATTTCCACGGGCAGCCAGTCGCTGTCCTGGAATTTGTTGGCAAGCCCGCAGGAGATCAGGCTTGACTTGCCGGTGCCTGAAGCGCCGTATACCAAAAGGATCTTCCCCTGGAAAACCCGGGTGTACACATCCTCGACCTCTGCTTCCCGTCCGAAAAAGATATCCTTGTCCTCTTTGGTATAACTGTCCAGGAACTTGAAAGGGGATTCGCTCATATCACGAGGGGTTTACCGTTGAAAGGGATCCAAGTTTCTCCATCAGTCTTTCAAAATCCGACACCAGCAAAGCGTAATCGTTCAGGTTGGTGAGGTCGCATTTCTCGGTGACTTCCGTGCCCACGTACATCAGCTTCCGGTCGCGGAACTTCGTATACATGAAAATATCTTTTTTGATATTGAATTTTTCCTTTCGGTCAATCACTTCCGTGCGGGTGTCGATGATCAGGGGCGACATGTTCAGAAATTCGTTGGGCTCTTTCGTGGATTTCATCAGCAGCACGGAATTGGAGTCCGCAAATGAGTCAAACACCTCCTCCGTCGATTTGAAGTCGGAATCGGAACTGTTCAGGATGTCGATCCAATGGAAGTAGCGGGCATTGCGATGATGTTGTTTATTGACTTTTATTTCCCGGATGGTGACCAATTTATACTTGGTGATGAATCCGATCTGTTTAAGGATAAAGGTCAGTTTGTCCGCATACTCCACACATCGTCTTTCGATTTCTTCCTGGGTGAGATTGATCTGGTAATGCCCGATTTCATTCCGTTCGGGGACCCAGAAATCAAGTCCCTTGTAAAAATTTTCGTTCAGGATTCCGGTCATTTCCGGCATAAAGTGTTCCACCTGGTTACCCGCAAACAAGGTGCCAATGGACCGGATGAGCCAGGTAAAAGATCCGAGGCTCAGGAGGTTAAACCGCTGGCTGAATTGACTTGCGAATTTTTCATCGGTGATGATCCTGTTTTTTAAAACTTCCTCATAGAGTTCGATCACCATCACGAAACTCAGGAATTGAGTGGTGCGCTCAATGGTCTTGAACAGCTGATCCAGCCGTCCGCGATCGAGCGACCGCATGCTGCCCGAAAACAATCGCCGGAGTTCAACCCCAATGGGCCAGGGGTAACTTTTGATGATCTGATCTGCCAGGATCCGAACGTCCACACCGGCTTCATCTTCATCGACGATGAGGTATTTTGCCAGGGCAGGCCTGTATTTGACGATCTCGTCAAATACGGTGCGGATTAGATGATCATTGACCTGAGACAAATTTGCTGCGAATTGAATGATTTTGATTTATATAGAATGCAAACGGCCCATCATTTTATATAGGATGCATTTGCACTACTCATTTACACCACGTTTTAGCAGGCTTATGACTGTACCAAGATAGGTATGCTGCGGCTTTGAGCCAAATTCAGCTTTAACTTTTTTTATCTTTTGATTTTATTCAACTAATAGTACAAAACTGTTCAGGGATAAACCTTATTCAACACCCTTTTAAGTCCATCCAGTGCATAACACCGGGGTCCTTGCCCGATGGAATTCTGAAAATCGATCTCCCAAATTTATTTTGTAGCATTTTTGGCATTTCTCCGGCGTGCTCACGAGCAGGATCCTGACGATCCGGGACAGCAGGCCTCCGGAAATTATCCTGCCCGGTTGATGGTTGGACAAGTCCCTTCAATAAATTATTAATCAGAGTCTATGCAATGGTAATCTTTCTCCTCAAAATACCGCGTGATGATTGTTTGCAGATAAAACGAATGACCTGGGCACACCGGCTTTTATTCCTCCATCCGTTCCTGTCTTTCCCTGATGGTCTTCTCAAATACATCCCGTTGAAAATAATATTCCTTATCCCCCTCACTCAGGGATTTGGGGCTCTCGAGTTCAAGATCGTCCTCTTCCTTTATGCTGAACCGCCGCATAAAATAAGCAATAAAGATCCCTACGATGCCGCCGAATAAATGGCTTTCCCAGGAAATGCCGGGTTGGTTGGGTAGGATGCCAAACATCATACCGCTGTACAAAATGGTGACGATCAGGAGAAGGATAATCGATTTGAGATCACGCCGGAAGATGCCGTTCCAGAAAATAAAAGCCACTAAGCCATAAATAACCCCGCTGGCGCCAATATGCACCGATGACCCGCGGGCAAACAACCAGACGGCCAGGCCGCACAATACCCAGATCAGGATAAAACTGACCCAGGCTATTTTACGATAAAAATAAAACAGCATCATACTGAGCACGGCCATGGGTGCGCTGTTGGAAATCAGGTGGGCCCAATCCCCATGCATGAGGGGTGCCGTGATGATCCCCTTGAGGCTCTCCGTATATCTCGGGATGATGCCCCAACGGTAGGTATTAAAAAAGGGGAGGTTTTGGATAAAAAATCCGACCCAGATGGCCGACAGGATCAACAGGGTGTTCCGGATGCTGTTTCCCACTCTTGAAAGTTTCATTATTCCAAAATAAGAGAAATTAAACAAGCCGGGCCAGGGAGATCGACAGAAATGGATTTACTGTCGGCGAAGAATCAGGAAAGGATCCGGACCATATCGAGCATGACCGGGCTGATGGTCTGGTTGTGCTTGCAGGCTTTTTCAAAAGGGGTGTATTCAATCCGGGTATGGATCTGGCCTACCATTACGTCTTTTTTTCCCTCCCTCAAAGCTTTCACGGCTTCCATACCCAACCGTGATGCCAGAACCCGGTCAAAACAGGAAGGCCTTCCTCCCCTCTGCAAGTGCCCCAGCACGGTAACCCTCATGTCGTAATGAGGTACTCTCTGTTTCACCATATCGGCGATTTCAAAGGCGCCCCCGCTCCTTTCCCCTTCTGCCACGACGACGATGCTGGATGACTTTTTGCTTTTATAGTTTCTGGCCAGTATTTTGATCAGGTCATCGATATTGGTTTTGGCTTCAGGAATGAGTACCGCTTCCGCCCCGGAGGCAATGCCGCTGCGAAGTGCTATAAAGCCGGCATCCCTGCCCATGACTTCCACAAAGAATAGCCGGTTGTGAGAGTTGGCGGTGTCCTTGATGTTGTCGATGCAGGTCATGGCGGTATTGACCGCCGTATCGTAACCCAGGGTAAAATCGGAACCAAACAGGTCGTTGTCAATGGTGCCGGGCACTCCAACGATAGGGACCCCGAACTCCTGACCCAGCAGGGAGGCTCCTTTGAAAGTCCCATCGCCCCCGATGGCTACCAAGCCTTCTATACCGGCTTTTTTCAGTTGGTTGTATGCCCTTCTTCGTCCGGAAGGGGTACGGAAGGTTTCGCTCCTTGCCGATTGAAGGATGGTGCCGCCCAGCTGCATGATATTGCTCACATCCCTGGAGGACATGGGGTGCATATCCCCGCGGATCATGCCGGAATATCCACGGTTGATTCCAAACACTTCCATTTTAAAGTACAAGGCGGTACGCACTACAGCCCGGATACAGGCATTCATGCCGGGGGCGTCCCCTCCAGAAGTAAAAACTCCTATTCTTTTCATTTTCTATAAATATCTTCTGCGAATGAGTCTGATGAATTCCACGGCCTTTTCCCTGCGGTCGTCGTGGTCCCATTTGTAATGAATGGCCGGCCCTGGGCCCAGGAATTCGCGGGCCTCCTCATAGGATTTTAATTGGTTCAGGTCGGTCACGATCTGGTCAAACAACTGGCGTTGTCCCCCAAACAGGGTTTGTATGATTTCCATCCGGTCGGCAATGCCGATCGCACGGTTGATGTCCCTCAGGGGAAGTTCATTGAGCTTGTCGGAAAGTTCAGATCCTTTTCTTACTTCAAACAGTTCAAGGATGGATGCCGGTATGGGATTGGTTTTTACGGCGGATGGGATCGTCTCGGTATTTGGTTTTATCGGTTCGGAGACCGGTTTTATTTCCTCTACAGCGGCGGGCTGGATCGGCGCTGGTTCTGGCTGGGCGAGGGGAGGCGGAGTATAAGGTTTTTCAGCAGGAATGGCCGGCTTTTCGGCAGGCAGGTCTTCTATGGGTTCAAACTTAAATTCAAGTATTTTTTGTACAGCCTCTTTTTCCGGTGTGATGGACGTGTGCTCCGCTTTTGATTTAATGACCGGCAGGGAATGGGGGCGAATATCATTTACCAGTTCGTACAGTTCACGCAAATAATTCAGGATAAGATCCCGCTCCAAAGCACTCAACTCCGGATTGGCTTCCAGGGTGTTGATCATTGCCTGAAGCCGGGCCAAGATCGATTTTGCTTTGATCAAATCCATATCTTTTATCAATGGAGGGGCAAATTTATGGATTTTGACGATAACGTCGACAGAGACGCTCCCAGTGGACCGCTAAGCAGGTTGCGATAATAAGCGGGTTTTGTGATTTCCAACCGAAGGCAACGGTGAACGGTAAAGGTTTAAGGGAAAGGGAGCAAAGGGAGGAAGGGAGGAAGGGAGGAATCTCAACCTCAATCAATTCTTTACCTTTGCCCTCCATGTTTTTGGAGCCACATTTCAAGGGACAGCGAAGCGGTTGGATCGAAGTGATCTGCGGGTCCATGTTTTCGGGGAAAACGGAGGAGCTGATCCGGCGGATCCGAAGGGCCAAGATAGCCAATCAAAAAGTGGTGATTTTCAAACCCTCGTCCGATGTGCGTTATGCGGAAAGCCAGGTGGTATCCCACGATCAGAACATCATCGATTCCATTCCGCTGCGCAGTTCGAAGGAAATCCTGAAACATTCCGCAGGCATGGAAGTGATCGGCATCGATGAAGCGCAATTTTTTGATATGGACCTTCCCGAGGTCTGTCAGCAGATCGCGCTCCGGGGGATCCGGGTGATCGCAGCAGGGCTGGACATGGATTATCTCGGAAGACCATTTGGGCCTGTGCCCAACTTATTGGCCATATCGGAATACATTACAAAAGTGCATGCCATCTGTCCCCATTGTGGCAACCTGGCCACCCATTCCTACCGCCTCACGGAAGAGACGGATACCGTAGTGCTGGGTGAAAAGGACAAATATGAGCCCCGCTGCAGGACCTGTTACCACATGGGCAATATCTTAAATTTTCAGCGGGAGCGCTGACGAACCGAAGCCAAGTAGCAGTATTTCCTAACTTTGCATCTCAACCTGAGTCAGCATGTCAAAAATCCGAATTCGTTCAGCCCTTGTTTCGGTCTATCATAAAAACGGTCTGGATGATATCCTTCACCTCCTTGAAAAGTTGGAGGTCACCCTTTATTCAACCGGCGGTACCTATCAGTTTATCCAAAGCCTGGGCATTCCCGTAGTCAGCGTGGAACAATTGACGGGCTTTGCCGAAATTCTTGACGGACGGGTGAAAACCCTTCACCCCAAAGTTTTCGGTGGGATCCTTGCCCGCCGCGACGAAGGGCACCTTGCCCAGCTCGAAGCCCAGGAGATTCCGGAAATCGACCTGGTGATCGTGGATCTGTACCCCTTTGAAAAAACCGTGCAGAACACTACCGTTGAATCCGAAATCATTGAAAAAATTGATATCGGCGGCATTTCGCTGATCCGCGCCGCTGCAAAAAATTACAAGGACGTCCTAATCGTACCTTCACAGGACGACTATGCCTTTTTACAGGAACTGCTGGTCTCCAAGGGAGGATACAGCGATCCGGCCGACCGAAAATACCTCGCTACCCGGGCTTTCCAGGTTTCTTCGCATTACGATACCCAGATTTTCAGGCATTTTAACCGGGATGAAAAAGTCCAGTCCCTGGTATTTTCCGCCCCGCTTGACCGCATGCTCCGGTATGGTGAAAACCCTCACCAGGCTGCCGGTTTTTATGGCCACCTGGACCTTTTACTGCACCAATTGCAGGGCAAAGAACTGTCTTACAACAACCTGGTCGATGTGGATGCGGCCATCTGGCTGATGAAAGATATGGATGACTTTGGCACCGGGGTAGCCATACTCAAACACACCAATGTCTGCGGCATGGCTTCGCGCGATAGCCTTACGCAGGCATGGAAAGATGCCCTGGCCGGCGATCCGGTTTCTGCCTTTGGCGGAGTGATCATAGCCAACCGGACCATCGACGAAGGCACCGCCGCTGAAATCGACCATTTGTTCTACGAAGTACTCATTGCACCTGATTTTGATTTCGCCGCGCTCAGGTTGCTTCAGAAAAAGAAAAACCGGATCCTGCTCAAATTGAACCATTGGCCGGATGAAAAATGGATGGTTAAAAGCCTTCTCAATGGCATGATCCGGCAGGAGAGGGACCAGGCGCTCACCACGGAGGCCCACCTCAAATCCGTGACCAACGTGAAAGCTAATGAACAGGAGATCACCGACCTGGTTTTCGCCAACCGGCTGGTCAAACATCTCAAATCCAATGCCATCACGCTGGTCAAAAACAAACAACTGATCGGAATGGGTTGCGGGCAAACCTCCCGGGTGGATGCACTGAAGCAGGCCATAGACAAAGCCAGGCATTTTGGATTTTCAGACCGGCTCGCCGGTTCAGCCATGGCTTCCGAAGCATTTTTCCCTTTTCCCGATTGTGTGGAAATTGCGCATGACGCGGGCATCCGTGCCGTCGTTCAACCGGGAGGTTCCGTCAAGGACCAGGACAGCATTGATTATTGCCAGGCCCATGATATGGCCATGTACCTGACGGGCATCAGGCATTTCAAACACTGAACATGAACTGTTTCCTGTGCCTGGATGCCGGGAACAGCCGTCAGAAACTGGCTGTATTCAGGGGGAAGAGCATGTTGTATTTTCAGGTGGAAAAAGAATTCAGCAGGGAACATTTAAAAAGGGTGTTTACACGCTATTCGCTTTCTGCCGCCTTGCTCTGTGAGGTTAAATCCATTAAAAAATCCATTAAAAATTTCTTAAAGAAAAAATTAAACTGCCTGGAAATGTCTCACCGGCTCAGGTTGCCCTTGAAAAATAATTATCGGACGCCGGAAACACTTGGAAAGGACCGGTTGGCAGCGGCCGCGGGTGCAGTGCGTTTATATCCGGGGCAGGCTGTATTGATTATTGGCCTCGGAACCTGTATTACTTATGATTTTGTCAGTGCCCGTGGGGTTTACAGAGGGGGCTCCATATCCCCTGGCCTGGAAATGAGGTTGCAGGCCATGCATCATTTTACGGAAAAACTGCCCCTGGTGAAATTCGACCCGGAGGCGGATCTCATCGGGGACAGTACCACCACCGCCTTGCAAGCCGGGGCCGTCTGGGGGATGACGTCGGAATTGCGGGGAATGATGGACCGGTATTGCAAAAAGTATAAAAACCTTAAAGTGATCCTGGCCGGCGGAGGAGCAGATTTTTTCAAAAAAAGGCTTAAAAAACCGATATTTGCGCACCCAAATCTGGTTTTACTGGGCTTAAATGAGGTTTTATCTTTAAATGTATCGGAAACTTAGAACACCTGGAGTCTTACTGTTACTGTTCTCATTCTGCCAGTTGACGGCCCAGGAAAAGCCAAGGGAATATTCCCCTTATTCCAGGTTTGGTTTTGGAGATCTTACCGAACCGCATTTTTCCGCTTTGGGTCAGTTGGGTGGCATCGCTGCAGGATTTCAAGACCGGAACATGCTTAACTACAGCAATCCCGCTGCCCTGGGTTCTTTGCGCAATACCGCTTTTGAAGGAGGGGTCAGCACCAAATTCACAACGCTGAAAAACCGGGATTTAAGTAAACAATTTTTTGGCGGCGGGCTGGATTACCTGGCCCTTGGCCTCCCGATCTTTAACCCGATCAACGAAGCCCTGGACCGGATCGACCGGAAATTCCACTGGGGCATGCTGATCGCGCTCAAACCTTTCAGCCATGTGGGATACGATGTTTCTCAAATTGACAGCATCACCGGAACAGGCCGTTACGAAAGGCGATACACCGGCAGTGGAGGCACCTATGAGTTTAAATGGGGCAATGGGTTTGAATACCGGAATTTCAGCGGCGGCCTGGGTCTCGGTTACCTGTTTGGCAGGATGTCTTACCGTCGCAACCTGGATCTCCTGGCCGTTTCGCTGCCCTACAGCACCATTTTCCTGGACGAAATTTCAGTGAAAGGATTCCGGTGGAATGCAGGGCTTCAGTATAAATTAAACCTGAATAAGCCGGGCGAAGGAGAAACCGAATCCAGCAAAACACTGACGTTTGGTTTGTACGGCCAGACCAACCAATCGTTTAATACCATCAGTGACCATCTTTACCGCCGCCAGCTCATTGTGAGCGCACAGGTGGGCGTCGTAGATACGGTCCGGGACGAAAGGGATATTGCTGGCAAGGGTACCCTGCCCGGAGAATTCCATCTGGGGGTCTTTTACAGTGAACGGTACAAATTTCAGGCCGGGGGCCAGGTCAGCCTGGTCTCCTGGTCGGCCTATTCCAATGCAGCCAAACCAGAAGTCCTGGACAATACTTCCCAGGTTTCCTTTGGAGTATCCTACTGCCCGGATATATCTTCCCTCGACAACCTGTTAAAAAGGATAACATACCGGGCCGGCTTTAAAGCGGGTAATGACCCGAGGAATTTTAACGGGGATCAACTGAAAAGTTACAGTGTAACTTTCGGAGTTGGCGTTCCGTTTGTATTTCAAAGAAAAGTATCTTTTGCTAATTTCGCTGTCGAAATGGGGAGTACGGGACTGAAGGACAAGCTGAAAAGTAATTATCTTCAGCTCAAACTCGGGTTCACCCTGAATGATGACGAATGGTTTTTAAAAAGAAAATACAATTAACCTTTAAACTGTTTAATCACGCTTAAAAATGAAAAAATCACTGTACACAATCGCACTGGTCTGGTTGGTTTCTTCATCCTTCTCCACAATCCTGAATGCCCAGTGCAACACCTGGTTGAATTCACCTCAGAAAGATGAGGCCGAGACTGCTCATACCCTTTACCGGGATGCCATCAAGGCGGGAAAAATCATGGAAGCCATGCCCAATTGGGAGAAAGCTTTCAGCATTGCACCTGCTGCCGATGGGCTCAGGGACTGGCATTTCAGTGATGGAATTACCATTTACAAAGCCATTTTCGAGAAAGAGACGGATGCCGCCAAAAAGGAGGCTGCTGTCAAAAAAGTCATGGATTTGTATGCCGGCATGATGGAATGTTATAAAGCCAAATCGATAAAAATTCCCAATTGCAACGACGAGGCCTGCGTGCAGAAAAAGATCGGTGACATCAAGGCCCTGCAGGCCTACGACATGTATTACAGCCTGCACAGCCCTTATCCTGAGGTGTTGAAGGTCCTTGCTGAGTGTACCAAGATCAGCGGCAAAGATGCCCTGTATACGATTTTTGTGCCTTATGCCGATATCGCCGTTTATCAGTTTCTGGACAAAGCCTTACCCAAGGAAGAAGCCCGCGCCATTTATCAGAAATTGAATGAAATCGGCGAGCATAACGTGGCAAACAACAAAAAATATGGATCTTATTATAAGGATGCCCTGGCTTATGCCAACGCCAAATTCGGTGAAATCGAAGATTTTATTTTTGACTGTGATTATTTTAAGGAGAAGCTGGAACCGGATTACCGTAAAGACGCCGAAAATCATGAGACGATTAAAATGGTGTTTAATAAACTATCCTCCAAGGGTTGCGGGGAGACCGATCCACTCATGATCGAGCTCAAATCCAAGTTTGAAAAAATCGTGGCCGAAGAAAACGCCCGCAGGAGAGCTGAATTTGAAGCCAGCAACCCCATATATATGGCCAAAAAAATGATCGACGACGGTGATTTTGATGGTGCCATTGCCAAATATAAGGAAGCCATTGAATCCGCTCAAACCGATGAAGACAAAGGTGAACTCGTATTGTCCATCGCTTCCGTACAATTCCGGAAATTGGGCCAGAATGTCGCTGCCAGGGAATCCGCCCGGAGAGCTGCCAATCTGAAACCCAACTGGGGAGCCCCTTATCTGCTGATCGGGGATATGTATGTTTCCGGTGCTCGCAATTGTGATGACGATTGGGGTTCCAGGCTTGCAGTACTGGCTGCCATTGACAAATATCAAACGGCCAAGAGCGTGGATCCGTCCATGTCTTCAGACGCTAATGAACGTATTGGCAGGATTTCTTCAGCCATGCCGGCCAAAGACGATGGTTTTATGCGCGGACACAAAGATGGGCAAGTGCTTACGGTGCCTTGCTGGATCGGGGAATCCGTCAGGCTGAGATTTAAAGACTAAAAGAGTTTTTACCGGCAGTCAATCATCGCCGGGGTCAAATAAACAACAAAAAATATTTCAGGCCTCACCCTTAACGGTGAGGCTTTTTTATTTTTATGTCCCCTTTTGGGCTTAACTTAAGGCGGATTATGATAAAATATACACTACCTGTTCTGCTTCTCGCATTGCTGGCTTGTTCACCCAAAACCAACCTGCCTGCTCCCCCGCCGGCGGCGCCCCAACCGGCCACACCCTCGGTGGATATGAGCAACCTCAGCCCCTGTCCCAACTGGCTGAGCTTGCCTAACCAGGACGATATCAGCAATGAATACATTATTTACCGGGACGCCCTCAAGGCAGGCAACTACCCCCGGGCTTTTGATGGATGGAAGAAGGTATATGCGGTAGCTCCTGCCGCTGACGGAAAGAGGTCCACGGTCCTGGACGATGGCATCCGTATCTACACTCATTTTTTTAATCAGGAAAAAGACGAAACCAAAAAAAAGGATTACGTGCAAAAAGTGCTGGACCTTTATGATCAGATTGGGACCTGCTACCCGACAGGTGCCAATGTGGATGCCCAGAAGGCATTCCAGTATTATTATTCCTTCCCGGGATACGCCACGGAAGACGAGATATTCGCCCTTTTCAAAAAAGCCCTTGACCAGGATGGCCAGAAAGCGGACTATTTTATCCTAAATCCGTTTACCGCCCTCCTCATCCAGCGCTTTGTCGATAATAAAATCACCCTCGAAGAGACCCAGAAATATGCAGGCCTCGTCCGGTCCATCCTTCAGGAGGGGCTGAAAAACTGCAAAACCCCTGCCTCCTGCGAACCCTGGAACATCATCAATGATTACGTACCCGCCCGCCTGGAGGACCTGGAGGGAGTTGAAGGATTTTACGATTGTGCCTATTACAAAAACAAATACTTCAAAGATTTCCAGGCTGCGCCCACCGATTGCGAAGCCATCAATACCATCTACGGCCGGCTGCGCTGGGCCAAATGCCCGGACACCGACGAGGCACTCACTGCCGTAAGAAACGCCCGCGATCAAAACTGCCGGGTCGTGGTGGAAGTCAAAGAAACGACCCTAGGTAAAGCCATCGATGCCCTTAATGAAGGCAATTACCGCCAGGCGATTGAACTTCTGAAACTGGCGATCGACGAAACCGCAGACCATAATCGTAAAGCCGAACTTTCCATGACGATCTCCAAAGTATATTATGGAAACCTGCGAAATTTCCCGGAATCCCGGAGATGGGCCCTCCAGGCAGCCGAATACAGGCCGCAGTGGGGAGAACCCTACCTGACCATCGGAAAACTATATGCATCCAGCGGACCCTTATGCGGACCCGGCAGGGGTTATGAGAGCCAGCAAGTGGTATGGCCGGCCATTGATAAATGGAATTACGCAAAATCCATCGATCCTGCTGCGGCATCGGAAGCCAATAAACTGATCAATCAATACCTTCAATACATGCCCACCAAGGAAGACCTCCATATGCGAAGCATTGCCGAAGGCGAAACCCTCCGGATCGGCTGCTGGATCAATGAAACGACTAAAATCAGAACCATTAAGTAGATCTCAGAGCAATTTATTGACCTGGTTCCTGACTTCCTGCATGGAAGGGACACCGGCAACCCGCCAGCCCAATTTGCCTGATTTGAAGATCATGACGGTGGGCACCGCCTGTACCTGGTATTTTTCGGTCAGGCTCCTGTTTTTGTCGATGTCGATTTTATAGATTTTAATCTGATCATCGTACTCTTCCTTGATTTTTTCCAGCATAGGGGCCATCATTTTACACGGGCCGCACCAGTCTGCGTAAAAGTCAATAATGACCGGTTTTTCCTGATTGATAAGTTGTGAAAATTGCATAACAATATGTCAACGTATTATTCCACCCTGGGGTTCTCTGAATAAATGGGGATTTTTGCGCAAAATATTTAAAACGATGAATAAATCAATTCTATTTCTCCTTTTGACCACTCTGGCTATGGCCTGTCAAAGTAAAAAAACGGATTTGCCCGCGGATGCCCCGGTCGCTGAAACCGCACCGGCAGCAGCCACTGAAACCGCTCCCGCCGAAACCACCGTTTCATCTGAAATCTGGAATTCCGAACTGGGTACCCGTTTAAAAGCCGACTATAAAGACAATCCGGCCAACCAGGCCGAAACCGATCAAAACATCATCCTGGAATATGCCGCCAAAAACAACCTCGATGTCAAGCGGACCCCTTCAGGCCTTTATTACATTATGGAAAAAGAAGGAACTGGAAAATCACCCAAAAGTGAAAATGTGGTTTCCGTAAATTACCGTGGTTATTTTCTAGATGGGCGCGAATTCGATTCCAGCTATAAGAGAAATGCCCCGATCGAATTGCCCGCCAACCAGTTTGTCCCGGGCTGGACCGAAGCCCTGACCATGATGAAGCCCGGTGGCAAAATGAAAGTCCTGGTTCCCTCCCACCTCGCCTATGGTCCGGTAGGATACCCGGGTGCCATACCCGGCAATGCGGTCCTGGGATTTGACATGGAATTGCTTAAAGTAGTGAAATAGCTTAGTCAATGAGTGAAAGGTTGACTTTGAAGTCAACCTTTCACTCATTGACTTAAGCGTATTGGGCAATAATCTTTTCCGCCAGTTCTTTCCCGATGGCGGCTTGGGCTTCCCGGGTGGAGCCTCCAATATGCGGGGTTATTGAAATCTTGGGGTGCTTCAGGATTTCCGGATTGGGGCTGGGTTCATTGAGAAATGCGTCCAGTCCGGCACCTCCAATCTTACCACTTTCTATGGCGTCCAGCAGGGCCGCTTCATCCACCGTACCGCCCCGTGCCGTATTAATGATACAGGCTCCTTTTTTCATTTTATCGAATTCTTCCTTACCCAGAATGGGTTTTTGGCCGGAAGGAACATGCAAGGAGACAAAGTCGGACTGGGCCAGCAGGTTTTCAAGGGTGTCAGTGGGGATGGAGAGGGATAAAAATTGGCCACCAAAATCGAATTTCAGTTCCGCGGTCTGGATCATAGGATCTACCGCAATCACTTTCATCCCGATGCCAAATGCCATTTTGGCGAGTTCCTGGCCGATTCGTCCAAAGCCAATAATTCCCAGCGTTTTACCCAGCAATTGGCTTCCGGAGGAATAATTTTTTTTAAGGGCATTAAAATCGGCCCCCTCGGCCCTCATCTGGAAATTGGATTGTTGCAACATGCGGGCCAGGGCAAACATATGTCCGATGGCAAGCTCTGCCACCGCCCTCGATGAAGCGTTAGGAGTATTGATCACCGCGATATTCCTGGACCGGGCGTATTCCACATCGATGTTATCCATGCCGACTCCACCGCGGGCAATAATTTTGAGATGGGGGCAGGCATCGATGAGGTCTTTACGGACTTTAGTGGCGCTGCGGACGACGATTACTTCGTATTGCTGCAGCGCTTTTGCCAGGTCTGCCTGGTCAACTTTATTGGTATCTACGGTAAATCCGGCGTTTTCCAGGGCGGTTTTGCCATCGGCCTCGATGCCATCGTTGGCTAGTATACGTTTATACATTTTCTTTTTATTAGAACCGCAAATAAAGAGCTATTTGGGGAAAAAAAGAAAATATATTTCAAAGGCCGGTATTTACTGTTTTGGCGTTTTTTTAGCGGCTTCCTCGTATTCTTTCAGTTTTAGTTTCAGTTCCAGGTTCTCTTTGATCAGGGTTTCTATCTGCCGGTCCTTGATTTCCAGGGAATTTTCCAGATCTTTTTGTTTTACGGTTTCCCCGTCCGTTTTTTCCGGGCTTTCCCGGGGAATGGTTGTGGTTGTTTCAGCAGATTTATCAGAACCGGAGGAACTGAAGATTGATATTCCTTTTTTAAAAAATTTTACAATGTTTCCGATTCCATCCTGTCCGTGGTAGTACGAAGCGCCTATGTAAGCCAAGGGGGCCAGGATGATGAGAAAAAGAAAAAACCGGAAACAACCTGTCGTTTTATAGGGTCTGGGCATAATTCATCTTATTTATTGAATTCAAAAATAAAGGTCATTGACAGGGATAAAAACAAATATCTATGAAACAGGGAATATATCCGACAGAACCGTCTGCAGCGGTGCGCTCAGGAAATTTTACTCCAGCCGGGAGACCGCAACTCCTCCTGGTGGAGGTATTCCAGCAGCAGTTTGTTGCTGGGATGGATCAGCTCAGGGTCCCTGTCAATGATTTTGGACACCATCTTTTGAACCTGGTCCAGGATCTGCAGGTCGGTGACCAGGTTGACCATCACGAAATCCAGGCCCCCGCTTTGACGGGTGCCTTCCAGTTCGCCCGGGCCTCTCAATTCCAGGTCCACTTCCGCGATGCGGAAACCATCGGTGGAATCACACATGGTCTTGAGCCGGATGCGCGCTTCTTTGGATAATTTATATCCGGTCATGAGAAGGCAATAAGACTGGTCTGCACCCCGGCCAACCCTGCCCCGGAGCTGATGCAATTGCGACAGGCCGAAGCGTTCGGCGTTTTCAATCACCATCACGCTGGCATTGGGTACATCCACACCCACCTCAATAACGGTGGTGGCTACCAGGATATGGGTCCTGCCCTGGCTGAATTGCTGCATTTCAAAATCCTTGTCTTCGGATCGCATGCGTCCGTGAAGCACGCTGATCTGGTAGGCAGGCTTCGGAAAGTGCTGCAATAATTGTTCATAACCGTTTTGCAGATCCTGCAGATCCAGTTTTTCAGATTCTTCTATCAGGGGATAAACGATATAGATCTGCCTGCCCCTGGCAATCTGGTCTTTGAGGAACTGGTATACCTGGGGCCGGCTTTTTTCATTGTAGTGCATGGTTTTGATGGGCTTCCTTCCGGGAGGCAACTGATCGATGATGGAAACATCCAGGTCCCCATAATAAACCATGCTCAGCGTGCGAGGGATCGGGGTGGCAGTCATCACGAGAATGTGCGGGGATACCTGTTCGTTTTTTTGCCAAAGATTGGCCCGCTGCGCGACACCAAAACGGTGCTGTTCATCTATAATGGCCAGCCCAAGGTTGTGAAAACGAACCGGGTCCTCCAGGAGGGCATGGGTTCCGATCAGGATTTTAACATCCCCCTGGCGGACCAGCCGCAGCAATTCCTTCCGTTTCTCGCCTTTGACACTGCCCGTGAGCAATCCCACCGGAAGACCCAGTCCTTTAAGCGCGTAGGTGATGGAAGCGTAGTGCTGGGTGGCCAGGATTTCCGTTGGAGCCATCAGGCAGGCCTGGTATTGGTTGTCAATGGCCAGCAGCATGATCATGAGTCCGACGATGGTCTTTCCGGCTCCTACGTCCCCCTGGAGCAGGCGGTTCATCTGGCTGCCTGAAGCCGTATCGTGGCGGATTTCTTTGATTACCCTTTTCTGGGCATCGGTGAGTTCAAAGCGGAGATGGTTGCGGAAAAACTCATTAAAATAAGTGCCTACTTTTTCAAATACCGGGCCTTTGAGATGTTTTTTCCGGAAAGATTTAGTGGTCAGTAATTTCAGCTGCTGAAAAAACAATTCTTCGAACTTGAGCCGGTTCGTGGCCTGCTCCATTTCGCTGCGGCTGGAGGGGATGTGGATCCAGCGGATGGCCTCAGCCCGGCTGCACAAATTCATGGAACGGATCAGGTAATCGGGAAGCGTTTCGGGGATGGCCCGGGTTGGTAGGTTTTCGAGAAGGGTAGTGATCAGTTTCCTGCGCATCCGGGAATCCATCCCCTTTTTGTTCAGTTTTTCGGTGCTGTTGTATACCGGTTCGAAGCCGGGCATGCGGTTCAGTTCACCAACCAGGTCCATTTCCGGATGAGCCATAGTATAGGGATAAGCATAACCGGTCAGGGTTCCAAAGGCCAGGTATTCCTGGCCGGGTTTGAGAATTTGTTCCAGCCATTGGGCTCCCTGGAACCAAATCAGGTTAAGCATCCCGGTCTTGTCCTGGATATTTGCCTTTATCCTTCTTTGAAATTTGGTGCCGGAAAAACTCAGGGAGGACAAAATCCCCCTTACCTGGACGGCCTGACCGTCGTTCCGGATTTGCCGGATGGGAGAGACGACGGAACGGTCGACGTGCCGGAAAGGGAAGGTGTAAAGCAGGTCTGCAAAGGTGAAGATCTTTAATTCCGTCTTGAGAAGGTCCGCTTTCACGGGGCCAACCCCCTTGAGAAATTCTATCGGGCTCTGTAAATAATCCGGCCTGACCTGCACTTTTTGCCCTAAAATTACGGATAGAAGTTAGAAGCTGGCAGCTAGAAGTTACGGTCCCCCAACTTCTAACTGCAAACTCCCAGCTCCCAACCCCTTATCTTTGCACCTGGTACTGAAGCCAAGATCAAATCCTCCTGACCATGGAAAGCAAAAGACAACAACAGGTAGCGGAACTCATATTGCGTAATTTTTCCTTTGTGCTCCAGCAGGAAGGATTGTACATCTATGGCCGTGAACCCCTGGTGACCGTAACGTCGGTGAAAGTGGCTTCAGACCTTCAGCTTGCCAGGATCTACCTGAGCATTTACAATGCCGAAAAAAAAGAGATCGTTCTTGCCCAAATCCGGGAGCACGACCACAAACTCAAACAGGAGATGTATCACCGGCTGAAAAAACAATTGAGGAGGATGCCCCTGTTTGAATATTTCATAGACGAGACCCTGGATGAGATGTACCGGGTGGAAGAATTGTTCCAGCGTCTGGAGGGTCAAAAACCGGTTCCGGGTGCGGGGGCAGGAGAATAGTCCTATCTTGAATGGATACCTTTTCCGGAAAAAATGAAAGGGCACTCCTTACAACGGCTATTTAATGCCTCAGCCTTTTTTTGGCGGGATCGGCGAACCGTGCGGATCTACTGAAGGATAACCCAGTTTAGCATCGATTTCATCCAGCAATTCGTCAGGACTGTGATGTTCCTGGTATTCCGCTTCATCGTGGATCTGGTCCTCCGCGAGCCCGATCTGGTTGACCAGGTAGGTTTCCCAGAGGCGGTGGGCGCGTACCAGGGCCTGGGCCTGCGCAATCCCTTCAGGGGTGAGGCTGAGGTCAGGGGCCAGGGTGATCTGGTTGCGCCGCTTGAGGAATCCAAGCAATTTTTTTAAACGGGGTGCAGGAATGGAGATTTTGGTATTCAACGATTTTAAGCCAAGTTCTCCGGCTTCCTGCAGTTTAAACGATTCTTTAAGGATATCTTCCAGGTCCACTTTCAGTTTTTGGCTGCGTTGCCGCTGCCACCTTTTAATCAAACCTTTCCGGGGAGCGAAAAAAACTGCCAGTACATAGATCAGTGTGGCCATTACGGCCATGGCAGGGCCGGGAGTGGTCTGTGCATAAATGGATAAAAGCAGGCCCAGGACTGCGGAGATCAGGCCTATGAGGCCGGACAAGACCAGAACCCGGTGCAGGCGGTCCGACAAAAGAAGGGCTGTGGACGCAGGAGTAATGAGCATGGCTACTACCAGGATCACCCCAACGGTCTGAAGGGCAGAAACCACTACGATGGACAAGAGGATCATCAGCGCATAGTGAACCGCTTTTACCTTGATTCCCTGGGTGAATGCAATGGTCGGTTGAAAGGTGGTGATAAACAAAGGCCTGAATAAAAAGACCAGCCCCAGGATCACTACCATCGAAATCACTACGGTAAGCTGCAGGTCGGAGTCCTGGATGCCCAGGATATTGCCAAAAAGAAAATCTTTGAGATCAAGGTGAAAACCAGGAGTATGGGACAAATAGGATATCCCCATGACCCCGATGGAAAACATGGCAGTGAAGATGATGCCGATGACGGCATCGTTCTTGGTCCTCGCATTTTGCTGAAACCAGGTCATCAGCACTACAGTAATAATCCCGGCAACCAGAGAGCCAATGAATACGCCCAACAGGTTTTGGCCCACCAGGACATAAGCAAGGACGACACCAGGTAAGATGGAGTGGGAGAGGGCATCTCCGATCAGGCTCATATTTCTGAGTACGATAAAACAGCCCAAAAGGCCGCAGGTAATGCCGACCAGGCTTCCTGCCAGGAGGGCCCGCATAGCCCAGGCAGATTGTATTATCTCTAAGGTATCCATATTTAGACAAATATATCAAAAATATTTAGACTTGCCTAAATAATAATTTAAATATATCCTTATCGCTTCATTTCGGTTGGTAGTTCGCAATGAGTGTTTCGAAAAATTTAAGGCCCGTCTCGGAAATCAGGTTGGTGCCGACCGGCATTTTATTTTCTATAATGGTAAAGTAACCACAGCCGCCTTCCAGAAAATGGATGTCTGCCTCCCGGATGATCTTGCCCCCGGATTGAAAGGATATCCTGCCGATTGCCGGACAGTTCATGGTCGCAGGCCTGGGCTGGCTGGCAAAGAAACCGACCGTTTGGGAGATGGACGCTTTGTCACTCTGGCTGACACTCACATTCATGGTATAAAACAGGAAGTCCACAAAATCAGCCTGATCCGACAAAGCCGTGATTTGTTCGGCGCTCAGATAAGCCTTGGATTCGTTTACGGCTTGCGGTTTGACCGGACCGGAATTGCATGAAATCAGCAGTCCGAGGCCCAGCCAGCAATAATAAAACTTCATATTCCCAAATGTAATCAGAAATGGTAAAAAAAGTCGCAGGAGATAAAATACCCCTTCATGGAATAGACCCTTCTTTTTTCAATTAAAGGGACCTGTTCTGCATCCAGCAACTTGTTTATGGATCGGTTGAACCGGAAGGTAACTCCAGCATTGTCCACCATTTTGAAATTTAGCCCAAAAATCATCGACAGGTCTGCCGTATTCAGGTAGGGAGGCAGTTGGCTAAGGGGCAACTGCCGTTGATCGCTGTCCCCGGCCGGATCATCCACATTGGACCGGATCAGCCTGCCTGTGCCCACCCCTCCATAAAACTGGAGCCGGTAAAACTCTTTGATCGGGTGAAACCAATCGTTGATGACCACCAGGGCATTGATGGAGGCATAATCCAGCATCACTTTTCGGCCCTCCCCTCTGGACCGGGAATATGTTTTAGATTGGCTGCCCCGTTGATTGTAAGCCAACTCGGTATGGAACTCCAGCTTAGGAATGATATAGGCAATGCCCCTGAGGCCGGCATTGATCCCGAGTTTATCATAGCCCTGCATATCGTCACCGTCAATCTGGGATAGGTTCAGCCCGGCAAAGACCCCCGAGCCAAAACGGAGTGCCTGGGCGTCGGATCCCGTTGGAATTCCCGAGGCAATCAGGAATAAAAAGAAGCCCAGGCGGTACATATTAAAAAAATTTATATGAAAATTTCAATTCCCCGGTTGAAATGATGACTTTTGTCATTAGTATTAAAAACGTTTAAAACTTCCGTGTTGTTAATATCGCCCTTTTTTCACTTTGGACATCCGTCATTGCCTGGGCTGAAAAAAACCACCCGGAACCTAATGTAATACCTATGCAATCAAAATTAAGATATACCAAGCACACTCTGGAGAAGATCGAACAGTTTCTGGAAGAAGCGGGTTATTCCATAAGATACGAAAAGGGCAACTTCCAATCCGGGTCTTGTGTCCTGGAAAGTAAAAAAATGATCATCGTCAACCGGTTTTTTGAAACCGAGGGAAGGATCATAGCCTTGCTGGACATCATCCATCAGTTGCCTCTGGATGAAGCCATCCTGAGCGCTCCTGCCCTGGAATTTTACCTCAGCCTCAAAACGGAAATCGAAAAATCGGAGATGGTGTGACGTTGACCTTCCTTGGTACAGGCACTTCCCAGGGCATACCGGTGATAGGCTGCCAATGCGAAGTCTGCCTTTCCCCGGATAAAAGAGACCACCGGCTCAGATCATCCGTACGTATTGAATCAGGGGATGACCGGCTGGTGATTGACTGTGGGCCGGATTTCAGGTACCAGATGCTGCGTTCCGGGACGATGCAACTCCTGGATGTGCTGATCACACACGAACATTATGATCATACGGCCGGCCTGGATGACCTGAGGCCCTTTACCTTTATCAGCCGTGAACCGGTAAAGATCTACGGCCAATCCGAAGTGCTGGAGAACATCAAAAGCCGTTTTGCTTACGCTTTCGGCGAAAACAAATATCCCGGCTCTCCGGAATTCCAGCTCCTGCCCGCCCATTGGGATGAATCTTTCGATATTGGCGCCTTAAAAATCCAGCCCCTGGAGGTCAGACACGGCAGGCTGAAGATCCTCGGATATAAGATCGGTGAACACCTTGCTTATATCACGGATGCCAATGGCCTTCCCCCTGAAACCCTGGCCCGGATCCGGAATATCCATACCCTGGTCATCAATGCCCTTCATCACCGGCCCCACCACTCTCATTACACCCTGGAGGAGACCATAGCCCAGGTCCAAAAAATTAAACCGGCCAGGGCCTGGCTGATCCACATGAGCCATCACATGGGTTTGCACGAAGTCATCAATGCTGGTTTACCCGAACACATTCGCCTGGCTTACGACGGAATGACCCTGGATATCCCCTGAATGGACGGGATGGCCGGGCAGAAATCCTCTACTTTTGTCCGTTCACAATGAATAGACTGCAATACGAAACCAGCCCATATCTCCTGCAGCATAAGGATAATCCTGTGGACTGGTATCCCTGGGGCAGGGAGGCCCTGGACAAGGCCGCAACCGAAGACAAACCCATTCTCCTGAGCATTGGTTACAGCAGCTGCCACTGGTGCCATGTCATGGAAAGGGAGTCCTTCACCGATGAAGCGGTGGCCGCTTACATGAATGAACACTTTGTAAATATCAAACTGGACCGCGAAGAAAGGCCTGACCTGGACAAGATCTACATGGATGCTATTGTCGCCATCACCGGATCCGGCGGTTGGCCCCTGAATTGTTTCCTTACCCCGGACCTCCGTCCTTTCTATGGAGGTACCTATTTCCCCCCGAGGACTGCTCATCAGAGGCCTTCCTGGATCCAGGTATTAAAGCACATCCAGCGGATTTATACCCAGCAAAAAGATCAGGTCAGAGAACAGGCAGGGCGGCTTTCCAACTACCTCCTGAGTTCCGGAAATACCCTCTTGCAACTCAAACCCGAACAGGGGAGTGAAGACCTGACTCCCCTGGAAACGGGCCGGAAAATGGCACTCTCCCTCCGGGCAAGGTTTGATACGGGCTCCGGTGGATTTGGCCAGGCCCCTAAATTTCCCGCTACCATGAGCCTCCAGTATCTGTTCGATTATTTTTTCTATTCCGGCGAACAAACCTTTGCCGACCATGCTTTTTTTACGCTTGACCGTATGGCCCAGGGCGGGATCTATGACCAGATACGGGGTGGTTTTGCGCGCTATGCCACCGACCGGGACTGGAACATTCCGCATTTTGAAAAAATGCTTTACGATAATGCGCAGTTGCTGAAATTATACAGTACGGCCTATAAAATCCGGCCATCCCGGTTATACGCCCAGGTGGTGGAAGAAACCGCAGAATGGTTGATTCGTGAAATGAAATCGGATTCGGGCGGATACTACAGCGCCATCGATGCTGACAGCGAGCATGTGGAGGGCAGGTATTATGTGTGGACCTATAAAGAATTGCAATCCTTGCTTTCGGGGGATCAGTTTGAATTGATAAAAAAAGTCTATGGGATTCGTCCTGAAGGAAACTGGGAGGACCCCCATCATGTCCAGGCTGACCCAGTCAATATACTCTGGGTTTCGGAAGCCATGCGGGGAGATCAACAATTATTTTCCGAAGAGCTGAAAGAAATCAAACAAAAGCTATGCCTGGAACGGGAAAAGCGGGTGAAGCCGCTCACGGATACCAAATTGCTGATAAGCTGGAACGCCTTGTTGTGCCAGGGATTCCTGGAAGCCTGGGACGTTTTTCAAAATCCGGTATTCCTGGAAGAGGCAAGGGGAATCCTGGACTTTTTGTCGGTTCATGGAGTGAGGCCTTCCGGAGATTACCTCCATCAAAAGGGCAGCGCGATTCCTGCCATGCTCGATGATATCAGCTACCAGGCAGCGGCCTTTTTACTGGCTTTCCGAAGTTTGGGCGAGCCGCAATTCCTGATCCAGGCCGGTAAATTATTGCAGTATGCCCAGACGCATTATTACGACCCTCAGGCCAATACATTTTTTTATTCGATGGCAGCCCCCGACCTTATTGCTCCGGCCAATGACTGGTACGACAATACCACGCCTTCCGCTGCCGGTACCATGGCCTGGAACCTGGTGCATTTCGGGAGGATCATGCAAATGGAATATGAAAAGATGGGCGAAGAAATGATCCGGAACCTCAGCCCCTCCATCCTCCGTTACCCGGAGTCCCTGAGCCATTGGGCAAGCCTGCTGCTCAGCCAGTCTTTCGGTTGGATGGAAATTAAAGTCCATGATACAACCCCTGGCGACATCCGGGATATCCTGAAAACCTTTATTCCCATGGCTATCCTGCTCCGGGAAAAAGAAGGCGGGGAAGGAATCGGTTTTTGCCATAATTTTTCCTGTGAATTGCCGGTGGCATCGTTTCCTGAATTTCGTTTACTTTTAAAGATTCATTATCATCCGGATGAAGATCATTAAGGCTGTTACCGGTTTGTTGTCCTTTATCCTGCCGGCCTTGCTGGGGGCCCAGGAGAGCAGCCAGTATACCCTTTTTCAAGCACATAAATATGCCCTCAACCCCGCCTATGCGGGACTAGAATCCACCCTCAGCATCACCGGAGGCTATCGTGCCCAGTGGCAGGAATTGAACGGTAGCCCGACAAGCCGGCTCATACATGCCCACCTTCCATTGTATAATCTGAAAGGGGCAGGCGGTATCAAGCTGGAGCAGGAGTCTTTCGGGGTGGAAAAGACCCTGAGGGCAAGTGTTTCTTATAATTATGTTTATGAAAGCAGCATTGGTTTGTTTTCCGCCGGCCTTGGCCTGGGTTTTATTCAAAAATCCATTGATGGCAGTGCATTGAGGACCCCGGAAGGCAGGTACGAGGGCGGCTTGGTGGTTCACCAGGACGACATCCTTTTTGAATCCAGGCTGAACGGACTCGCCCCACAACTCATTGCCGGAATATTTTTTGCCCAGGACAGGCTGGAATTGGGCATTTCTTTGGAAAATTTCCATCAGCCGGTCATCAAATTTAATCGTGGAAAATCCACCTACCAGATTTTTTCCAGGCTCAACGTTTACGGAGAGTACCTCTTTGATATCAGCGAACAGCTTTCAATTACGCCGGCCTTCCTCATCAAATCCGATTTGAACAGGGTGCAAGTGGATTTTTCCGCACAGGCTACTTTCAATGGGAATGTAATTGCCGGCCTGGGTTTCAGAGGGTATTCCCAAAATACCATCGATGCGCTTTCCCTGATCGGGGGGCTTAGAATCAACCCTCAGATATTGATTTCCTATGGCCTTGACCTTTCTCTATCCCCGATCAAGGATTATCACCAGGGCACCCATGAACTTATGCTCAATTACAACCTCAATAAGAAGATCGGGGGGGTGATCAAAGAGCCTGTTATTTTTAACCCAAGGTACTAAAAGTCCTTTTTTAACTAAAGTTTAATACACTCGGGCATGATTCGTGTAATATGTGCTTCTGCCAGCCGTTATAAGCTTAAGGGACAGAATCTTGTAATCGAAGTACCAAAATGATTTTCAGGGAAAATTTTAGACACTGGAATGATGACAAGAAAGTATCTTTACGCCCAAATTTTGATTGAGCCAGTATTTTGAAACTAAGAAACATGAAACAAAAAGTGCTAAGATGGAGTGTGAGCATGCTCTTTCTGTTAGTTTTATTTGCCTGCGGGGGGAACAAACAGACCGGTTACCTGCAAGGAGTCCAGGATCGCCCTAAATGGAAAGGGATTAATCCCTATGGGATGGTTTACGTCCCTTCCGGCACCCTTCACGTCGGCCAAAGCGACCAGGATATTTTCAGTTCCCTTACCCAAAAACCAAAAGCGATTTCCATTTCCGGGTTTTATATGGACGACACCGAAATCACCAATAATGAGTACCGGGAATTTGTTCAATATGTAATTGATTCGATGGCCCATACCCTGATGGGAGATATCATAGAGAATGACGATGGCTCGACCAGCATTGACTGGGAACTTCCCATCGACTGGTCCATGGAAGAGTTGAGCGAGATGTATTACCAGGGCGAAGACCGGCTGGCAGGCAATGAGATAGATGTCCGCAAACTCATTTACACCCACACCTGGTACGATCTCCGGGCTGCCGCAGTCAATCCCAAAGCGCCCAGGCGTACTTTTATCAAAAAAGAATCCACCGCGATCTACCCCGATACCCTTGTGTGGATCAGGGATTTCGCCTACTCATACAACGATCCCATCGCCCGCAATTATTTCTGGCACCCGGCCTACGATGATTACCCGGTAGTGGGGGTCAACTGGCAAATGGCCAAAGCGTTCAGCAACTGGAGGACCCAGATGTGGAATGCAAACCGCCCGGACGAAGTAAACTCAGAAGGATTCCGCCTTCCTACCGAATATGAATGGGAATATGCCGCCAGGGGCAAAAAGGAACTGGCACCTTATCCCTGGGGTGGTTATTATGTAAGAAATGCAAAGGGGTGCCTTCTTGCCAACTTCAAACCCGGCAGGGGTAATTATCCCGAGGATGGGGGCCAGTACACAGTGGAGGTACATTCCTATTTCCCCAATGAATACGGCCTGTTCAATATGGCGGGAAATGTGGCGGAGTGGACCATTACCGCTTATTTTGACAATGCCAACAACTTTACCCACGACATGAACCCCGATATTCAATACGATGCAAAACCCGGTGATCCGGACGTCTATAAACGCAAAGTCATCCGCGGAGGATCCTGGAAAGATATTTCCTATTACCTGCAAAACGGGACCAGGACTTACGAATACCAGGATTCTACCAAATCTTACATTGGTTTCAGAAATGTTTTGTCTTTCCTCGGCAGATCGATTAATGACTTTAAATAGGACCTTCGGGAAAAAGTTGGCATTCCATCGCGGCCCTTTCTACCGGCATGATATGAATCGGAAGGCGATTCCAACGCTAATGAATTTATAAATTTTAATATTAATTATAATATGGCAACCTGGTATAAAACCACTTCTTTTAAATATCTGAAAAACCTCGTTATTGGTGTAGGCGCTTCCCTGGTGATGATCGGAGCCCTCTTTAAGATCGAAAGCCTTCCCAATTCAAGTTTGTTTCTGACCATCGGGCTGGTCACGGAGGCGGTTCTTTTCCTCGTACTCGGCCTTTTGCCGCCGGATAAGGATTATTATTGGGAAAAACTGTATCCGGGAATCGAAGATTATCATTCTGACGTACCCGCTATCCTCCCCGGAGTGGGCGCCGTGGACAGCAAAAAAGTGAGCCGCCAACTCAATGCCGATGCGGTGGAAAACAGCCTCAGCGGCATGCTGAATGAATTGCAGGGCATGAGCAAGAGCATGTCCTCCCTCAAAGCCCTCCAGGAGGTGGATTTCAGCCAGACCAAACAGCAAATGAAGTCGGTTGGGGATTTTTATTCAAAAATGAATGAAGCTTTCCTGGCCCTCAACGGGTCCGTGGAAGATGCCAAAAGGACCCAGCAGGAGCTCGGTGTGCTTTCCAAAAATCTTACCGCCATGAATGGGACCTACACCAAGGTGAATGAAGCTTTTGTAGCCCTCCAGGGTTCCGCCGAAGATGCCAAAAGAACCCAGCAGGAACTGGGTACTCTTTCTAAAAATCTTTCCTCCGTAAATGGAACCTACACCAAGGTGAATGAGGCGTTCATGGCCCTCCAGGGTTCCGCCGAAGATGCCAAGAAGACCCAGCAGGAACTGGCCCTGATGTCAAAAAGCCTGGGCAGCCTCAACAATACCTATATAAAAATGGGTGAAACCTTTACCTCACTCCAGGCTTCTGCCGACGATGCCAAAAAAACACAGGAACAATTGAATGTACTGGCTAAAAACCTTTCGTCCATGAACCGGGTGTACGGTAACGTGCTTTCAGCCATGAACGTAAAAGATCATTAAATCCTCAGAAACCGCAAAAACCTTTATAGTCCATTTTAATCTGATCCATGTCCATACCCAAGCAGCCCCGGCAGTTGATGATCAACCTGATGTACCTGGTACTCACTGCCTTGTTAGCACTGAACGTATCCGCAGAAATTTTTAATGCCTTCCGGGTGGTTGATGACGGCCTCAGAAAAAGCAATGCAGCCCTCGATGAGGCCAATAATAAAATTCCAGCCGAAGTGGACAAGCTGGCCCGTAAAGATGAAGCAAACCTCAGAAAATATGCCGATCGGGCTGCGCCGACCCGGGCCCTGAGCAGGGAATTTACGGAGTACGTACAGGCCATCATCGATACGATGGTCCACCAAACAGGAGGTTATGAAACGGTACCCAACACCGGCGTGACCCACCTCAAAGGAGAAAAAAATAAAGACATCACTACCCATTTGATGGTTGGAAAAAACCCGGCAGCCAACAATGGCAAAGGAGCGGAACTGGAGCAAAAAATCGTAGAAACCAGAAACAAATTCCTGGAGTTCATCGATCCCGAGGACCGGGCCGGCTTTATGCCCAAGGTTTCTATGAACATCGATTCAGCCTGGCGGAATACCAAGAAAAAGAACTGGGCGCACTTCAATTTTTACCAGATGCCCCTGGGAGCTACCCTGCCCATACTCGATAAGCTGCAAAACGATGCTAAAAGCACCGAAGCAGCGGTGCTCAATTACCTGATGAGCAAGGTAGGCGGAGAAGACATCCGCTTTGACAAATACCAGGTCGTCTCCGCGCCTAAAAAAGGCTATATCATCTCCGGTGAAAAATACGAAGCCGATCTTTACCTCAGTGCGTCCTCCAGCAATGTAGGGACCAATATGACCGCCCTGGTCAACGGTTCCCCGGTGCCCGTGGTGGATGGAGTGGCCAAATATTCCGTAGTGCCTTCGGGCGTCGGGGTGAAAAAATATTCGGTTCGTTTTTCAGTAATGAACCCGGTGACCAATGAAACGACTACTGCTGAAAATGAATTTGAATATGAAGTCGGTGAAAGGTCGGTCACGGTTTCAGCAGCCAAGATGAACGTCCTCTACAAAGGGGTGGACAATCCGATCGAGGTTTCTGCCGCCGGGGTATCCAGCAATCAGATCAACGTATCTTTTGAAGGGCCCGGCAGCATTCGCCGCAATTCTGACGGAACGTATACGCTGAACCTGGAAAACTCCGCGCGGCCCGGCACCAATGGCACCGTGGTGATTAGCGCGGCCGGTAACTCTGCACGAAAAGTGTTTCGTATAAAAGCGATTCCGGATCCGGTGCCGAGGATCGGTGGGATCCGTGAAAACAGGGTCGGTAACGGGGAGTTTAAGGCTCAACTGGGTATCGCTGCCGTATTAGAAAATTTCGATTTTGATGCCAAATGCGATATCGCCGGATTTACCGTAACCCGCGCCGCCAGGGGCGAAGACCTTATGGAAGCGCCCAACCCGGGTTCAAGATTTGCAGGCGAGGCCCAGCGAATCATTAGTATGGCCAAACCCGGCAATTCTTATATATTTTCAAATATCCGGTGCAAATGCCCGGGCGACGAGGTCAACCGGAAATTATCCGATATCTACGTCTTAATCCAATAAGATCATGAAACATTTATTTTCAATCCTGATTATTTTAGCCGGCAGCCTGGACGCTGTGATGGCGCAACGGCCTGAAAACGTGATCACTGAAGCCAGTGAACCGGGAGACAGCAGCATTTTCATGGATGATATTGTCCAGCGGAGGACTATTTTAGACCAGCGGGTATTGCCTTACGAATCTCTCCGTGAAGCCGATATTCCTTGGGAAAAAAGGCTTTGGCAGGTCATCGATGTTAGGGAGAAACTGAATCTGCCCTTCATTTATCCCAAAGCCCCCTTGTTCGGTATTCTCAATGATGCTGCAACTCAGGGCCTGGTGGCCGCCTTCCGGGACGAAGATTTCAAACAACTGATGCAGCCGCTTGAAATCGAAGGCATGATGTTTTCGATGGACACCATCCAGGTCATCGATCCCGAGACCTATGAGACCAAAACCCAGGTGGTAAAAAACGAAATCAGTGCAGCAAGTATAAAATTTTTCCGGATCAAGGAAGTCTGGTTTTTTGATCGCGAAGCCTCCCGTATGAAAGTCAGGATTCTCGGCATCGCTCCTGTTCGTGAACGGATCATCGCCGGAAAAGCCGAAGAGCAACCCATGTACTGGCTCTATTATCCCCAACTGCGTGAAATCCTGGCCAGGCACCGAGCTTTCAACGATTTTAATGATGCTTCTCCTTTAAGTTGGGATGATATTTTTGAATTGAGGAGATTCTCCAGTTATGTATTCAAAGAAAGCAATGCCCAGGACCTGAGGTTGAAAGATTTTTTCCCGGAGGACGGTGTTGCCCGCCTGCGTGAGGGAGAAAAAATCAAAAACAAACTCTTCAATTTCGAACAGGATCTGTGGGAAAATTAAGGCCGGGCTGTTTGGATTTTCTAACCTCTAACCTCTCTCCTCAATCCTCCTCAAACCTCAAACCTGATCCCCTGCGCAAGGGGTAACGTTTCCGAATAATTAATGGTACTGGTTTGCCTTCTCATATAGGCTTTCCATGCGTCGGAACCACTTTCCCTGCCACCCCCGGTCTCTTTTTCGCCTCCGAAAGCGCCTCCGATTTCTGCACCACTGGTCCCGATATTGACATTGGCGATACCACAATCCGAGCCTTGGGGGGATAAAAAGGTTTCAGCTTCCCTGAGGTCATTAGTCATGATGGCTGATGAAAGGCCCTGCGGCACTCCGTTATGGATGGCTATAGCCTCCTCCAGCGTTTTATATTTCATCACATAAAGGATGGGGGCGAAGGTCTCTGTCTGGACGATTTCCATGCCCGGGTCCACCTCGACAATGCATGGCCTAACATAACAACCGCTTTCAAATCCCTTGCCTTTCAAAGATCCGGAGGGGGTAAGAAGCTTGCCACCGGTCTGGCTGATTTTTTGGAGGGCTGCCAGGTAGGTTTTTACTGCTCCGGCATCGATGAGAGGGCCACAGTGTTTGGACGGATCGAGCGGGTCGCCGATCTTCAATTGCCTGTAGGCCTTGGTCAGCGCTTGCACTACCTTGTCATAAATGGACTCATGAATGATCAGCCTCCGGGTGGATGTGCAGCGTTGGCCTGCAGTGCCTACAGCGCCAAAGACGGTTCCTGCCAATACGATTTTCAAATTGGCCGTAGGGGTGATGATGATTGCATTATTGCCTCCCAGTTCAAGCAGGACCTTTCCAAGCCTTGAAGCCACCTCCTTTGCAACTTCCCTGCCCATGCGCACACTGCCGGTAGCGCTCACCAGGGAGATCCGCTGGTCCCGGCTGATCCATTCACCCACGGTGCGGTCACCCTGGACCATGCAAGCGACCCCCTCTGGCACCTGGTTGGACCGGAGGGTCTCCCTGAGGATATGCATGACGGCAACAGCACATAAGGGAGTCTTTTCACTGGGTTTCCAGATCGTGGAATTCCCACAAACCAAGGCTATCATGGCATTCCAGCTCCATACAGCCACCGGGAAATTGAAGGCGGAAATGATGCCTACCACACCAATGGGGTGCCATTGTTCAAACATTCGGTGGGAGAGGCGCTCGCTGGGCATGGTGAGCCCATACAACTGCCTGGAGAGCCCGGTCGCAAAATCACAGATATCAATGATCTCCTGCACTTCTCCCAGGCCTTCCTGCAGGCTTTTACCCATTTCATAGGATACCAGGTGGCCAAGGGCTTCTTTATGCCTGCGAAAGGAATCCCCTATCTGCCTGACAATCTCACCCCTCTTCGGAGCGGGCCAGGCCTGCCAGGCTTTTTGGGCTATTACAGCCCGGTTGACCACCTCCTCATAACCGGATTTCGTGGCCTGATAGACGCAACCAATCAACTTGCCGTCCACCGGGGAATAGGACATGATTTTGGCCGTTCCGGCACCTCCCCATTCCAGACCGGTGCTGTAGGCCGGGTTTATTTTTTTAACCCCAAGTTTATTATTTAATACCATGAGTGACTACCCCTTCCTTTTGCTGCCCCCGAAATTCCGGAGTTGCGGGCTTCAGGAAGATCTTTCGCACCTCAATCCTCAATCCTCAATCCTCAAAACAGCTCTCCATTAACCGTCAGGGAGAAATAAATATTCTCCTGAGAAGGATCCGCCGGTTTAATACCTAAATCAGAAGCTTTGATCACAATCTGGTCGGTCAAAATAGTAATGTATTTTGGCCGGTAATCGATCCTTGCCCGCACATTGATAGGTAAACTCTCCCCCTTCAATTGAAGATTGCCTTTTATGATGTGGGTCGCATCCTGATCATTGACCGCCTTAATGCATTCCTCCAGTACAAAACTGCCATTGGGAAATTTTTCCATATTAAAAGCGGTACGGCCTTTCATAAAGGATTCCCGGCTTTCATTCCGGTTGGCCACCATTTCGATGGTTCTCAGATCCAGATTAAAATTAGCCCGTGTGATCACGCCGCCCGCGATATGGAGTGTGCCTTTGTTGATGGTCATGGCCGCGTCGGTGAGCTGGTTTTGAAAAAACCCTTTAAAAAACAGCCTGCTTCCTTCCGGTGTGATGTTGAAATCGTGATCGAGTTTTTCAAAATCAGCGATGTCCGCGCTGCTGGTAGTGGTTGTTAATGAATCGGGTCTGCTATCGGCAGAAGCCATGGAAGAAGGATCGTTCTTGCATGCATGCACGATGAGGAAGAAGAATCCAAGGAATAAGGCTGCTGATTTCATGAATGGAAATTTTGAGGATGCAAAAATAGGAAAATCCATCAATCCATGCTTTGGGCAAAAACCGCGGCTCCTATGATGCCGGCATGATTTTGCAACCTGGCGGGGATCACTTTGACGTTCGCGGTGATCTGGTCTTTGTAGTCCAGCCAGCGTTTGCTCAATCCACCACCCAGGATGATCAGATCTGGTGAAAAGATGAAACGGAGGTGTTCGATAAAATGGTTAAACTGGGCTCCCCAGGCCTTCCAGCTCATTTTATTTTTTTCACGGGCCGTGTTGGAAGCGTAAAACTCAAAATCCGCTTCCCGGTAATTGAGATGGCCAAATTCCGTATTCGGGATCAATACCCCGTCTCGGAATAAAGCCGAACCGAGTCCTGTCCCTATGGTGATAAAAATCACGGTGCCTTTTTTGCCTTTACCCAGACCGAAATGCATTTCCGCCATGCCCGCCACATCAGCGTCGTTGGCCACGTAAAATTTACATCCCCTGATCCGGTTAAATAATTTTTCAGAGTTGATGCCAATCCAGTTTTTGTCAATATTGGCGGCATTTTGCACGACCGCGTTATGGACAATGGCCGGGAATCCGCAACCCACAGGACCTTTATAGCCCATGCCGGTGATGACCTCCCGTACGGCTTTCAAAACGTTTTCCGGGGTAGAGGGCCTGGGGGTCTTGACCTTAACCACTTCACCCAGCAGGCTGCCAATGGTGATGTCTACGAGGCCCGCCTTGATACCGGTCCCCCCGATATCGATGCCGAGAATGATCTTGTTTTTTATTGCGATGGTCATTTGGAAAGAATTGTGATTTTCATCCAGATATTTTCAAGAGGCCGGTTGCGGCTGTCCGCCGGAGCCGCCGCAATTTTATCGATGATGTCCAGGCCTTCCGTGATCCGGCCGAAGACGGTGTAATCTTGGTCGAGGAAAGAAGCTCCTCCCAACGAGGCATATTCTTTTTTCACACTCTCCGGGTATTTAAAATGGTGTTTGAATTCCTGGAGGGACAATTCGGTTGGGGCAACGGGCCTCCCGGAGACGATATAAAACTGGGAGCCGGACGATTTTTTTTCCGGGTTATTGCTGCGGGCCGCGGCAATAGCCCCCTTGACATGTGCCAGTGAATCGACAAACTCAGCAGGCACCAGGTAACCCGGTCCTCCCATTCCCAAGGCGGTACCCGGTTTGGCATTTTTCGAATCGGGATCGCCCCCCTGGATCATAAATCCGGGAATCACCCGGTGGAACAGGATGCTGTCATAGTAGCCTTCCCCGGCCAGTTTGGCGAAATTGTCCCTGTGCTGGGGAGTTTCATTGTACAGGTAGCCTTTCATGGTCCCCAGCGGGGTTTCTACCTGGATGTGGATCGTATCTTGTGCTAAACTCATTTGAATGGTGTAGATTAAAAGTAAAAAAATTTGTTTCATGCACTGGGGATTATCGGGTTAACCATCTGGGATGGAAAGATTGTTTTGCAGCGGATATAAAACTATTTGAGCCGGATTTTCATTTTGACATCCTGCAGCGGCCGGTTTGCCTCGTTGCCCGGCTGGTTCATGATTTTTTCCGCTACATCCATGCCGCTGGTCACTTCACCGAAAACCGTATATTCCCCATCCAGGGAGGGCAGGCCGCCATCGGCCAGGTATTTGGCCCTCTGCGCAGGGTTGTATTTGATTCCCTTGGTTCGCTCCCATTGATCGAGTTCCATCTCAGTCAGTTTATTGCCAATCACAATATAAAACTGGGATCCGGAAGACATTTTTTCCGGGTTTTGATTGCGGGCGGCCGCGAGGGTTCCCCTAAAATGCGGAGCCCCGATTTCCGCTTTGATCTGGTACCCCGGCCCGCCGCCACCCAGGAGGGTTTCCGGTGAGGCATTGCGAGATTCCGGATCCCCGCCCTGGATCACAAAATTGGGAATTACCCGGTGAAACAAAAGGCCGTCGTAAAAATTGGACTTCACCAATTTTATAAAATTGTCCCGGTGAAGGGGAGTCTGTTCGTACAATTCGACCTCCATATTTCCTAAATTGGTTTCAATCATAGCCCGTTGTGGCCCAGGCTTGGCACAGGCAAAGAGCAGTAAAGAACAGATTAGCAGAACTATAGGATTTTTAGGTTGGTAAGATTTTAAGATCATGGGTTTATAGGATTGGTGGATTAGTAGGATTGTTCGTTAATATATTGTATGATTTTTTTCTTAAGGTATCTCTCCTGGGTTTCAATCCCTTTTTCCTGGAACACACGCAGCGTTTTATAATGGGGCCAGCCGTCGGTGTCCAGGCCGTCCCATTCGTAATAGCCGTCTTTGCTCAGCAGGGTGCAGACGGCAATGTGCATCAGGTCCTGTTTTTCTTCTTTTTTAAATTTGGAGGATTTCCACCTTCCCAGTTCTTGTACCCCGATGAAAAGTAAAATGGCATTTAAATCCGGAAGTTTTTCGACCCGGAGCGTATCCTTGATCCGGTGCCTGATCTGCAACCAATCAAAATCAAACTGCCAGTCTTCTTCCATACCGCAAAAATAAGGATATGAACGCAATCGGTTGGGTTCTCGTGCTGAGTGAATAAAGTCCCACCAACATATCATTATTTATTTTCGAAAAACAAAATACACCGCCAGGACCAGCAAGATAAAGGCCACTCCGTGATTCCATTTCAGGGATTCATTTTTAAACAACAGGACAGTGAATACGGAAAACACCAGTAGGGTGATTACTTCCTGGATGACTTTAAGCTGGACCAGGGTAAATGGGCCCCCGTTGGCCTTGTACCCAATCCGGTTGGCAGGCACCATCAGGCAATATTCAAAAAAAGCAATGCCCCAGCTAAGGAGAATGATGGAGATCAGGGTCATTTTATGCATGCCTTTCCATTCACTGTATTTCAAATGCCCATACCAGGCCATGGTCATAAAGGCATTGCTGGCCAGAAGGAGAAGGATGGTGTAAACCGATTTCATTGTTTCTGTTGGTGGTCTGAAAATTAGGAAATATGTTGTTATCAGCAATCAGCTCTGAGCAATGAGCCAGGAGCGATCGGCTCATTTCCCGCTCATCCAGGATACCTTTTGATCGCCCCGGTGCTCCTGACCAAGGATATCCCGGTAAAGTTCGGGTCTCCTGGCCTTGATATATCTGCTTCCACCGGCCTGACTCAGTTTTTCGGGTACCAGGGTGGCCGTGACCAAGCTGTCCTCAAAACTGCGGCATTCTGCAAGAATATCTGCGAAAGGATCCAGGATCATGGAGCAGCCGTTTTTCAACTGGTCGTCGTCCATGCCGATGGGATTTGAAAATACAACATAGATGCCATTGTCGTAAGCCCGCGCCGGCAACCACTTCATAAGCCAGGCCCTGCCTTTCATGCCATCGAATTCGAGCCGCAGGGAGGTGGGATCTTTTTCCCTGTTGTGCCAAAGCGCCGGGTCTACAAAACCCGCCCCGGGCCGGGGCGAAGGGGTGCACATGGTCACATGGGGCATAAAAAGTACCTGTGCCCCGAGCAGGGCAGTGGCCCTCACATTTTCCACAATATTATTATCGTAACAAATAAGAATGCCGCAGGTCCAGCCATGAAGTTTGAACACACAATACGAATCCCCGGCTTTCAGCCACGGATTGATGAAGGGGTGGAGTTTGCGGTGTTTGGCCACCAGGCCATGCTCATTGACACAGACATAGGCCTTGTAAATATTTTTATCCCGGTCTTTCTCAAAAAGGCCGCCCAGGAGGGCGATGCCGGTATCCCTGGCTATATCAGTCAGTTGGCGGATACTGGGGCCATCCGGAATGTATTCAGCCAGGTCCAGCATCTGTTCCAGGTCGAGGTGGCGAGCAAAGGTGTAACCGGTAATGGAACATTCATGGAAGGCAATAGCCGAAGCACCCTGGCTCTTCGCCTGGCGGGCAAGCTTTTCGATGACGCCCAGGTTATATGCTTTGTCGCCGCTACGGTGCTCAAACTGGGCTGTTGAAATTTTTATATTTTCCATAATGTATTGAAGACAAGATGATAGAAGAATTTTTGGAGGTTAGTGGCCCGATACAAAATCAGTGATCAATTGAATCATGGTATCCTGTGAAGCAAAAATTACGGAAGCATGCCCCCCCTGGCTCAGGTCATGAATTTGGACATGCCGGAGTTCGTTCTTTAACCTTTCCTTGCTGTGTTTTCTCCAGGGGCTGATGATGTTTTCCTCAAGATCTTCATAAGCCTTTTGAGTTAAACTGTCCGTTTCAGCGTGTTTAAAAAATTCAGGGGTAAATATGGCAAGAACCGGCGCGGCGATTTTAGAATAATCTCTTGGATATTGGGTGAGGGACCGCAACAACAGGTTTGTAATCTTATCACCGGGAATGGTTTCAACCCGGCCCTGATCAAGGACCAAAGTGCTGGCCTTCAGGTTCGATTCCAGGGCCTCATTCCATTCTATATCCGGGAACCAAAACCGGTGATACCATTGCCGGTAGGCATTCATCGAAGCCAGGTCTGCGGTGTCAGGAAAAAAGTTTACCGGAATATGCTTTAGGATGGAAGCAAAAGCTGGCTCACTATAGTCGTAACCGGCTTCCAGGTAGATCAACCCTGCGGTCCGCTCCGGGTACCGGATGGCGAATTCCGTGATCTCATTGCCTCCCATGGACCAGCCAAGCAAATAAACCCGGTCCAGGTGCAGGCTGTCCACCACTGTTTTTAAATCAACCGTCAGAGTTTGATTATCATATCCCTGTTCCGGGCTGCCGGACTGCCCATGACCCCGGCGTGCATAAGCAATGACTTTGAAATGGCCTGAAAGGCCCATGGCCAGGCGAGAAAAGATATAGGGGGAATCACCCAGGCCATGCAACATTACCAGGGGTTTGCCCCTTGTCCCCCATTGTATATAATGCAGGGGAGTGCCCGGAGAAAGGATCATCCCTTCTTTTATATAGTCTGAATCCATATTTAATGGTTTGTTGCGACAACCGGCGGTTACTAAAAACAGGGCTGTGGTCAGGATTATTACAGGCGGGCAAGGATTTGGCATGGTATGGCGTGCGATCAGGTACGATCAACCTTCTTAATAAATTCATCTTCAGTCCATATTTCCACGGTCCCCAATGCCTTTGCCTTTTCCAGTTTCGATCCCGCATTTTCACCCACGACGAGGATATCGAGTTTTGAACTCACTCCGCTCAGATTCCTTGCCCCTGCCGCTTCGGCCTTTGTTTCCGCTTCCTCGCGGCTAAGTTGTGAAAGTGTGCCTGTGAATAAAATGGTTTTGCCGGCCAGGGGGGCGTCCGAAGCGACCTTTTTTGGTTTATCTTCTTGGGTCTGGTACATGTTTACACCCAGAGCCTCCATCTCTTTCAGAACCTCCAGGTTTCTCCGGTTGCGAAACCAGTCCATGACGTTTTTGGTGACCACAGGACCGATTTCCGGGATGCTGGTAAAATCATTTTCTGTCCAGTTGGCCAGATCGGGAACATAACTGACCCGTTCGGCAATCAGGGCGGAAGCCTTTTTACCTAAATGGTGAATGCTCAGGCTATGAAGCAGTCGCTGGATGGGATTGGACTTGGCTTTTTCAATCGCACGCTGCAGTTTGCCGGCACTTTTTTCACCAAAACCCTCCAGCTTTGCAATCTGGTTAAAGTCGAGCCGGTAGATGTCTGCCAGGCTTTTGATCCAGCCCAGTTGTACAAATTTCTCCATGATGGATGGGCCGAATCCTTCTATATCCATGGCCGCCTTGGATACATGGAATATGTATTTTTCCAGGTTTTGGGCCCCGCATTTACAATCCGGGCAGATCCAGAAGGCCTGGTCAGGTTCACGTACCAGCGGTACATGGAATTCGGCTCCGATGGGGCAATAGACAGGAAATTTTATTTTCTTCTCATGTCCTTTGCGGTATTCAGGCAGGGCTTTTACGATATAAGGGATGACATCCCCGGATCGCTCCACGATCACCATATCCCCGAGGTGAAGGTCCTTGGCATTGATAAAATCTTCGTTGTGGAGGGAAACGGAAGAGACCGTGACCCCTCCAACCTGCACCGGTTCCAGCTTGGCCACCGGGGTGATCGTACCCACCTTACCTACCTGGTATTCCACATGGAGCAGACGGCTCGTCGCCTGTTTGGCTTTGAATTTAAATGCAATCGCCCACCGCGGATGATGGGAAGTATATCCCAGGCTGGCCTGCATGGCGAGGTCGTTCACCTTGACCACCATGCCATCGATCTCAAAATAAAAATCATCACGCTTTTCCTGCCATTTATGGCAAAAGTCGATTACTTCCTGGATGCCATGGCAAACTTTAAATTCGGCCTTGGGCACTTTAAAACCCATCGCAGCCAGGGCATGAATGCCGTCGGCGTGGTCCTTAAACGGATTGATTTCCCTGCCTTTTCCATCTTCCAGGTAACCCACCTGGTAAATCACCGCTTCAATTCCGCGCTTCGCTGTTTCATTGGCGTCCTTGGTGCGCAGGCCGCCCGTGGCGGCGTTCCGGGGATTGGCAAAGAGTACCAGTCCTTCCTCAGCGCGCTGGTTATTGATTTTCCTGAAGGTGTCTTTTCGGATAAGCGCTTCCCCTCTCAGTTCTGCCCGGGAGATACCATCTTTTTTAAAAGGGACTTTGAGGGGTATGGTTTTTATGGTGCGTGCGTTGGCTGTGATCAGTTCTCCCTGGAAACCGTTGCCCCGGGTGGCGGCACGCACCAGCTGGTCATTTTCGTATACGAGGGAAATGCTGCCACCGTCGTATTTAGGTTCGACGCAGTAGGTCACGTTGGCGGTTGTTGGTAACTGGCAAAGTTTTTTTACCTGTTTGTCAAAATCCAGAAGATCCTGTTCATCATAAGAGTTGGCCAGGGAAAGCATGGGTTTGAGGTGGTCGACCGTTTCGAAGACCTGGGTGAGATCGTTAGACACCCGCTGGGTAGGGGAATCCCTGGTAATCCATTCAGGATGTTTTTCTTCCAGGAATTCCAGTTTTTTATAGAGCTGGTCATATTCATAATCGCTGATCAGCGGGTCATTCTGGATATAATACCTGTGCTCGTGAAACCGGATCACTGCTTTGAGCTGGTCATAGTGATGATGCCCCTGTTCCAGGAGTTTATCCGGGGGCATTTCGAAGAGTTCGGTGGTCCACCTGATGTTCTGGTCCAGTTGATCGGATTTTGACATGGGGCAAAGATAGGTGTGGGAAGCGAGCTGCGAGCAGTCACCCTATGAGCCATCAGCCACCAGCTGGAAGGAACGAACTTATGTTCCTTTAAACCTTTACCGTTTACCCCTCCTCCTGTTTCCCTTTCCTCCTTCAATTCCTCCCCAACTGGCTGCGCCGGATGATTTCCTCATTGAAAGCACGCTCCACCCTGGAAAGCAAGGCTATCTTACGGGCGGGGAGAATGGGATTGAGGTCCCGGGCCAGGTTTTTAAAAAGGAGGAGTTCCTTTTCCATTCTGTCTATGGTCACCTGGATGGCTTTTTCGGCATCCGCGTCACTCATGGCTTCGAGGTTGGTGTCGACGATGGATTGTCGCCGGAGTTCCGCCACTTCCCGGCGGTAAACATTATACACCGGCCAGAATTTTTCGGATTCCGCTGCGGTGAGTGAAAGTTTATTGGTGATGAAGGCTATGCGGAGGGCCTCAATTTTTTCCCCCCGCTGGCTAAATCCCTGAATGGAAGAGATCAGCAAAGCGGAGAAGAGTATGATTTTGCGAATGGTTTTCATGTTCGGATCATTTTATAGAGTACATATAAATGGTTTAGTTCATTTCGATATCTGTGGTCTGTTGGTAAAGGTATTCTTCGATCACCTCGTCCAGGTCTTCGTCGGACAGGGGTATAAAATCCTCTCCCTCAAACTGGCCGGCCAGGAGGGTCAACTGGCCTTCATCCAGGTCCTCGGCGCAGGTCATGAGGTAAGTCCCGGCCTCCATGCGATCGAGCTCGGCAAAGTTGGCTTCAGGCAGGGCGGGTTTTGTCCCCGGCCAAAGGCCGATGACCAGGATGGCCATCAGGAGTGAAGCCATGGCCAATACCATATATTTTTTAGTAAACCATTCTTGCAGCATAAGGCCCAGCCAGCTATGTTTGGAGGGTGCTTGCCGGGGATCAACCTGCAGCTTCTGAATTACCTGGTCAGGCAATTTTTCGAAATAGCGGAAAGGCAGATCTTCTGCCTTCTTTATTGGGGGGAGTTTGCTCAGTCCCGGAGCGTGCCTGAGGAGCTCATCCTGAATTTCTTTCCGTTTTGTTGACTCTTCCATGCTTTTTCCATTTTTAGTGTGTGCTGGTTTCCACCAGAAATTGTTCTATTTTTTTTGCAGCGTGGTGATAAGAGGCCTTGAGGGCTCCTTCGGACAGGTTCAGCAATTGCCCGATTTCCTCGTAGCTCAGTTCATCGTAATACCTCATTTCAAATACCTGCCGCTGTCTGTCGGGCAGGGTCCTGAGTGCCGATTCCAGCTTTTCAAGCACCTGTTCCTCACTGTCGCCGTTCGATACAGAACCTCCAGCCAGCATCATCCCCGACTCCGGCATGGGCTGTATGGCTTTCCGCATCCTGCTTTTCTTAAAGCTCAGGGCTTCGTTGGTGGCTATGCGGTATAACCAGGTAAACAAGGAGGACCGCGCTTCAAACCGGCTTATATTCTTGAATGCCTTGATGAAGGTGTTTTGCAAGACATCGTCGGTGTCATCGTGGCTTTCCACGATCCGCCGGATTACCCAATACAATCTTTCCTGATAGCAGACCATAAGTTGACGCAGACCCGTGTTTTGGTGCCTTTCGTCCAGCATCAACTGCACGATTTCTGTATCCGTCATTTTTTCAGCGGTTTTTTCCAATCGGAACCTGTCTAATAGACGATTAATATAAGGAAAGGTTTAAAGTCGATTTTAGTTAAATACCTTCTGGTGACTAACCACTTTCCCGGCCATCCCGTACTCCTGCCGGGTTCCGGTTCGGGGATGACTATCAGGAGGTCTAAATGTTTGGAATAAAGAAATCAGGGGCCGTCCAAAAAGTACAATATTTTGTTTCCCACAAAAAAACAAAGAAGAACGCAAAATATTGACTAGTATATAATTATGTTATTAATTTAAATACTTTGTGTTGTTTGTGGGACCTTTTTAATCAGCCTCCCGAACTTTTTTAGAACTTAATAGTAAGGTGATTCTGGCCAAAAAGTCTACATAAGTTTCTTTGTTTAGCCAGCCCCTGACCTGAGGTCCCCTCTGTTTTCATGCAAATTCCAGTTAAATTTGATCATTGTATGAACCGGTGGCTGTGGAATCTGATCAGAAGGCTGTTCGGCTGGAAAATCGACGGGTTTGATATCAATTCCATCCCAAAGGCTATGATCGTGGTCGGGCCTCATACATCTGGTTGGGATGTCCTGGTCGGACTGATGACCCGTGGCAGCCTGGGTTGCCGCATCGGTTTTATGGGCAAACACACTTTATTCAGGCCCCCTTTTGGTTTTATTTTTCGCTGGCTGGGCGGGGTGCCGGTCGACCGGACTCAAAAGTCCAACCTGGTGGATACCATGGCCAGCTATTTTAAAAACAATAAAGAATTCCGGATCGCCATGGCCCCGGAAGGTACCCGCCAAAAAGTGGACAAACTGAAAACCGGCTTTTATTACATCGCCCGAAAAGCGGGAGTCCCGATCATCATGACTACCCTGGATTATGAACATAAGCGGGTATTGTTCAGTGAACCCTATATTCCTTCGGAAGATGTGGAAAAGGAATTGGCGAGGGTATGGAATTTTTTTAAAGGGATAAAGGGGTATCATCCGGAGTTGAGTGTTCAGTAGTCAGTAGTCAAGACGTATATCCTGATAGCTGAAAGCTGATAGCTGATAGCTCGTCAGTAGTCAGCAAGCAGCAATCAGCTCCCTATTCAATGGTTATGCAATTTGT
>CAYOPD010000013.1:15635-63832 GCA_964405735.1 uncultured Saprospiraceae bacterium | reverse complement strand
AAATTGACAGGGCGGCTCCCGATACTTCGGGACTAACCAACTGAACTACCGATCCAATTCAATATCGGTAGTTCAGTTTACGCCTTCCATTTTAGGTTTAAAATTGACAGGGCGGCTCCCGATACTTCGGGACTAACCAACTGAACTACCGATCCTCCTTATTCTTTTCAGAAGGGATTGCAAAAGTAAGAGAATTTCTCATTCCGGCAAGGGTAGCGACGAATAAAATTTATGGATATTTATTGGGGTATTAAATATGCCGGCATATATCCTCGACCTGCTAAAATCCCGGGGTCGGACAACCATCCGTGATATTGTAATCCTGACCGGGGCAAAGCGGAATACAATTTGAAATTTCATAAAGCGGTTGCTATCTTTCCATCAATCAAAAGGAATTTCCGGCTGCCTGGCCCTGTCATTATTCTCTTCCCAAAATTCATCTTCGATAGTTAATTCCTCCTGGCCGGTTCCGGGAGTACCCACGGGAAGCTCGGGAGTAGGGATGGCTTCAATATCGTTTAACTGGCGCTTAATCGCCCTGGTCCGGGTGCCGGATGCGAGCTCCAACTGGCCGAGGCCGGTTTGAATGTTTTTCTGGGCTTTTTCGAGGATGCCACCAAACTTTTCAAATTCTGATTTAACCCGGGCCAGGACCTTCCAGACTTCGCCACTCCTCTTTTGCAAAGCCATGGCCCGGAAGCCCATCTGCAGGCTGTTCAACAGGGCCATCAGGGTAGTAGGACCTGCAACGGTGATTTTGTACTCGAATCTCAACTGGTCGACCAGGGCGCTTCGCCGGATCACTTCGGCATATATGCTCTCGAAGGGCAGAAACATAATGGCAAAATCGGTCGTATTGGGTCCCAGGTATTTTTCACTGATATCTTTGGCCATTTTCCGGATGGTATTTTCCAGGTTTTTCGTGGCCGCTTCAATATCATCAGGAACCGCATTTTCATAGGCGGCTATGAGTTGTTCATAGGACTCTTTGGGGAATTTAGCGTCGATGGGCAGGTAAATGAAGCTGGTATCATCGTTGTTCCTGCCTGGCAGTTTCACGGCAAATTCCACCCTTTCGGGGCTGCCATCCACCGTTGCCACATTGGCTTCATATTGACTGGGTGCCAGGATCTGTTCCAGCAACATGGCCAACTGCACCTCCCCAATGCCACCCCTGAGTTTTACGTTGCTCAATACTTTTTTCAGCCCGCCAACGTCCGCCGCCATGGACTGCATTTCACCCAGCCCTTTTTGCACCTCTATCAATTGTTTGCCGACGGTCTCAAAACTCTGCCCCAGGCGGTCGCTCAGGGTTTTTTCCAATTTTTCCTCCACGGTGGACCGGATGAGGTCAAGTTTGGATTCCGTGTTTTTTATGAGCTCATTCTGTTTCGCTTCCACCTCACTAAATTTTTCTTTTTGGAGCTGGCTGAATGCCTGTATGCTTTTCTCAAAAGCTTCGTTGAAACTTTTAAAGGAAGTGGTGAGCTCCCCCCGCATCAGGCTGCTGTCCACCTTGTTCTGTTCATTGAGCCTGGCCAGCTTTTCTTCAACCTTATCTGATATCTTACTCAATTGTTCCGAGGTCAGGGCTGTCAATTCCTTTTGTTCGGCTTTCAGTTCATCAAACTTTCCCTTTTGCTCCCTGGCGAAGGCGTTCATATTTGCTGCCAGTTCTTCCCTGTTGTTCCGGTTATGGTTTAAAATTTGCAAAGTCAGGGCCTCATTCTTGTCAGCAAGAGTGGTATTGATTTCCTTTAAGGCATTTTGATTTTGGAGGGTGGCCGAATGGAGTAAGTTGGAAAGTTCGGCTTTGATGCCGAGCAGAGTGGCATTCAATTCGGCCCTGTTATTGCCGGCAATGCCTGAATTCTCCTCGCGGTTGATTCGAAAATCTTCCTTAAAATTATGTTCCAGTTTTTCCAGGCTGGCCTGCAATTCTGATAATTTGTTTTGCAGGGAAGGCAGTGCTTTGTCCTCCTTATTTCTAAAAACGATGATCAGGATGATGGAAAGGACCAGCAAGGCGATGGTTATGATGAAGAATGTACTCTCTGTCATAGGGATTTCAATTACGGGATGGAATTCGGGTTTTGGCCGGCATCATCTTGTTATTAGCCGCTTATCAAAGTTAATTCGTTTTTCCAGGTGTGACGGTGAGTTGAATGGCCAGGCCGATCCTACTGCCCTACCATTTTTCTATATTATCCACCTCACAGATCAACTACCCAAATCATATCCCTGACGCGACAAATCGTCGAAATCTTCAGGTATGCCTGACTGCAGGCGGATTCGAAGTTCGAAGGTGCGCATCTCCATAAATACTCCTTGTTCCAGGTGTACCTTTATAATGCGCGTTTTATAAAATCAATGCACTATCCTTTTATTATTCTCAGATTTGCAAATGAACCCCCTGATCGGTCGGCGGTATACAAACCGATTTTACCCGATTGGGCACCCAAAAGTGGAACTGTAAGGCAGGGGTTGGGCATATGGTTAACATAAACCAAGGCCTCATTTTCCTTAATTACAAACCTGGCATGAAACCAGTCATTGGGGTCCGGAGCCGGAATTACTGAATTTTCAAATTTCCCGCTTTGGGTTTCCCGAAGCTTTGACCAGGTATCTTCAGGCAGGCTAATGTACTGTACCGCTCTCTTTTGGCGGACGGTATCGGTAGTACGAAACTGAAAAGGCCGGAAATAAATAGCCTCAAAAGTGGTGTCATTGCTGCCATGAAAAGCCATTCCCAAAAAACTATGCTGATAGACATCCTGGCCCCTGAGATCAAGCTCAATAATGCCTGTTTTAAAATCCATCCCGTCAATCCACGCCAGGCCTTCATCCACGTTGAGCAGAAATTCGATATATCCAAAACCTTTCTCTTTACCTGCCTTCGCTTCCCGGTTCACTATGGTCAACCTGTTTTTTTTAAATAATTTAATTAAATCAATGGCACCAGGTGATGGCACATGTCCCAAAGCCGTGAAGCATTTCAGAATAACCAGCAGAGTGATTAATTTTTTCATACCCAGTTTATCTTTTAATTTTTAACCAGAAGGATTGGTTTAGATTTTAATTCTTATTGATGTCTAAACCTTTTTCAAGTTTTATTATCGATTGTTCTGCACTGGCCTTATTGGCTGCATCCGGCGCCATGGGCAATGCGCTTTTTACAAATTCCAATGCCTTTTTATAATTGCCAGAAGCCGAAAATGCCCTGGCCATACCCATATTGGTAGTAAACTGATTGGGATACCTGTTGTAATTGTCCTGAAAAACTTTTAAGGCATCTTCTGTTTTTTTAGCGGACAGCAGACGGCGGCCATAAAAGTGCACCTCGGTCATGCTCCCCAGGGGAAGGGCTTCAAGCATTATTTTGTCGGCTTCGTCATCTCTGTTCATTTTCTTAAGCAAAGCCGCTTTGGTGCTTAAAGTGCGAAAGGTCTTTTGACCCATTATCCTGAAATAGATACCGCGGTCAATCCAGGCCAGGGCTTGTTCCAGTTCTATGTTGTTTTCCAAACAATAACCGGCGGCCTGCACAAAATCTTCGGGAGGCCGTGTAGTCAACAAATCTTTTTTAAACTCGGCTATCTGAAGCTCATGTATCCGGGCAGAAATCCGGAAAGGAATTTTTCGTTTTTCCCATGAAAGGGACACCATCGCGGAACTGTCTGTCTGGTCTGTAAACTCATATTTAAGCCACTCTTCACTCCGTTCCAGGGACTGGTTTTTTACCGTAACTCTCAAGGCGTCGTCTTCCGGTTTGTAATAGAAACTCCCCCATGACGTTGAATTTTTTGAGAAAATCAGCGTGCTCTCCTTTTCGTCATTGATAATAAAAAAACCATAGGTGCCTGCAGGCAAATCCTTGCCTTCGACTTGCACCGGGTGACTGAACGAAATGGTTGTATTTTCATTGGCTCCTGCCCTCCAGGGAGCAGCGTAACATGTGCCGTGACCCAGGTCTTTCAAGCCATAATGGGCCACATGGGTACCCCAAATCTGCCCCTCACGACCTTTTACACCAGGACGGTTATATTGAATATTGATTTTCACAATTCCAATCTGCTCACCAATGACAGCCTTTTTATTACCCCCATCTGGGGCTGTATTGAGGGGCATAATCTGGGCCAGCGTTACTGAAGTAAAATAAAGGCCCAGGATAAAGGGTAAAATCTTTTTCATTTGGTGGTCATTCTTTAGGCATTTTAAATAAACCGGATCAAAATTCAACAAATGGTAAATTTTTATCCTCCCCCTCAATGGGTGATTAAAACCTAATGTCACCAGACGCACATCAGGTTTCAAAAAAATTCTCATCACGACATTGATGCATACCGGATGCTGCGCATGAATGAAATACCGCCCATAGAGGTATACTTCGTCGATAGTCAGTAAAACCCGGAAGGTTTGGGCGAAATGTCCTTGCCTGCTGTAAGCGCAGCCTTGTGCAATGCCGTGTTTGCAGCAACCGGTAAAAGAATCAGGAAACTGCTATTTGTTCTTCAGAATCTGGTCTGAGGAGATTACAAAGTGTCAGGACCAATGATCCTTAAATCATATAAAATGCATCAAGGTCTTCGGTCCATTCATAATTGGATTTTTATGCAAAAAAAAGCGACTTGAAACATAACCAAAGAAATAGGTAATATTGCTCCCGCTTAAGAAGAACATTACCCATGTCTGAATTTCCCCCTTGTCCCAAATGCCATTCCGAATTCACTTATCTGGACGGAAGTTTGCTGATCTGTCCGGAATGTTTTAATGAATGGAATCCGGGAGAATCCACACCCACCGACACTGAAGAAGCAAGCACAAAAATTTTAGATTCCAATGGATTAGAACTCCTTGACGGCGATACGGTCATGGTGATTAAAGACCTTCCGGTAAAAGGCGCCCCCAGGCCCATTAAAGCCGGCACCAAGGTTAAAAAAATCCGCCTCACCGATGGGGATCACAACATTTATTGCAAGATTGAAGGCTTTGGCTCCATGGGCCTTAAGTCGGAGTTTGTAAAAAAGGTTTTGGCGAATTGAACGGCGGTTTGAATCTGACGTCTCCCACAAAGACCACAGTTCCATTAAAAAGAACAAATAATGGGCAATGGGTTCTGCCATTCTTTCGTAACGTTCGATGCGTTATATCGTTGTGGGCCTCCCTCTGACGGGACAAATTGTCGGAATCTTCAAGTCTGCGTGACTGCAGTATTGCGGTCCAGCAGCATCAATATGCGATGCAAGCCGGTAGCCAAGGTATCCTTATAAAAATTTTAAGCTCAAACACTCAGATGAACTCCCTGTATTTCTTATTTTTGCGTAGTTTGGTAAAAATAGCTTAGACTTTTATTTACCAAAGACTAGCAATTACCCTTTACACGTTTTGCTAGTAAGAGAGGCAGGCTTGTAACTGACATTATGCTTTGTAGATAATCCTTATTAGCAGGATGGCTTTTTGCAAGCCTGAATCTTTTTTACATTTTCCGGTCGGGTTTTGGTCTTTTATCTCCCCGTTCCACCCGGAAAGCCAACCGGTAAACATCTTCTATTGTATCTATTCGCATCCATGGCTTGACCTTTATTTCGTACTCTCCCGGTTCGGCAAAGATGACCTGGTCTTGCAGGGTCAGGTAAAAGGTACAAGTCCTTCCCCGGCAATCGCTGTACCAGGCACCCGTCTCATCGGCAAGTGAAATACTCACCACGTCTGATTTTATGCTGGCGTCCGGAAAGGTGGTTTCAAAGCGGACGTACAGGTTTTCATAAGGATAATTCCGGCCATGATCCAGTTCCAGCAAGAGATTGTAATACCTGGTGGTGTCCTTTATTTTAAACCGGTAGGTCACCGAATCGGGATAAACCCAGGGCTGGTCGATAAAAGAACGGCTGTCTTCAAAAATATAGTTCGGAGGATCGCAGGACAGGAAGATGGTGGAAGCCAGAAGGGTAATAAGAAGGCCCGGCCTCATGAGAAAAAACTTTTCATTTTTTCAAAAAATCCTTTTTCGGCCTTGCCCGGATTAGGCTGGAAATTGGGCAGCTGTTTGAGCTTCTCCAGGATCTGTTTTTCTTCCTCGTTTAATTGTTTAGGAGTCCAGATGTTGACCTGAACCAGCAGGTCCCCTTTCTGGTAAGATTGTACGGAAGGAAGACCCTTATCCTTGAGGCGGAAAACTTTACCGGCCTGGGTACCCGCAGGGACTTTTATACTGGCTTTTCCATCCAGGGTAGGTACATCGAGGGAGGCACCCAGTGCCGCATCGGCAAAATTGAGATATAGATCATAGACGAGGTTGGACCCGTCCCTTTTCAGCGATTCGTGGGCTTTTTCCTTGATTTGGATGATCAGGTCTCCGGAAGGCCCCCCCTTGGCGCCGGCATTCCCTTTGCCCCTCACGGACAACTGCATGCCGTCTTCCACCCCTGCCGGAATATCAATATCGAAAGTATCTTCTCCCATCACCCTGCCGTCGCCCTTGCAGGTCGCGCAATGTGAAGTGATTACCTGGCCGGATCCATGACATTGGGGGCAGGTGGTTGTCGTCTGCATCTGGCCCAGGAAAGTATTCCTTACCTGCCTGACGTACCCGCTGCCATGACAGGTGTTGCACGTCTTTTTCGAACTTTTGTCCTTGGCCCCGGAACCGCCGCAGGTAGTGCAGGTCATTTGTTTTTTAACCGATATTTTTTTAGATACCCCGGTGGCTATTTCATTAAGGTCAAGCGTGACGCTGATGCGCAGGCTTGTTCCGCGCTGTCCACTCGCTTCAGTCCTGCCTCCAAAAAAGGACTCAAAGGGGCTGTCTTCAAAAATATTTCCAAAATTGCGGAGGATGTCTTCCATATTCATGCCACCTCCGCTAAAACCCCCTCCCATATTCGGGTCTACTCCGGCATGGCCGTATCGATCGTACCGGGCTTTTTTATCCGGGTCACTCAGAATGCCATAAGCTTCTGCGGCTTCTTTAAATTTATCCTCGGCAGCCTTGTCTCCCGGATTGCGGTCGGGATGAAACTGCATGGCGATTTTCCGGTAAGATTTTTTGATCGTAATCTCGTCCGCGTCCCTGGATATGTCCAGTACCTCGTAATAGTCCCGTTTTGCCATTTCCGATTATTTACCCACCACTACCTTAGCAAAACGAATGATCCGGTCTGAGAGATAATATCCCTTTTCCAGGGTCTCAATTACTTTATTTTTTTGATCCTCAGGGACTTCGATCTCGGTGATGGCTTCGTGCAGGGATGCATCAAAGGGCTGGCCCTGGCTTTGCATTTCTTCGAGTCCTTTTTGTTTTAAAACTTGTACCAATTTATGATGGATCAATGAAGTACCTTCTGAAACCTGGCCATGGCGGACAGCCCGGTCAAAATCATCCAGGACGGGAAGCAGGCTGACGACCAGGTCCTGGGCGGCAAATTTGGCAAACTCGATCCGCTCCTTGCTGGTCCTTTTCTTATAATTGTCAAACTCGGCCAGCAAACGAAGGTATTTGTCTTTCAACTCCCTGACTCCAGTATCCTCGTCCTGGGTCGATCGCTCAACATCTACCTGGTTTTCAGCAGGATCTGCAATATCTTCCGGTTGGACTACCGATTCTTCTATAATATCCTTTCCTTCTTGTTCCATTTTTGTAGGTTATATTTCCTAATGCGCATCTGCAATAATAAGACCATTCAAAGAATTTGAGCCAAAATGTCAGTCCCCTTGCTGGCGCGAGGTCAACAATGCAGCCATCTCATCAAATCCCCGGTTGACTGCGATTACGCGATGAGAGGGGTCCAGCAGGATTTTGCTGGGAATTTCCCTGACCTGGAACGATTTGACCAGCGGGGAATTAAATTGATCCAACTCCAGGATCTGTAAGGGCCATGTCACCGAGTCCTCCCTGATCGCCTTCTCCCAGTTAGCTTTAGCCTGTTCGATGGCGATGCTCACCATTTCAAAACCGGAGGCATCCCGGAAGCCGGCCTTGTGCCATGCCTGGTAAAATTTTTTTAATTCAGGGGCTTCCTTCCTGCAAGGAGCACACCAGCTTCCCCAAAAATCGATCAGTACATATTTGCCTTTAAGAGAGGCCAAATCGAAAGCCGATCCATCGGCCAGCCTGGTTTGGACCGGAGGGCAATCCTCACCCACTTTTACCCCTGGCTGAAAATAAAAATACCGTGCAAGCATCACCAGGGCAATTCCAAGGAGTACCACCAGCAGGGTTTGAATGTTTCTGTTCGGCATTGGACGGCAAAGGTAAGGGTTATGACATCAAGACTAAGGTCGGGAGGCCGGAGGACGGGTTTCCAATTCCATGGCCGCTTTTGCCTTTGCCTCCTTCCGATGCCGGATCACACCGGCGAGCCAGGCAGGGATCACCAATACCCCGGCAACCAGGTATAAATAATAAGTCAGAAAACGCCAGATCAGGGCGATGATCAGGGCAGCGCTTTTCGGGATATAATCCCCGATAAAACTCCCAAAAAATACCTCCGCAAAACCCGCTGCTCCCGGTGTCGGGCTAAACATCATAAACACAAACATAATGACCTGCCTGCCGTATATCTTGAGCTGGTCCCAGGGATGATAACTCACAGGGTCGATCAGCGCGATGATCAGGCAGTTGACAATCAGGAATCGGCATGCCCAGGCAGTGGCCGTAAGCAGAAAACTTTTGAGGTGAAACCGGCCATCCTGGTGCGCAATCTGGTAGGAAGAATTCACCATTTCATCCCCCAGTTTCTGAGCAGCTCCCTTAAAGCGGTTGAGCAGTGGCCAGGTCGTAAAAAAGACGAGGATTTTTTTAAACTGCCTGGGATTGTAAAACAGGCCATAGGCAAAAAACAAACCATAGACCAGGATCAGGCCATAAAAAAAGAAGAGGGAAAATGCGACTTTATCCATGGAGGAAATATCCACATACGAGGGATTGATCACATTGGCCCCGAAGACCAGGAACAACAAAGGCACGGAGACCACAAAGAACAAACTATCCAAAACTACTGTATAAATGATAACCGCCAGGGTACGGGAGGTGCCCAGTTTTTCCTGGGACAATACAAAAACCGAGACCGCCGAACCCCCTAATGCCGTTGGCGATACGGCGGAGCTGAATTCCCAGATGATGATCAATTTGACACACCTCCAAAAGCCGATGGTATCTCCAGCCAGGTAATACAATCGCAGGGCATAAACCAGGTGGCGGACGACCAGGAACACGATCGCCAATAAGAGCCAGATGGTCGTATGCGGATTCCATTTTATGGATGAGAGGGCGGAGGGGTCAAAATTGGCCGAGAGCATATAAACCACCACGGCCAGCCCGATGAAAATGGGGAGCCAGACTTTTGAACTCTTAAAGGACTTCAGGACAGAGCGGGTGTGCTCATCCTCATGATCATAAAGCTCCTTTTCCACCTCTTCAGCCATATCAGGACCCCTTATAAAGATTTTTGCTGAAGCAAGCCCAGTAAATACTGGCCATACCCGCTTTTCAGATAACGATGCGCGAGATTTTCCAGTTGGGCCGCATCGATGAATTTCATCTGATAGGCCACTTCTTCAATGCAGCCGATTTTTAGCCCCTGCCGTTCTTCAATCACCTGGATAAACTGGCCGGCCTGCATGAGCGACTGATGGGTGCCCGTATCGAGCCAGGCGAAGCCCCTGCCCATTGCTTTGACATACAATTTGCCTTTTTCAAGATAATATTTATTGACATCGGTGATCTCGTATTCCCCCCTTGGGCTGGGCTTCAGGTTTTTGGCCACCTCAATGACAGAATGGTCATAAAAATAAAGGCCAGGCACCGCGAAATTTGACTTCGGATGTTCCGGTTTTTCTTCGATGGAGATGGCTTTGTAATGTTCGTCAAATTCCACAACGCCGTAACGTTCAGGATCAGTCACCTGGTAGGCGAAGATGATGCCCCCGTCGGGTTGCTGGCAACTTTTAAGGATATTGCCCAGGCCCGCGCCATAAAATATATTGTCCCCCAGGATCAGCGCGCAGGCATCGCCGCCAATAAAAGATTCCCCCAATACAAAAGCCTGGGCCAGGCCATTGGGCTCGGGCTGAACCTTGTATGAGAAGTTGCAACCCAGGTCGGATCCGTCCCTGAGCAGCTTTTCAAAACCCGGAAGATCTTCCCGGGTAGAGATGATGAGGATGTCCCGGATATTGGCCATCATCAGGATGGACAAAGGGTAATAAATCATGGGCTTATCATAAACCGGCATCAGCTGTTTACTCACGGCGAGCGTAAGCGGAAACAATCGTGTGCCAAGCCCACCGGCCAGAATAATTCCTTTCATAGATCGCAAAATGAACCTCAAACACGGGGTAAAAATATAAACTGGGCCCCTAATTCGCTCAGCACAAAGAAACAAATATAATCGGTGGCAGGTTTGTATGTTTGTTTGAAGGAGGCCTCCTTACGGGCGCTGATGATCTTTTTACGGATAAATTCTTCAAGGGAAGAAACATTGATGTTCCAGTTGCCTTTTACTTCAGCTCTTTTGATGATGGGGATGCCCGCATTGAAGGTATCCTGGTGGGCGATGAAGATCGGGAATTCGGTGACGCCCTTTTCAAGCAGGATATCAAGTGCCTGATTAAGCGCTTTCCGGTAAACTTTCAGTTCCTCCTGCAACTGGAGAAATTTTTCTGTACTCACTTGCATCTGGATTCAGGATTTGAGCTCCAGCAAAGTTACGTTTTCAATGTGGGCCGTATGTGGAAACATATCGACAGGCTGGCTGATCCGGTGTTCATAAGCCGAAGAAAGCACTTTCAGGTCCCTGGCCTGGGTGGCCGGATTGCAACTTACATAAATGATTTTTGCAGCCCCGCTGTCCACCAGCAAGGGCAGGATATCCTGGTGCAGCCCGGCCCGTGGGGGATCCAATACAATCCGGTCCGGTTTGCCCTCACGGCCAAACAGGCCTTCCATCAACATTTTTCGCACATCTCCTGCATGAAAGACGACATTATTGATTTGGTTGAGTCCGGCATTGAGTCGCGCATCTTCCACGGCTTCAGGGATTTCCTCCACTCCGATCACCTTAGTGCAGTGTCCGGCAAGGAAGAGGCCGATGGTGCCGGTACCGGAATAAAGGTCGTAGATGGTTTCATGGCCATCGAGTGCGGCAAACTCTTCCACAAACTCGTACAATCTGGCGGCCTGAATGCTGTTGGTCTGGAAAAAAGATTTCGGGCCTATGCGGTATTGCAGGCGGCCGATGGACTCCAGGATGTAACCGGGACCATGGACGAGTACCGCCTCCAGGTCAAAAATGGTGTCGTTCTTTTTGGGATTCAGAATGTTGAAGAGGGTTGTAATCTCCGGAAATTGATTCAAAAGATGTTGATTGATCAATTCCACTTCCTCCGGCAGGTCTTCCCCGGTAACGAGGGTGACCATCACCTGGCCCAGGGTGGATGTCCGCACAATGAGGTTTCGTAAAAAACCGCTGTGCTTTTTAACATCGTAAAAGGTTAGGCCCCTGCTTTTAGCCAGCGTCCTCAGGGCATTACGGATATTATTGCTGGGTTCCGGCTGCAGGTAACAGTGGTTGATATCTACGATCTTTTCAAACGAGCCGGGCCGGTGAAACCCTAGTGCATTCTTGTCCTGGGCACCTTCCTGGCCGATCTCGTGATGTTCGAGCCACCTGGAATTGCCAAAACTGAATTCCAGTTTATTCCGGTAATACCTGTCTTCCGGTGCCCCGCATATTGGCCGTACCTGTGGGTTTTCCAGTCCACCAATGCGCTGCAGGGCATCTGCGACGTTTTTAAATTTAAATGCAAGTTGGCCTTCATAACTCATATGTTGCCATTTGCAACCTCCGCAAACCCCAAAATGGCTGCAAAAGGGACTGGTCCGCCAGGAGGAGGCCTCAATCAGTTTAATCGCACGGCCGGTCCCCAGCCGGCTCCGGTGTTTTTTCACCTCAATATCCATGAGGTCGCCGGGTACGGCATCCTGGACCAGGTATACCTTGCCTTCCGGATCTTTGCCGATTCCCATGCCCTGGTCACCCATATCTACAATGCGGACCTGTTCTGCGATCATTTGTTTGGATTTTCCCATTTCAGGTATTTCGGTTTGATCGGATTAGAGAAAGCGGTATGTTATGGTTCATTTCGAATCTGACAAGATAAATTCGACGCGCCTGTTTTTCCTCCGGCCTTCCTCCGAATCATTTGAGGCAATGGGCCGGCGGTCACCGAATCCTTCCCAGTTCATGCGGTCCGGTTCGATTTGCCTGGTCAGTAAATAAGCATAAACCGCATGTGCCCGTTGTCCGGAAAGGACCCGGTTAAATTCGGGGTCTCCGGTATTGTCGGTATGACCATGAATGGCCAATTTAAAGTTAGAGTTTTGTTTCAGGAGGTCCGCCAGGGCGTCCAATTCATGATAAGATTCCGTTAAAAGGGTAAAGGAAGCAGTCTCAAACAATACATTTTCAAGGATGACGGGCTTCAGGGGCACTTCCGTTCCATGTCGTAACCTTTCCAGTTCAATATCATGGGTCAACGCATTCATCGCTGTCATTTTTTCACCGGCAACCAGCCTCTCCGAATACAGGTTATATCCTTCCAGCCTGGCATGCACCTGATACGAATGATTCACAGGCACCACCAGGAGAAATTCACCGTCCGCATCACTGGTCACAGTATCCTTGATGAGCAGGCCTTCACCTCCTGCCAGGGTTACCAGGGCCCCGGAGAGGGCTACATTCGAAGACTGGTCGGTAATCCTTCCTTTAAGAAAAGTGCAGGCAAGGGAACGCACCGTTTGGGGTAAAATAAGAGAGACGATATCGGAGGCTAAAAGCTGGTTCGATGAGCTGATGGTTTGATCGGAATAATAAGCGGTCTTCCCGTCAAGGCTCACCGCCAGGGCCCCCTGGTCCCGGTGATTGTTGAGTGGATAACCTAGATTCAAGGGCTGGCCCCAGTTACCCTCTCCGGTTTTTTTAGAAACAAAAAGATCCTGAGAACCAAATCCGGGCCATCCGTCCGATCTGAAATACAGGCTAAGGCCGTCGGCATGGATGCAAGGACTGAGTTCATCCCTTTCCGTATTGATGTAAGGTCCTGCATTCACCGGAATGGACCAACCGGCGGGTCCCCGGAGACTCATCCAGATATCATAGCCTCCAAGGCCTCCGGGTCGATCGGAAATAAAATAAAGAATTCTCCCGTTGGCATTCAGGCTTGGTTGGCTTTCCCAGGCCCGGCTGTTGATGGCCTGGCCCATATTCCTTGGCCGGGTCCATCTTCCCTGCCTGTATTCAGAGCTGTAAAGGTCGCATCCTCCAAAGCTGTCTTCCCGGCCACAGGCGGTGAAGACAATGGTTTTCCCGTCGGCGCTGATCACATGAGCACCTTCATTTTGATTGCTATTGCCTGGCCAGGATGCCGGACTGGACCAATCACCATCCCGCTTGAGGCTTATCCAAAGATCTTCCTGGTTTCTGGTCCTCCGGGTAAACACCAGCAGGTTGCCTGCTGCATCAATGGAAGGAAGGTATTCCGGATCGTCTGTATTGATCAAGGCATTTAATGGCCGGATATGAAAATCCAGGCTGTCTTTCACCCGTTCGAGAGCATACCTTGCTTTGGACTGCAACCAGGATGCTTTGGAACGTGTGGCGGTATCGGGAGTGTTCATCGAAAGATAGGTGCTGAAGTGTTCATTGGCCTGGGCATACCAGCCCTGTTGCAATTCATATTGGGCCAGGTTGTACCACAGCGGGGCCTGGCCTGAATGGACCGATTGTGCTGCTTTGTGAAGAACGGTTGAGGCCGCAAGGGGCTTGTCGAGCGATTGCCAGATCCGGAATAATTCCAGGTAAGCATCCCGGTAGGCCGGATCGGTTTCAATGGCCTTTTCCAGTTTCAAAATGGCTTCAGTGGTTTTATTTTTAGCCAGATCCGATTTAGCCTGTTCAAATAATTTTACGGCTTTGGAATGGGTTTGTGCCGCCAGGGCCGCAGGACGGCACATCCATCCTGCTAACAGCAGTGGGTATAAAAAAATAAAATAAATCGTCCTTGGATTACTACGTATCATAGACTTGGAGGGAAAACGGGCCAGGAGATGAGATTATGCTTTGGCCTGCAACATTTTTTTGGCTTCCTTGCTGCCCAGGGTGGCCGCTTCTTTCACATCCGCCATAAATCCGTTTTTCCCTGCCAGCTTTTTGGCCAGGCCCCGTTGGAGGAGGATATCCGCTTTGGTAAACTTGGCGGACTTGGGGTTTTCATCCAGGGCGGCGAGCGCGGCATTGAAGCGGGCGGCAGCTTCGTCAAATTGTTCCTGTTCCATCAGAATGCGGCCATAAAAATAGTTGGCATCCCTTTTTTTAAGATAGCTGATGTCTTTTGGGTCAAACTTGCGGTCACAAAATAATTTAAACTCAAAGGCGGCTTCTTTATTTTGTTTTAATTGATAGTGCAGCTCGCCTTTTTGATAACGCGCCTGCCAATGAACCATCTGCAGCGCAAGGGATTTCTGGATCGTCAGTCCAAGGTCCTGTAAGGCTTTTGGGATATCGTTATGATAAAGATGTACCTGTGCCCTGCCAAAATATGCCAGGGCATTGTGTTCATCAAACTGGATGCTCTTGTTAAAATCCGAAAGGGCGTCTTTGTAATTTTTGAGCGTGAAATTCACATAACCCCGCCTTTCATAAGCCTGGCTGTGTTTTTCATATTTTTCGATAGCCAGGTTCAGAGCGTGGATGGCTTCCTGCTCCTTTCCTTTGGTCCCTATTAATTTGCGGCCACGGAGATATTCCTGAACAGCTACTTTATCACTTTGGGGCTCAATCATTTTATGCCGCAACACTTTTCCCTGGTCAATGAGCCAGGCACCCATGGAACCCGCGGCGGCGAACTGGGCAATATATTCGAGCAGGTTTAAAGTATTGGAGAAGGTCTTTTCATTGGCCTGGGCGACCAGCCTGGGTATTTCAATGTATCCGTGCTCCAAATTAAAAATCTGCTCTGCCTTAAACATCACTTCATTGCGGTAATACTGTTCAGCCCTGATTTGGTACAACTGGAAGGCTTTTTCGATGTTTTTTCCTGCCCCATATTCCAGCCTTCCCTGGAAAATGGACTTATAAAAAACAGGATTGTTGATTGCTGCATTCATGAGCCTGGTCATTCATTTGGTCCTGGCATACCCATTCCTTATTTCGATATTTAATCGAAATACACATCAGTCAATTGACTATAAATTAGTAAAATTCTAGATATGGAACTGAAATATATCCCTGAACCCTTTCTAACCCATAAAGTTAAGATAAAAAGCGTAAAAAAATTAAAGAAATTTTAGTACTGCCGATTCCTATTCCCGATTTCAGGCCCAGACGCGGCTGCCTTCGGTGCAGTTTTTGCAAATTTCGATGCCTTTCCTGCCCCTAAATAGTTTTTGCCGGAAAACCTGGTAAGCTTCTCCTTCCCAGATTTCACGAAAGGTTTGTTTTCTCAGGTCCCCCAACCGGATCGACGCATCCTTATCAAAACAGCAGGGCACCACTTTTCCATCCCAGGTGAGCACGCAGGCATGCCACATCCTCCAGCAATGGTCCAGCATCTTATTTTTAAGTTGGTATCGTCCATCTGCTTTCCTTGCATATCGACTGTACCGGCTATCCCGGGGCATCAGGGGATTTCCTCCTTCGAAGTCGTAAAATTGGGCGGTTTTGAGTTTTACTTCATCCACCCCTATGGATTTAGCCAACCGGTGGATTTCAGCGACCTGGATTTCGTTTGCCGCGGTCACCAGAAACTGAAATACGATGTACGGATGGCTGAGTCCTGCTTTCTGTCTGGCTTTCACCAGCCTTTCCGCTCCTTCTAATACGGTGTTCAGATTTCCTTCTTTGCGGTATTGCGTATAAGCCTCCTGGGTGGTGCCATCGATGGAGATGATGATCCGGGACAAGCCGGAATCCAGGGTACGGCGCACATTTTCTTCATTCAGAAAATGGCCGTTGGTGGACGTGACGGTATAGATCCCACGGGATTCCGCATAGGCCACCATATCCAGGAATTCGGGATGGATGTAGGGTTCGCCCTGGAAATAAAACATGAGGTTACAGGCATAAGGGCTCAGCGCATCCAGGGTGGTCCTGAAAAAATCCATTTTCAGATTACCGGTCGGCCGGGTAAAGGACCGCAATCCGCTGGGGCATTCCGGGCAACGGAGATTACATGCCGTGGTGGGTTCAAAAGAAAAACTGACCGGCATGCCCCAATGAAACGGCTTTCCGCGCCATCGACTGAGCCAGAACGACAAGTAAACCCCGATCGCATTGAATGCTTTTCTGAATGTAAGATGACGAAACATTCGCCAGGCGTCTTTCAGTTTTGCGGAGGGCATGGAATTCAAAGATAGTCAGGGGGAAGAGAAAGGGAGGAAGGGAGAAAGGGAGAAAGGGAGAAAAGGAAAATGGGAGTCCCGATTCATCGGCGAAGGGATTAAGGTGAAGGGATAAAAAAAATCAGATGGTGCCGGACCGATGCCGGGTGATTTGATGTATCATTTTAAAGAAACTGGAGGAACCAAGTTGGCCCTTCACCCGATGAATTAAAGCCGGGATAATGGGTTAATTTTGCAATACCAAACAAGTCCTGCTGAACCATGAAGTTTCTCATCGTCGGGTTGGGCAATCCAGGTCCGGATTATGCCCTTACACGCCACAATGCAGGCTTTCAACTGCTCGACTACCTGGCCGGGAAGGTAAAGGCAAACTGGGAGTCAGACCGCTTTGGCGTGCGATGCGACCTTAAAATAAAAGGACGCTCCCTGGTCCTGATCAAACCCGATACCTATATGAACCTGAGTGGAAAAGCGGTCCTGTTTTGGATGAACAAACTCAAACTCAGCCCGGAACAGGTTTTGATCGTGTTGGATGACTTGCACCTTCCGATCGGTAAGCTCCGGATGCGCAAGGAAGGCAGCGACGGAGGACACAATGGTTTAAAAAGCATTGAAGAAACCCTGCAGACCAGAGCCTATCCTCGCCTGCGGGTAGGCATTGGCAAGGATTTTCCCAAAGGAAGGCAGTCCGATTATGTCCTGGGAGCCTGGGCCCCGGAAGAACAAAAGGAACTGGAAGGCGCCTTCAGCCGTGGTGCCGATGGCATCCTTCAATTCGCCCTTGCGGGTGCTGATAAGGCCATGAGCATTGTAAACCGAACATAATGCTCACTCGCGGTTTCTCCTGAAATAGCCGATGATCATAGGAAGGAGGGAGATGGCTATGATTGCTAAAACCACGATTTCAAAATTGTTTTTTACCCAGGGAAGGCTTCCGAAAAAATACCCGGCAAGGGTAAGCAGGACCACCCAAAGAATTGCGCCCGCGATACAATATTTGATAAACCGGCCGTAGGTCATTTTTCCTATCCCGGCAACAAATGGTGCGAACGTTCGTGCGATCGGCACAAATCGGGCGAGGATGATGGTCCGCTGGCCGTATTTCTCATAAAAAGCATGGGTACGGTCGATGTATTCCTGCTTGATTGTAAAGATTCCGAAAAGCTTGGCCCCCACCCCCTTGTTGGAAAGGTATTTACCAAGGAAATAATTGGTGTTGTCTCCAAGCAGGGCCGCTGAAATAAGCAGGGGGATCATGATCCATATACTCAGGCCATGGGCCGGATTGGCCGCGAGGGCCCCGGCTGCAAACAGGAGGGAATCTCCGGGCAAAAAAGGGGTAATGACGAGGCCTGTTTCGCAAAAAATGATGAGAAACAGGATGCCATAGACCAGCAGGCCGTATTGGGCTATGAAATTTTCGAGGTGCTGGTCAATGTGAAATATAAAATCGAAGATATCCATCGGTAACAAATGTACTAAAAATAAGGGCAGGGGAATTCGGGTGAATGACAATGTGGAAACCTGGTCCCGCAGCTGCGTGACTGTCATACACCCTGGAGTTCCACTGCAGGCCAACGGCGACAAATGCAAATCTGCCGGATTTGACTATTTTTAACCTTATGATTTACGGACTGATAGTTTTTCTGATTATACTGGCGATCATCGTGGTGCCCCAGTTTAAAAACCATCCCAAAGGACTGGCCATTTTATTCGGCACGGAGATGTGGGAGCGTTTCAGTTATTATGGCGGAAGGGCCCTTTTGATCCTGTATATGACGGCTTCAGTGACGGGCCAGAATCCCGGACTCGAAATGAGTGTCGAAGAAGCCGCTGCATTATATGCCTTGTACGTGTCCGGCGTCTATATGACCAATCTGCCCGGCGGCTGGATTTCGGATAAAATCCTGGGAGCCCGAAATTCCGTTTTCTGGGGCGGCGTCATCATCGCGGCGGGCAACCTGCTCATTGGCCTGACCGCAAGCAAGACCGGCTTTTATGCCGGCCTCCTGTTCAACGCAATAGGCACGGGTTTGTTGAAACCCAATGTATCCACCATGGTAGGGTCATTGTATAAGCCCGGTGATATCCGGAGGGACAGTGCCTTCTCCATTTATTACATGGGCATCAACCTCGGCGCCTTTTTTGCCCCGCTGATCACCGGTTATTTCGGTCAGAACATCAAATGGCAATACGGCTTCGTCGCCGTGGCCATAGGCATGACCCTTGGCCTCATCCTCTTTAAATGGGGGGGCCGCTACCTGGGAGAGGCCGGTTTGAAACCCACAGCCGTTCCTGAAGGAGTGGTAAACCCGACGACCCGTTTACTCAAAAAGTCCCTGCTTTACCTGGTCCTTTTTATTGGCTTGATGGCCGGCCTCCATTTGATGGGATGGTACCGGCTTTCGATCCTCCGGCTTTCGGACATCATGGGCAGTGCCCTGATCATCATTCCCCTTGTATATTTTTTTTACCTGTTTACCCAGGGTGGATTTAATCCGGAAGAAAAAAAACGCATTGTTGCGATCATTGTATTCTACCTGGCTGCGGCTTTATTCTGGGGCGCTTTCGAACAGGCCGGTTCCACCCTAACCTTATTTGCCGACCGCAATACCGACAATTCCCTCTTTGGTAATCCGTTTCCCTCCTCTTACTGGCAATCCATCAATTCAATGTGGATCCTGATCCTTTCCCCCGTGTTTGCCCTCGTCTGGTTTACCCTCGCGAAGAAAAACAAGGAACCTTCCACGCCGCTTAAGTTCGTTTTGGGTTTGTTTTTTGTGGGTCTGGGTTTCCTCATCCTGGTACCTGCGGCAAAAATTTCTTCCGGCGGTGTGGAGAAAGTAGGCATCATCTGGCTTCTTTGCACCTACTTCCTGCATACGGTGGGTGAATTGTTTTTATCTCCGGTAGGGCTTAGTGCCATGACTAAACTCGCACCGGAACGAATCGTAGGTCAGATGATGGGAATTTGGTTCATGGGTGCCGCACTGGGTAACTGGATCGGCGGACGAGTCGGAGGATTGTTTGAAACCTACCCCGTAAACCAGATCTTCTTTTACGTCTTTGTGTTCAGTACGGCCTCCGCACTGGTCCTCCTGATTCTTACGCCCTGGACGCGAAGGCTGATGGGCGAGGTCAAATAAATCCCCAGCTCCAGGCATGCTTTAAACCAACTTCTGTTACGACTCAGACTTATGGATAAAAAAAATTTCAGTCCTTATGTCCCCTCCTCCACCATCATGCCGGAATTCACCTGGAGGTCTGTTCTGCTCGGCTCCTTTTTCGGGGTGATTTTTGGCGCCGCTACGGTATATCTCGGGCTCAAGGCGGGTCTTACCATCTCGGCTTCCATTCCCATTGCCGTGATGGCCATTTCAATCGGAAGGCGGTTGTTCAATACGACGATCCTGGAAAACAACATTATTCAGACCACCGGTTCTGCCGGTGAAGCCATTGCAGGCGGGGTGGCTTTCACGCTTCCTGCCTTTCTCTTTTTATCGGCCAATCAGGACGAATCGGTTTCGGCAGCTTCTTATTTCAATTACATGACCATTCTTTCCCTGGCCATGATTGGCGGGATGCTGGGTACCCTGCTGATGATTCCGCTTCGCCGGCCTCTGATCATCAAAGAACACGACCGGCTCCCATACCCTGAAGGCACTGCCTGTGCCTCCGTCCTGATCGCCGGGGAAAAAGGCGGTGATTTTGCCCGGACGGCCTACCTTGGTTTGGGAGTGGCCACGATATATGCCATCCTCCAGAAAATCATTCATTTCATTGCTGAAACACCCACCTATGTAACTCAGGCAAAAAACAAATTTTTACCATCGGCCACCTTCAACGCGGATGTCACCCCCGAATACCTGGGTGTGGGATACATCATTGGCCCCAGGATTGCGGGAGTGCTTGTTGCCGGCGGGGTACTGGCCTGGCTTGCACTGAATCCTTTACTGGCCACCCTAGTACCTGCTGAGACTATTGCGGCCCAATTGGTTAAACTGGGTTACCTCGCGGATATAAATACAGCCGGAGGCCCGGGAGCATGGGATCCAGAGAATAAAGTTTTTGCCCAGCCCGAAATCGCCCTTTACCGCGCGTTCATCCGGCAAATCGGCGCAGGAGCCGTCACAGCCGGCGGACTGATGACCCTGGTCAAAACCATCCCAACCATCGTATCTTCTTTTAAAAACAGTTTTACCTCCATCCGCGAAAACCAGGAAGGGAACGGTGAGAGGCTGGAACGCACTGACCGTGACCTCAACAATAAAGTAGTCTTGTTTGGCAGCCTCGCCCTCATTCTCATAATAGCCCTCCTGCCCGGGATCCCGGGAAGCGGCATATTATCCAAACTGATGATTGGGGTCCTGGTCCTTGTCTTCGGAATCCTTTTTGTCACGGTTTCCAGCCGGATCACCGGTTTGATCGGAACCAGTTCGAACCCAATCAGTGGTATGACCATCGCTACACTCATGGGAACGGCGCTGATCTTTATCGCCCTGGGTTGGACCGGTCAGGCTTATGAACCGATGGCACTCGTGGTGGGTTCCATCATCTGTATCGCAGCAGCAAACGCGGGCAATACCTCACAGGATCTCAAGACCGGGTTCCTGCTGGGAGCCACTCCCAGGTATCAGCAACTTGCCTTATTTATCGGTACACTGGTTTCCTCCCTGGTGATCGGCTACACCATACGCTACCTGGACCAGGATGCGGAAGTCCTGCGGACCGGGGTGGCGCATGCCATTGGCTCCGATAAATATCCCGCACCGCAAGGCACCCTGCTGGCCACTTTGATCAAAGGCCTGCTCTCTTTCAACCTGGACTGGCAATTTGTATTGGTCGGGGCCTTCATGGCCATAGTCATTGAATTGTGCGGTACCAATTCGCTCTCCTTTGCCGTAGGTCTTTACCTTCCCCTGAGCACCACCCTGCCTATCTTTATCGGGGGCATGGTCAAAGGGCTGGTGGACTGGAGGTCCAAACACGATACGATCGTAATCGAAGAAGACGAAGAACTCAGCAAGGGAAAATTGTTTGCAACCGGATTGGTGGCGGGAGGTGCCCTGGCCGGAGTGATTATTGCCCTTCTTTCCGTAAAATACCTGGATCAATTGGAAAAACTCAGCATTGGAAGCAAAATGGAAGCCATACTCGGCACTTCCGGATACCATATGACCGGGGCCCTTTGTTTTGTCATTCTCGGATTCATCCTGTTCAGAGTAGCCCGTCAGGGGAAACAATAATGTATTTTCGATCCCAGATTCATTTCCTTTGATCCCTTCCAGGCATTTTCCGGCTAAATTGCTGGTCACCGGTGAGTTTACGGTCATCCGGGGAGGGGATGCCCTTGCAATCCCTTTTCCCAGGTTTTCCGGAGTATGGGAAAAAGGAGTTGTCTCCGACACAAGCCTGTTGCCCCTGGTTCAATTTTTGAAGAACAAAGAATACATCGATGGCGGACGGCTCCAGGCTGATATCCAGGAAGGCTGGCAGTTCCGTTCGACCATACCTACTGCCTACGGCCTGGGAAGCTCGGGAGCCCTGTCCGCCGCCGTGTTATTTTATTATGGAAGGCAAATCAGCAAGGAAACCGGAATCCTCCAGAAACAACTGGCTGGCGTCGAGGATTTTTTCCATGGAACCAGCTCCGGCTTCGACCCCCTGGTCTCTTATACGGGCCAAGGGTACGCACTGATTGGAAACACCCTGGCACAGGTGCCTGCCCGGCTGTCCGCCAGCGCGTCAGCCTCCTGTCTTTATGTGATTGACTCCGGGATGCCCAGGGGCCATATTCATTCCATTTCCTGGTACCTGGATCAGTTAAAGCAGCCCTTGTTTCTCAAGGTAATGGAAGAACTGAATGAGCTCAACCGGAATTTGATTCAAACCTGGCTGGATCAGGATATAACAAAAACGGAAGACCTTTATTTTCAGATTTCAAACCTGCAATGGAAATGGTTCCAACCGCTGATTACGGCAAGCGTCGCGGAAACCTGGCAAAAGGGACTGGAATCCGGAAAGTATGCGGTAAAACTTTGCGGCAAAGGGGGTGGTGGTTATTATTTGCTTTGGTCAAAAGACCCTGAAATCGGTGCCCTTATTGGACGAGAGCCTGTACCGGTGCAGGGACAGCCGCTTTTTGCATAATCAGGAGAAAAGCAGGCGGAATATTAAAAGGAACAAACCTGATCCGGACGGTTCCGAATATTTTTTCATATAATTTTTTGGCCAGGAGGGAATAATGCACCTGTACAAATTTACCTGAAGGCACCAGGTGGTCAAAGGCGGCCTGAATAATCTGCAGGGCGACCAGTTCCGGAAAGATCACAAAAGGAATGGCGGAGATGACGTGATCGACGCCCGCTATATTCAATGCCCTCAGGATTTCATGCATGCCTGCGGCGTCCTGGTCCACCACGATGAGCCTTTTATCATTCAGCCGCCTGAGTTCTTCGCAAAAAACAGGGTTCACTTCAAATGCGATCAACCTGGAGTCAGCTGCCATTTTATCCAGGAGGTATTTGGTGATCATTCCATCTCCCGCGCCCAGTTCCATCAAAACCTGGCCGGGAGTAAAATCAATCTGTTTGACAATCTCTTTGCAAAGGAAGGAAGAACTTCGGGTGATCGTCCCCACCGTCATAAGGTTTTTGAGGCTCTGGTCTAAGAATATTTTTGCTCTCTTCATCGCGGTTTCTTTGTTGGTTATTCACCCCGGTAAATGAACTGGGTGAGGTCACTGAATTTTTCGCTCCATTTATTCAAAAGTTGCGGGGGAATACGCTGGTTGGAATGATAAGGTACGACCAGGGCATCTTCATACCCGGAAGCCATCCATTTTTTCCTGGCCTGGTTTGCAAGGGCAAAGGTCGTAAATACCCCTGACATCAACTCATATTTGCCGGTGAGGTTGTTTTTATCAATGAAGACCTGCCCGAGGGTATCTGCTTTGAAATTGGCTGCATTGCCGGATGAAAACAACATGATTTTATAGTTCAGCGATTTTTCCTGTTCCAGAAAGTGGCTCCTTTCATCCGCCTGCATTCTGGCGTCCACCATTTCGAGGTCCTTCTCCATCAAATAGGTCCCTGCATCTGCCGGGTCCGGATGGTAAAGGGTGAATTCAATGCGTCGGTTAAGGCTTTTCCCGGAGGGATTGGGATTCCCGTCCATTTCTTCTTTGGCAACCGGGAAAAAGGGGCCGTATCCTTTCACGGCAATTCTCGAAGGGCGAACCCCTGCCTGCACCAGGTAGTCGCGGACCGTTTCACCCCGAAGCACGGAATACATCAAATCGTCTGAAACGGTCGCCGCGTTGCGATCTGAAAAGACCTCGACGATCAGTTGTGCGGTGGGGTTTTGTTTGAGCAATTGAACGACTTCGTCCATTTTTTTCTGTATAGCCGGCAACTTTAATTGCTCATCATTGAGATAGTAGATCACCGGCACTTTCATAAGGTTTTTTTGCCCTTCTCCGTTGATACCCGCATCCCGGTTCCTGGCAAGGAGTTGTGCGGCTTTAAATGCGGGTATATCGGCAAAAAACAACGGCCGGGACCTTTCTCCCTGGGGTGCCGGGGACTGACGGAAGTAAGCGAAATAGATATCAAATCCGCCGGTGCCGGTTTTGCGGTTGGATGCAAATACGGCGCCCAGTTTATTTTTTAGCATGCGGAAATACCGCTCATCATCCCCGGAGTTCAGCGGCATTCCCAGGTTGACCGGCTCGGACCAGGTCTCGGTATCATCATCAAAATGGGCTGTAAATACATCAAAGCCACCCATGCTTTTCAGGTTATTGCTGCTGAAAAACAGGGTACGTCCGTCATCTGCCAGGGAAGGGCTCACTTCATCAAAGGGGGTATTGATCCGGATGCCCAGATTCACCGGGGATGACCATCGGCTCCCGGACCGAACCGAATAATAAAGATCAAACCCACCCAGGCCACCGGGCCGGTTGCTGGAAAGGATCAGGACCGAATCGGTAAAATAAAAAAGCTCGTCCTCTGCACCCAGGTCAGGCACGTCAATAACGGTGGTGGCTGGAGGCAGGCCTTCCCCTTTTAAGGTATCCGCCAGGAAGTTCATCCTGCCAAGCTTTTCACCGCGCCGGAAATAAACGATCCGTCCGTTTTCATTAAAACCTGAAAGCAATTCATGTCCCCGGGTATTCAGCACCGGATTTAAAGCGGTAATATCAGACCATTCTCCATTATTCAGAGAACTGGAATACATATCATACTGGCTTTCATAATCCGCTGAATAATTCAGGGGAAAACCTGCGGGCTCCCGGTTGGAGCTGAAATAGATCCTGGAATCCACATTGACACTGGGCACAGGGTTGACCTCATTCCAGATCGTATTGACCTCTTCACCTGCCGGTTCGACCAGGCTGGCCTGGAAGTCCGTTTGCATATATAGGGCAGATCCACATCTTTTGATTTCGGAGATCGTCGCCTGGTACAGTTTGCTTCCAGGGACTGCCTGTCCAAGAAATTGTTTAAAATAAACCACCGCATTTGCAAAATCTCCGCGGCTTTGTGCAATTTTTCCTGCAAGGTAACCGGCAAATGAAGTTTCGGGTTTTTGTAAGGGCATCAAGTTTAACGCAAGAACAAAGGCCGTATCCAGGTTATTGGCTTCGTATTCGCAAACCACCCTATTGAGCATGACCCCATAGTCCTGGGGAGCAAGGGCCTGAAGCTGCCTGAAAACAGGGACTGCACGCATATATTGTTTGGATTGGATCAGTCCTTCCGCCTGGAGACGGATATATTCCAGGGATTGCGCCTTGCTTTCTATCGCCAGGAGCACGAACCCTATTAAACAGGAGAATCTGAAAGTAATGACCATTTGTCACTAAACGGATTGGGCAACATCAAAATTTTCCAGCAGGTCGGCCACCTTTCTCAAAAAACTGCCGCCCAGGAAACCATCGATCACCCGGTGGTCATAGGACATGGACATAAACATCATATGACGGATGGCTATGACATCGCCATGCACCGTTTCTAAAACTGCGGGTTTTTTCTTTATGGACCCGGTAGCCAGGATGGCTACCTGGGGTTGGTTGATGATTGGTGTCCCCATGAGGCTTCCAAACGAACCGACATTGGTCAGTGTGAAAGTGCCTCCGGTGACTTCTTCCGGCTTTAGTTGGCCTGCCCTTGCCCTGGCCGCGAGGTCGTTGATAGACATGGCCAGCCCTTGCAGGTTGAGGCGGTCGGCATGACGGATCACAGGTACGATGAGATTGCCTGAAGGCAGGGCGGTAGCCATTCCAATGTGGATATCCTGCTTTCGGATGATCTTATATCCTTCCACAGACGAATTCAGCAGCGGATAAGCCCTGATGGCTTCCACCACGGCTTGCATAAAGATTGGCGTGAAGGTCAGGTTCTGATTGTATTTTTTCTGGAATTCGGATTTGACTCTGTTCCGCCAATGGACCAAACCCGTGAGATCCACTTCCACAAAGGAAGTCACATGAGGGGCGGTATGCTTGCTGAAGACCATGTGGTCAGCGATCAGCCTGCGCATACGGTCCATTTCTATAATTTCTGACTGGCCTGCGGTATTTCCATCCGTCAACATGGGGGTGGGCACTCCACTGGTAACCGGGGCATGCCGTTCTGAAGTGATCGGAGAAGGCGCAGAATCAGTCTGGCCTTTTTTCTTTTGCTCTACGTAATGGAGGATGTCCTGCTTGGTCACCCGTCCCTCAAGCCCACTACCTTCCATTTTTTCCAATTCTTCCTGGCTGATGTTTTCTTCCCGCGCAATGGTCCTGACCAGTGGGGAATAAAACCGGCCCAAACCCGCAGGATTTGATCTGAAGACAGGCTCATGCACTTGAGGTGTTTCCATTGGGGGAACAAAAGGAACAGGCTCGGATACCAGGGATTCAACCGGTCCGGAATCACGGGCCATTGGGATTTCGTCTGAGGGGATTTCCGGAAAAGAAACTTCCGAATCCATCAGGATCCGCGCTATGGTTGCTCCAACAGGCACCACATCATTTTCTTTGAAAAGAACACGGCTGATTTTTCCTTTCACCGGCGACGGGATCTCCGAGTCCACTTTGTCCGTGGCAATTTCCAGGATAGGCTGATCCAGCTCCACTTCATCCCCTTCCCGGAGAAGCCACCGGAGAATGGTGGCTTCGGTGATGCTTTCTCCCATCCGGGGCATGATCAGGTCATGTTCCATATCCCGCAAAAGTACGAATTATTCACCCACCAGGAACCGGTGGAGCAGGATAAGAGCCATGCTGGAAGCTGCCTGGATATTAAGCAGCCGGTCCCGGCGGAGTTGTATTCTTTTTGACAGGATCCGGCCATGGATATCCGCCACGCCGATCCACACCGTGCCAACCGGCTTTTCTACGGAGCCTCCACCAGGTCCTGCAATCCCCGTAACCGCTACAGCAACCTGCACACCCAGGCTATCGAGCGCCCCAGCCGCCATCTGGCGTGCGGTGGTTTCGCTTACGGCCCCTTCCTCTTCAAGCGTGGACTGGTCCACATCGAGGTATTTTGATTTGATTTCGTTGTGGTAGGCAATGATCCCTCCTCTGAAATAATCCGATGAGCCGGCATTGCGGGTTATCATATGGCCAAGCATGCCTCCCGTGCAGCTCTCCGCAACACCCATCATCCAGCCTTTATCCCTCAGTATTTTTCCAATGGCCAATTCGAGTGTGGTCTCATTTTCCCCGGCGATGTATCGGGAGAGCTTATGCCTTACCTGCTGAATGATATCCTGCCAGACGGCCTGGTCTTCCGGATTTTCGCTGTCCAGGTCGATGCGGATGCGCACACGATACAGATCAGGAAGGAAGGAAAAACGGATATTGGATGGCGCCGCTGCCGTGATGCTGCGAATCTCCTCTTCCAGGAAGGTCTCGCCTTCGCCAACCGTATTGAAGGTGTGGCTGTATCTTTTGGGTCCCGATTTATACTGTTGAATCAGATGCCGAACATGGGTGTTGAAAATGGCTTTCATTTCGAATGGGACGCCGGGCATGGAGACGATGTGTTTGCCCAGGTGAATAAAATGCATGCCCGGGGCCGTTCCGGCCGGATTGGAAAGTATACCGGCCCCTGCAGGAAGCCTGGCCTGGTCCATGTGCGAAGCGCCGGGTGACCGGCCAAGCTTGCGGAACAACTGTTCAATGCCTTCATAAGTGGGGGCATGAAAGACCCGCTCGACATTGAGAAAAAGCGCCAGGGCTTCGCAGGTCAGGTCGTCCTGGGTGGGGCCAAGCCCCCCGGTAGTGATGACCAGGTCTGCTTTTTTCAGGCTGTGGCCGATGGCTTCCACGATCACCGGGATTTCATCCGCCACGGACCATTTTTCCACAACGGGCACCCCTTCTGCCAGCAATTCCTGTGCAAGCCATGCGGCATTGGTATCAACCACCTGGCCGTTGAGCACTTCATTGCCGATGGTCAATAGAATGGTTTTCATGAAAGGGGAAATTTTAGTTGATCCAAATCGTATTCCTTCAGGTTCTGGCCACTTGCCCGGATCCATATTTTGCCATTGGGTTCCACCTGCTCGACCTGTCCCCGGAAAGTGCACGTTTCGCCTGGTACCTGCATGATCACGGGTGACCTGGCCCCATGGAGGTGATTATAAAAATCGGATGCCAGACGGTCGGTCTCTCCGCGAAGCAGGAGGTCATAATAACGTTCCAGGCCATCCATTAAGCCATTGGTAATATCATGAACATGAATGGATTTACCGGTGAGAGTGGCCAGGGAGGTAGCATCCGGAATAGTCGAAGAAAAGCGGACCTGGTTGACATTTATTCCCATTCCGAGGATGCTGGATTCCCAGGAGGATCCTTTCCACTGGTTGGATATCAGGATGCCGGCAACTTTTTTACCTGCACAGATCACATCGTTTGGCCACTTTATAGTCACAGGCATCCTGGTCTGCTCTTCAACCTGGTCCCGGACTGCAAGTGCCGCCACCTGGCTCAGGACAAAAGGAGCGGGAGCATGGTCCCATACATGCCGTAAAACAAGACTGCCGTAAAAGTTTTTTCCGATTTCCCCTTCCCAGGAATGGGAGCCTCTTCCCCGGCCCAGGGACTGAAACCGGGCCATGATGAGGGTGCCATGCCGCACCTGGTGGCTTCTCAGGAGCTCCGAAGCGAAGGTTTGTGTCGAATCAATGGTATCCAGCAGGATTTTCATTTTACCCATTCCCTGGCCCCGAAATGCCTCAATTTCCATACTTTTGCAAAACAAATAACACATAATTTCCAAAGAAAATAAAATCAGCGCTTGGCAAAAGAAAAAAAACCTGCCGTCAAAAAGGCACCCAAAGACCCTCTCAACGAACTCATCATCGCAACGATCCTGGATAAAAAAGGAGATCATATCAACCTCATGGACCTCCGCGGCCTGGATGGACCAACCGATTATTTTATCGTTTGTGAGGCGGACAACATCACCCTCACCAAAGCCCTCTCCGACCACATCTACCGGGAGGTCAAGACCAAACTGGGCCTGACCCCGAACCACACGGAAGGCGAATCCCAGGCGAAGTGGATCCTCATGGATTATTTTACCACCCTGGTACATATCTTTTACAAGGACACCAGGAAATTTTATGAAATTGATCAGTTGTGGAGCGATGCCCGGACGGTCGAGTTTCACCAGGTTTAGAATACTTTAACCTTTCGGCCAAATCGAATACCCGGTTTAAAATGTTTATGAAATAACTGTTAATTTTGAAAAGCAGCATGGAAGAAAAAAACAATAAGAAAAACCTGAAGAAATTCAATTTCAATATCTACTGGATATATGGACTGATCGTGATCTTCATCCTCATCATGCAGATGATGCTGAGCCAGCACAAACAATCCGAAATTGATTTTGGCCAGTTTCAGCAAATGGTCAGGGCCGGGGACGTCAAAAAAGTGGAAGTCATCAATAAAGAAAAGGCTTATATCTACCTGAAAAATGAAAGCGTCTCCAAGTACCCTAATGCTCCTCAGACTTCCGCCAATTCCGAATACCCGCATTTTGAATTCACCGTCGGCTCCGTCGAGTCCCTGGAAAACCAGGTGTACGAGCTGAACAAGGAGCTTCCCGAAAACAACCGCATCTACATCAGCCACACCAAAAGGACCGACTGGATCGGGCCGATTCTGGGTTGGGTGATCCCCTTCTTTCTCATCATCGCCATTTGGATGTTTATCATGCGCCGTGTTGGCGGAGGCGGTGGAGGCGGGCCGGCCGGTCAGATCTTTAACATCGGCAAGTCGAAGGCCACCTTGTTTGAAAAAGATTCCACCCCGAACGTCACCTTCGCCGATGTTGCAGGCCTCAATGAAGCCAAAGAAGAAGTCATGGAAGTGGTAGACTTCCTCAAAAACCCGAAAAAATATACGGCCCTGGGTGGTAAAATACCTAAAGGCGTCCTGTTGGTCGGACCTCCTGGAACAGGTAAAACCTTGCTCGCGAAGGCAGTGGCCGGAGAAGCCGGAGTTCCTTTCTTTTCCATATCGGGTTCTGATTTTGTAGAAATGTTTGTGGGTGTGGGCGCGTCCAGGGTGAGGGACCTGTTCAGGCAGGCCCGGGAGAAAGCGCCGTGTATCATCTTTATCGATGAAATTGATGCCATCGGAAGGGCCAGGGGCAAAAATACCTGGCAGGGTGGCAATGACGAGCGGGAAAGCACGCTGAACCAGCTGCTGGTGGAAATGGATGGTTTCCCTACCGATAAGGCCGTAATCCTCATGGCTGCCACCAACCGCCCCGATGTCCTCGACAATGCCTTGCTCCGGCCGGGCCGTTTCGACCGCCAGATCGGCATTGACCCGCCCGACCTCAAGGGAAGAGAAGCCATATTTAATGTCCATCTTAAAAACATCAAACTCAGGTACGATGTAGATCCGGTGATCCTCGCCGAAATGACCCCGGGTTTTGCCGGTGCAGACATCGCCAACGTATGCAATGAAGCAGCACTCATCGCCGCCCGGAGAAATAAATCGGCGGTAGACATGGATGACTTCAACTATGCCCTGGACCGGGTAATCGGCGGACTTGAAAAGAAAAACAAAATCATTTCTCCCGAAGAACGGGAAATCATCGCCTTCCATGAAGCCGGCCATACCCTTTGCGGGTGGTTGCTGGAGCATGCATCCCCGCTGGTGAAAGTGACCATTGTACCAAGGGGCATCGGCACCCTGGGATACGCCCAATACCTGCCCAAGGAGGAATACATCACTCGCACCGAAGCCCTGCTTGACCGGATGTGTATGACTTTCGGAGGCCGGGCAGCCGAATCCATCGTATTCAACAAGGTATCCACCGGTGCACAAAGCGACCTGGATCAGGCTACCAAGATGGCTTACAGCATGATCACCATATTTGGTATGAATGAAAAGGTCGGCAACGTTTCCTTCTATGGCATGAGCCAGGACAACTTCCAAAAACCATACTCGGATGAGACGGCGCGGCTGATCGATGACGAAGTCCGCAAGTTGATTGAATCCCAATTGCTCCGCGCAAAACAACTGCTCCGCGACAACCGCGATAAACTTGACCTCATCGCCAATACGTTGCTGGAAAAAGAAGTCCTGGTAAAATCCGACGTCGAAAGGCTGATCGGCCCCAGGCCATTCCCGGAAAAACCCAGTCATCCGGTACAGGTGTTTGGAGATAACGGAGCCGTCTGAACGCACCTGCCTGTGTTCCCTGATTCCTGATCGCTGATCGCCGATTACTTATTATATTTGCAATATTAAACCACTTAGGCTCATATTCGTCTACCTGTCGGGGCTGATTTTATGCCTCCATTCGTTTATTCCACATGAACACAATCGGGTATTTGTTGCAGCAATCGACCAACCTTCCGATCACGTAGTTGACCTTTTCGGCCTGCTGAAAGGCCTGTTCAATACGGACCTGGGCGAAGACCACCTGGAATATTTTGCCAAGGCAGGTACTTCCTGCACAGTTAACCAGGGCGACCAGCAAGATGTGTGTCCTATTTTTTTTCCCCAGGCCCTGCTCCTGCTACCGGAAAATGAACCGGCCGGTATCTTTTTATTTACCGACCCCGGTCCTCCTAAAGATTTGGGGATTCAATATGGCCTTTCCAGAAGGGGCCCTCCTGCCCTGATTTAGCCTGCTTCATCAAGGTCACCTGAAAGTTGACGGTGACCGGTCCGTTCCCTTTAACGTTCAGATTTTATTAATTCTATCCCGTATCATGCTTGATAAAATCATCCGGTTTAGCATCAACAACAAATTCATTGTACTGCTATTCACCCTGGCCATCATTGCTTCCGGCATTTATTCAATTCAGCACATACCCATCGGGGCGGTGCCCGACATTACCAATAACCAGGTCCAGGTGATCACCACCTCCAGGAACCTGTCGACACAGGACGTTGAAAGGTTTCTAACCATTCCGGTGGAACTGGAAATGACCAACCTTCCAGGGGTAAAGGAAATACGTTCCATTTCAAAGTTTGGACTATCGGTGGTCACCATCGTCTTTGATGAAAACCTGGGCAACTACATCCCCAGGCAGCTGATCGCCGAAAAACTCAAGGCCGCCGAAGAAAAGATACCCCAGGGATTCGGTTCTCCGTTCATGGGGCCCATCACCACAGGCCTTGGAGAGATCTATCAATATACCCTGGACGTGGCCCCTGAATACCGCCAGCGGTATTCAACCATGGACCTCCGGACCCTGCAGGACTGGACCTTAAAGCGGCAACTTTCCGGCATTCCCGGCGTGGTGGAAATCAACACCTGGGGGGGCTATCTGAAACAATATGAAGTCTCTATCCGTCCCGACAAACTCCGGAGCCTAAACATTTCCATTCCCCAGGTATTTGAGGCCCTGGAAAAGAACCACGGCATTGCCGGTGGGGGCTATATTGAAAGGAACGACGAAGCTTATTTTATTCGCGGGCAAGGTCTGGCAGCAAGTATCAGTGAACTTGAAAACATCAGCATTGAAGTTCGCAACGGCACCCCCATTTATCTCAAAGACATCGGCACCGTGAAATCCGGGTATGCCAACCGTTTTGGCGCCATCACTGCCAATGGAAACGGTGAAACCGTTATGGGCCAGATCATGATGCTGAAAAACGCCAATTCTAACGAAGTCATCCAGGACATCAAGGAACGCATTGAGGCCGTACAGAAAACCCTGCCTGCCGGTATCACCATCAATCCCATAGTGGAAAGGAGTGAATTGATTTCCCGGACCACATCCACCATATTGGAGAACCTTATCCTGGGTTGCCTCATCGTCATCCTGGTGGTTCTCGTCCTCCTGGGCAATTTCCGCTCGGGGCTGGTGATCACTTCCGTAATCCCGCTGAGCCTGATGTTTGCCATCACCATGATGTATCTGTTGGGCATCGATGCCAACCTGATGAGTCTTGGCGCGATCGATTTCGGGATCATCATCGATGGGGCGGTGATCATCGTGGAGTACATCGCTTTTCAAATCAATGCCCATTTCGCCCTGGAAACGGTAAACGGCAGGCACGAGTCCAGGAGGGTTATTAAAGAACTTTCCACCAAAGGAGCGTCCACCATGATGCATTCCGCCATATTCGGGCAGATCATCATCATCATCGTTTTTATACCCATATTGTCGCTGACCGGGATCGAGGGTAAAATGTTTAAACCCATGGCAATGACCTTCTGCCTGGCCCTGATCGGGGCCATGATCCTCTGTTTTACTTATGTACCGGCCCTCGCTTCGGTTCTTCTCCGACCAGAAAATCCAAAGTCATTCAACATCGGAAGGGTGATCCATCAGTCCCTGGACCGCATCTACCACCGGGTGATCCGGATTGCGATGAAGGTAAAATTATTGACCCTGTTCGTCACACTCACCATCTTTGTCCTGGCCATTAAAACCCTGACCGGATTGGGCGGTGAATTCATTCCCACCCTGGACGAGGGTGATTTTGTGATCCAGCCCGTTCTCAAAACCGGCACTTCGCTCACCCGCACCATTTCCATCATTACGGAAATCGAAAAAATACTCATGACTTTTCCCGAGGTGGAAAAAATAGCCAGCCGGATCGGGGCCGCGGAGATCCCTACCGACCCGATGTCCCTTGAAGAAGCCGATGTGATCATCAAACTAAAGCCGATAAAAACCTGGACCTCTGCCAAAACCAAGGATGGACTCGCCGATAAATTCAAGGAGAAATTATCCGTGATCCCGGGCGCGGAATTTGAATTTACACAACCCATCGAAATGCGTTTTAACGAGTTGATTACCGGGGTGAAAGAAGACCTGGCGATCAAATTGTACGGGGAAGACCTGGAAGAATTGAACCGGCTTGGCAATGAAATCAAGGAGGCCATCTCCGCGGTACCTGGAGCTGCGGACATCATCATGGATAAAGTAAGCGGCCTGCCCCAGACCCTGATCCGTTACGACCGTGACCAGATCGCCAAATACGGGATCACCGTAGACCAACTTAATAAAATCATCTCCATGGGTTTCGCCGGGATGCGGACCGGCACCTTTTTTGAAGGGGAAAAACATTTCGACCTCGTCGTCAAACTGGATGAAAATTACCGGAAAGGCATCGAAGACATCCATCTCCTTCCCATCCCCCTGCCCGGGGGCGGTCAGTTACCGCTTCAGTCTTTTGCCACCATTACCATTGAGACCGGACCGGCTAAAATCTCCAGAAACCAGACCCGCAGGAATATCGTGCTTGGCATCAATGTACGAAACCGCGACCTGGAATCGGTAGTGACCGATATCCAGGGCATCGTGGATCAAAAGATAAAATTACCTCCGGGATATACTATTACCTATGGGGGGCAGTTTGAAAACCTGAGGTCCGCGAAAAGCAGGCTGATGATTGCAATACCGATTGCCCTTGCCCTGATTTTGATCCTGCTTTATTTTGCTTTTAGCTCGATCCGCGACGCCCTCATCATCTTCAGTGCAATTCCGCTGGCGGCGATCGGGGGTATATTTTTATTGTATTTCAGGGATATGCCGTTCAGCATTTCCGCAGGTGTGGGATTTATTGCCCTTTTTGGCATAGCGGTACTCAATGGCATAGTACTCATCGATCACTACAGGGAATTGAAAATAAAAAATTTTACGAGTAAGACCGAACTCATCATTCAGGGTGCCCGGCAAAGGCTCAGGCCGGTATTGCTTACGGCCATTTCTGCTGCTCTCGGCTTCCTCCCCATGGCTATATCCACCTCAGCCGGAGCCGAAGTGCAACGGCCGATCGCCACCGTAGTCATTGGCGGATTAGTCACCTCCACCCTGCTTACCCTGGTGCTCCTGCCCATCCTTTACAGCTTTTTCAAAAAACAAAACGCATGAAAAGAAATTGGTTCCTGTTTTTCCTGTTTGTTCAACTGGTTTCCGTAAGGCTCCAGTCCCAGGCTGCCTGGAGCCTGGACCAGGCGATCCGGACAGGCCTTCAAAACAATCTAAGCCTGGCTATCAAATCCCGGGAAATTGTCCGTACCAGGGCCCTGGTAAATACGTACCGGGATCTGGATAAAACTTCAATCTATTTTCACCGGGACCAGAACAACATCACCGAAACCGGATATATCCTGAATACGATTGGTGCTGCACAGCATTTTAAATTGCCTTCCTATTACAAATCGCATAAAAAATACCTTGAATCTGAAGTCAGCGTTGCGGAAGGCATGCAGGAAATGGCTTCCTTTGATCTGGAAAAAAACATCACCCTGGTCTATCATGAGCTGATCTACCTTGAATCCAGGAAAAACAAGATCCGGGAAATTGACAGCCTCTATGGCCTTTACCGGCTTGCAGCTGCCAAACGGTTTGAACGGGGGGAAAGTACCCTGCTCGAAAAATTGCTGGCAGACAATAAAAAAAGCGAATACGGCCTGGCCCTCGAACAGATTCAACTCGATATCAGGCAAGCCTACCAGCAACTGAATTACCTGATCCAGGACAGCAGCTTCAAAAGCATCGTGGTCCCGGACTCCCTGCAGTTGCTGACACCAATCCCAACGGCTGCCCGCTCCCTCCCAGGCCAGCAGGTGCTCGAACGCATCAATCTGGCCAGGCAATCGGAACTGGATTGGGAAAAAGAGAAATGGAAACCGGAACTGACCGCGGAGTATTTTATGGGGAATAATATATTTAATGAAAACAAATTCTACCCGGGATTTCAGCTGGGCCTCGCCCTTCCCTTGTGGAAAAAGGCCGGCCGTGCGCACGTTGATGCAAAAACGGCCGGGAGTGAAATTGCCCGGATGGAGTCCGCAGCAAACCGGATAAGGCTCGAAGCTCAATACCGCGAGCTGATGCTGCAGGCCGGTAAATACCGGCAGACCATCGAGTATTACCATCAGCAGGGCCTTGCCCTGGCCGCCCAGATCCAACGTTCGGCGGACCTTTCCTTCAGGCAGGGCATCCTGGATTTTTTCCAATATGTGTTCGCCGTGGAAGAAGTGTCCAGGGTCATGCAGAGCGAACTGACCGCACGAAAATCCTATAATGAAACCATCATCCAAATCAACTTTTTAAATTAATTGTGATCATGAAATTGCTCTTACAGACCGTCCCCGGATGGTTCGCGAAATACAGCCGACATTCCCTGATATTGTGTTTATTTGCCGGCGGCCTTTTCCAGCCGGCTTGCAAAAGCAAGGAATCGGAAGCCGATGCCGCTCCGGAAGAAGCAGCCACAGAAGCGTCCATCACCACGGAACAATTTGATCATGGGGGTATGCAATGGGGAAAAGCGGAAGAAAAGACTTTTTACAGCTTTGTCCATGCCTCCGGAAAAGTGGAAACTCCACCTTCAGCCAGGGCTTCCATAAGCCCCATGTTTGGCGGTTATGTACAAAATTTCAACCTGCTGCCAGGCAACCGGGTCAACAAGGGACAATTCCTGTTTTATATTGAAAATCCCCTTTTTATCGATCTGCAAAAAGAATACCTCGAACTGAAAGAACAACTGACCTTTTTGAAAGCGGACTATGAAAACCAGGCAGCCCTTTCGGTCGAAAATATCAGCAGCAAAAAAGAGGCATTGCGTACAGAGTCGGCTTATAAAACGGCCATGGCCCGTTTTGAAAGTGCTGGAAAAAAATTGCAATTGATGGGAATTCCTCCGGAAAATCTAACCATTTCAACTCTGGTTTCCCGCATAAGGATTACCGCGCCCATAAGCGGCCACATCACCGAAATCATGATCACCAACGGAAAATACATCAACCCGGAGGATGTGGCCCTCCAGATCCTGAATTCCGCCGACAACCATGTGGATCTTTATGTGCTGGAATCCGACATCATCAAAATAAAACCGGGACAAAAAATAAAATTTACCCTTGGCCAGGGCACGGATCAGGAGTATGAAGGGGAGGTAGCCCTTGTTGGCAAAGAAGTCAGTGAAAAAGACCGCACCGTGGAAGTACATGCCCATGCCCACCGGGGCGTCCCAGAATCGGGTATGATCCCTGGCATGTTTGTCAAAGCAAAATTGCTGACGGACACCCATATTAGCATGGCGGTTCCCGAGACCGCCGTGATCCGGGTAGGCCAAAGCCATGTAGTTCTCGCCAAAAAAGAAGAAAACCAGGGAACCATCCGTTTTGAACAAATCGAAATTGTACCCGGTTTGACCCTGGATGGCTGGATTGAGATCAGGCAGGGAGACCTGAAAAACAAAGAGATCCTGATCAGCGGTGGAAAAAGTATTCCGCTTTGAGAAAGGGTTTCCGGCTATTCTGCCTCTCCGGACTTACCCCTGAGCCACATCATGACCAGTCCAAATAAAAGGAAGGCCAGGCCGGTATATAGTGTAATCGGCGATTTCATCCCGGTATTGATGGCATAACCCAACAACAGGATCAGGGAGAGGACTGTAAAAAAAAGGCCAATCACAAAATTGAGTTCCTCGAGTCGTTTCAGGATGGGATGCATGATCAGAAAAATATGATGTTGAGCAATACGGTGAGCGCGATCAGGATCAGGCCGAGGGTAGCCGGCTTGCTGTACCAGGGTCCTTCTGCTGCTGCCACTTTTGGGGTCAGTGACCAGACCAGGCCCCGGAGTTCATCATCCGGCTTGGGTTTTGTCATTTGACTGACCAGGACAGTTACGGAGAAATTCGCTATAAACGCTATAGCCGCAATGATAAAAGCCTGGCCCATGCCGCTCTTGATCACCGACCATTCAGCAATCCAGCCTCCTTTGCCCTCCGCCACGGTAAGTCCATGAGTAAACATGGCCGCCAGGGTCCCGGCCACCAGGCCCCAGAAGGCGCCATGCCCCGTAGTCCTTTTCCAGAACATCCCGAGCAAAAAAGTAGCGAACAAAGGAGCGTTGACAAAGCTGAAAACCAGTTGCAGGAAATCGTTGATGTTGTTGAAGCTTTTAGCGATATAGGCGGTCATCATGGAGGCCAGGATGCCAATCACCGTGGTGAGTTTGCCGACGAGAAGGTAGTGCCTGTCGGATTTGTTTTTGGCAATATGGGACTGGTAAATATCGTAGGTAAACACCGAGTTGAAAGCGGTTACATTTCCGGCCATGCCGCTCATAAAAGAAGCCATCAGGGCCGTAATGCCTATACCGAGCAATCCACTGGGATAATAATGGGCAATCAGGGAAGGCAGGGTCATGGTATAATCCAGGCCACCCTGGTCATCCATGGGAATGGAATACCCTTTGGATTGGAGAGCCGGGGTCATCAGGGTAATGGCGATGATGCCAGGCAGGATGACAATAATGGGCATCAGCATTTTAGGGATGGCAGCGACGATGGGCGTTTGGCGGGCTGCGGTCATATCCTTGGCGATCATGGCCCGCTGCACAACCAGGAAATCCGTGCACCAGTAACCAAAGGACATCACAAAACCCAGGCCGAAGATGAGGGACATAAAATGCAGCCCCATGGGATTGGTATCCGCTGAGCCCATGTATTTCCAGGCATGGGTCAGTTCCGGAGCCAGCGATTCTTTGATCACTGTCCAGCCCCCCACATCTTGCAGGGCTACAATCACGAGGGGGGAAAGGCCCAATACGATGAGAAAAAACTGCAACACTTCATTGTAAACCGCGCTGGTCAGTCCCCCCAAAAAGGTATAAATCATCACGATGCCCGCGGCAATCCAGATGGACACATCAAAGTCCCAATGCAAAACGATTTCCAACAGCTTGGCCAGAGCATAAAGGGAAATCCCCGATGAAAAAATGGTCATGGCAGCAAAAGAAATCGCATTTAATCCGCGGGTCTTTTCATCAAAGCGGAGGGATAGGTATTCCGGCACACTCCTGGCTTTACTCCCGTAATAAAAAGGCATCATGAATACCCCGAGGAAGACCATGGCGAAAATGGCCCCTACCCAGTAAAAATGGGCGGTCATGATCCCGTATTTCGCCCCGGAGGCCACCATGCCAAGCACTTCCTGGGCACCCAGGTTGGCGGATATAAAAGCCAGGCTCGTGATCCACAGGGGGATCCGTGTTGATTGGCGCAGGAAGTCATTGCTCGATTTGATTTTTTTCTTGATGATGAAGCCCACCCCCACCACAAAAAGAAAATAGGCTATAATGATCAGGTAATCGTATGCAGTTAAAGTCATTGAGGTTTTGCTTGTTTTTCGAAAGATAGACAAAATGTAAAGGCGAACGGGAAAAGGTTAAGGGTGGGTGGTAGCTTTTAGCTTATTCAAATTTCCCTCTTCTCCCCTCTTTCTTCTCCGATTTTATTTTTTTCACTTTGAGCCGCTGGGCTTTGCTGGCTGCGGTAGGCCGGGTCCTGACTCTTTTTTTACGGGGAAGTAGGGCTTCGGTGACCAGGGTATACATTTTCAGGATGGCCGTTTCTTTGTTGGCAGACTGTGAACGGCTGGCAGAAGCATGGATATAAAGTTCTCCAGCCTCATTGATCCGGCTGGGATATTTGGCGAACACCAGGTTTTTCTGTTCTTCCGTAAGGGCTGGCGAATCTCCGATATTAAAATAGAGGGTGACTTTGGTCTCGGTTTTATTTACATGCTGGCCACCCGGTCCGCTGCTCCTGGATGTTTCATAACGGCAGGTAGATAACAATTGAGTGAGATTTATAGGATTTTTAGGATTCATAGGATTTATGGGATTTATGGGATTTAGGATATGTCAGGGGTTTAAGGGATTTATATCATGTCGGGATTTATGAAATGTATGGGGAATTGGTCATCTCACCCAATCTGACTTCGATCACTTCAGGAGCCATCTTAAATTTTTCAACGTAGCCGCTGACGATTTGATTCAAAATAAAAGGTTTTTGGACCTGGTTCATGAGGCAGAGGACACATCCTCCAAAACCTCCCCCCATGATCCTGGCCCCGGCAGCACCCAGGGTTTGAGCGGCCTCTACGATAAAATCCGCTTCGGCGCAGGATACTTCATAATCGTCGCGCAGGCTGGCATGGGTTTCATACATGCTTTGGCCGGCACCTTGCCAGTCTCCCTGGCTGACCAGCTCTGCAAAACGCAGGACCCGCCGGTGCTCAGAAATGGCATGCCTGGCTCTCCGGAATTCCGTGTCGGTGAGTACCGGGATCTCTTCAAGCTCACTCAAATGGAAATCCCGGTAGGTGCCTGTTTTTGAAAAAAAAGATTTGAGAGCATCCAATGCGCCTTCCCCTTCTTTCCTCCTTCGGGCAAAGCCTCCGTCATTGAGTTGATGATGCACCAGGGTATTGACCAGTACAAGCTCAAATTGTTTCAGGTCGACCGGTATGTATTTAACCGTCAGGTCGCTGCAGTCCATGAGAAGGAAGGAATCTTTTTTCCCGAAAAGGCAGGCGTACTGGTCCATCAGTCCACAGGGGGTACCGAGCCGGTGTTCGGCTGACTGTGCGAGAAAAGCGATTTTCTGTGGCTGAAGTGACCAACCATTAAACGTGTTTAGTGCAGCAATAAATCCGCACAAAAGAGCTGCCGATGAAGCCAGGCCTGCTCCGGCCGGCAAATTGGAGCCGATCCAGAGCCTGAAAGGAGCCGTTTTATAACCCGATTCACGGAGAATCTGTAAGGCCATGTCCGGATAAGCAGACCAATGGTTTGGATCCACCGTATTTTCTGACCAATTTACACACTCATTGTATTTTCTGGAATACAGGATGGAACCCGGTTCGGGGTTCGGGCCGATCTGCAATTCCACAAACCGGTCAATGGCTGCAGGCATCACATAACCACCATAATAATCTATATGTTCACCGATGAGATTGATGCGGCCCGGGGCTCTGATCGTCCATGCCGGAGAAGAGCCAAATAGCCGGAAATAGGAATCCTTTTCATCGCCTTTATCCACCTCCGTAAAAATAATGGTTCAAGATACTTGGAGAATCTCTTTTAACCCAATTTTTACATTTCATCCAGTTGCAGGGTTATCCAGGCAATTGATAAATCTCCTTATATTTGCCCCTCGTTCAACAGGTCGGGTGGCCGAGCGGTCAGGCAGAGGTCTGCAAAACCTTGTACAGCGGTTCGATTCCGCTTCCGACCTCCTTTTTTTTATTCTTCCCCTTCGCCAGGGGCCTCGTGTCCCGTAAAGATCATGCAGCCCGCCGGTGCGTCTATATTAAAGCTGGCTTTCAGGGGCGCTTCATTGCGAAGCAAATCAACATAATGCGGTAAATGCTGGAAGGGCACAAAACTGAGGAACATTTTTGCATTCGCATTGTAAGCGTCTTCGGGCAGGGGATGGTGTGAGGAAAATTTGATCACCACGGAATGGGCGGTACCGTCCCGGTCGGCTCCATTTAACGTGATTTGGGTGTTGCTGATCGCACCCGTAAAACCGAGCCGGATGCCGTAATTTTCAATTTCAATAACAGTCAAAGCCATAAATTAGATTTTGTACGGTGAAAGTAAGGATCAGCAGGTACAGGGCAGGAGTGAAACCCGATTATTTTTTTCTTAACGTACCCTACTGACCCTGACCAAATAAAACTTTTTGATAAAAAGAGCGGTCCGTTAAGTTCGGGTATTCCAAAAAACTGATTTTTTAACATCTCCGGGGTAATATTCCACCCCTTTTTTACATCATAGTATAAATCACTTAAATCTATCATTATGGCTGCTAAAAAATCATCATCCAAACCGATTATTGTACAACCTGCACGACCGTTGTTTCAATATGCCGTGAAATTCATCTGCATGAGCAGTATCCCGGGAACCTCACAGCACAACAAATCTTTTTTGCCCGGACACTATCAGACCATTGTAAATATTCACAACCCATCGACCAAACCGGTCAGATTCCGGACAAAACTGGCCTGGCCTATCGAGATTTCACGCTACTTCCCGGGAGAACTCAAACCGGACGGCGTTGTTGCCATCTCCTGCGAAAACATACACGAATACGGACTGCACCTGATCCATGGCTTTGAAGGATTCCTCGTCATCGAAAGCGTCTCCAGCCTCGATGTGTCTGCCGTATATATGGCGGGCGACAAATCCGTGGCCAGCATCGATGTCGAACAAATCAAAGAACGAAAACTTAGATAAGTTGATCAGTTAATCAGTTAGTCAGTTGGTCAGTTAGTCAGTTAATCAGTTGGCAAGTTGGCGGCCTAGGCAGTACATTCGTCCATGCTCATTTTTACCACTGTCCGGGAAATCAGGCATTGGCTGGACCGGTATGCGGACCACGGAACCATCGGCTTCGTGCCCACCATGGGAGCCCTTCACGAGGGCCATATCTCCCTGATCGAAAAAAGCAAACTTGAATGTTCCCTCACGGTGTGCAGCATTTTCGTCAACCCTGCCCAGTTTAATGATGCCAGGGACCTGGCCCTTTATCCAAGGACTTATGAAGCGGATGTGACCCTGCTGGCGGAATCCGGAACGGACCTGCTGTTCTTTCCGTCAGTCGAAGAAATTTATCCGCATGATTTTATTCCGGTGAATGTGGATCTCGGGGGCCTGGACCTGGTTATGGAAGGCCTGCACCGGCCGGGACATTTCGCGGGCGTGGTTCGTGTGGTCCATCGCCTGCTGGACATCATAAGGCCGAATAAACTATTTATGGGTCAAAAAGATTTACAGCAGTTTACCATTATACGGAGGATGCTCGAACAATTGGTTATGCCTGTCCAGCTCATCGTATGTCCGATTGCCAGGGAACCCCACGGCCTGGCCATGAGCTCAAGGAACAGGAGATTGAGCGCGGAAGGCAGGGCTAAAGCCGGCCTCATCTACCAGGCCCTACTGTTTGGCAAAACAAAGAAGCTCACCCTGTCACCTCCGGAAACCATGGCAGCCTGCCTGGAAAAACTCCGGCAACCCGGATTTAATCCTGAATATTTTGAAATCGTGGACCCGGAGACGCTGCAGCCGGTCAACCAATGGCCCGAAGCCGGAAGATCCTGCGTGGCCTGTACCGCGGTCTGGCTGGAAGGCGTGCGGTTGATCGACAATGAATTTTACTGAATACAAAAAGGGCAAGATCGTTATCCTGCCCTACTTAATGTAAACGGTAATTGAAGCTGCTAATGGTTTACAATAATTCTTGGAATTTGGCTTGCTGAACCGGGGTACAGTTTCGCCTTGTATATACCTGAAGCAATTTAAGTCAAACGGATGGGGAGAAAAACTCCTGATTACATGCTCGGATCCGGACCTAAAGTTAAAGGACTGCAGGGAAAAATTTTCAAAAGAATTAATTTAAAATTTTCCTGCTTGTTGACATTCCCGGATCTTCGAAATGGGAGGATGATGCAGGAATTAAAAACTTGGAACCAATCGTTAACTTTGCCGCAATGTTACTACAGGTTTTTAAGTCCAAAATCCACCGGGCGAAGGTCACGGAAGCGAATTTGAATTATGTAGGGAGTATCACCATCGATGAAGAGCTGATGGATGCCGCCCGGATTTATCCCGGTGAAAAACTACAGGTGGTCAATGTCAACAACGGGGAGCGGCTGGACACCTATGCCATCAAAGGCAGAAAGGGGGCCGGGGACATTTGCCTCAATGGAGCGGCAGCCCGGAAAGCTGAAGTCGGCGATATCGTCATCATTATTTCCTATGCCCTGATGACCCCGGAAGAGGCCCAATCCTTCTCCCCGGTCACCATCTACCCGGACGAAAACAACCGGCTGAAAGCCTGAGGTATGAAAAGATCGTCTGTTTCCTCGTTTCTCAGGTTTCTTTTGTTTTTATCCCTTGGTGTGATCCTGTTTTATTATGTGTTCAGCAGCCAACAGGAGGCCTACCGGGAGCAATGCCTTCAAAACCCGGCCCAGGCTGGTAAATGTTCACTTTGGGCCAAGCTGCTGGAAGACATCAGAATGCTGGACCGCACACTGATTTTCCTGGTCATGTCTGGGTTTGTCATCAGCAATATCATGAGAGCCCGAAGATGGGTGATCATGCTCCGGACCATGGGCATAAGGGCCGGACTATGGGAGACTTTCTGGGCTGTACACCTGGGTTATTTTGCCAACCTGGCCCTTCCCCGTATGGGTGAACTGGCACGGGCTGGCACCCTCGCGCGCAGGTTACGGGCCCCTCTTGAAAAAATACTGGGTACCATTATTTCTGACCGGCTTCTCGACCTGCTGGTTCTTGGATTATTCACCTGCCTGGGGTTCTTTCTGCAATTCAACATCCTTTATGCCTTTCTCAGTCAGAAGGCCAGTATCTCGGTCTGGCACCTGATCGTTCTTGCCATGGCCGGGCTAGTCGTGATTGCCGTTTTTATCTTTTTATTCCGGACAGACCGGTTTTATCACCCCGTCATTGAAAAAATTAAAAGTAAACTACACGGCCTCCGCGAAGGAGTAGTCAGTGTCATAAAAACCGGGAACCCCCTGGAGGTCACCCTGCTATCCTTGGGGATTTGGATCATGTATTATTCAATGACCCTGCTTGGCCTCAAAGCTTTCGCCCCTACGGCCGGGATCACGGCGGTCCAGGGCATGATCGTTTTTATCATTGGCAGCCTGGGCATGATTATTCCCACGCCTGGAGGAATCGGGCCCTATCATTTTCTCACCATGAGTGCCCTGGGCATCTACGGGATCAGTTCCATTGAAGGCTTTTCCTATGCCAATCTGAGTTTTATCGTGGTCCAGGTGGTCACCATCTCTCTATTTGGAGTCATCGGGATGGTCGTTTTATCCAAAACAAAAAAAACCAAATCCCTTGATTCACCCTTACCTGTCTAAAATCCTGACCCGGGAGCAGCTGATTTCCAGGACCACCTCCTGGAAACAGGAAAAGGCCACCGTGGTTTTTACAAATGGCTGCTTCGATATCCTTCACCGCGGACATGTGGAATACCTCTGCCAGGCCAGCCGGCTTGCGGACTACCTGGTGATCGGGCTCAACAGCCAGGCTTCGGTACGAAGGCTCAAAGGGCCCCACCGCCCCATCCAGGATGAACAAACCCGTTCTGCCGTGATCGCGGCCCTGGGTTTTGTGGACGCAGTATCGGTGTTTTCAGAAGACACTCCGGAAGCACTGATCCGGGCCATCAGCCCGGATATCCTGGTCAAAGGAGGCGACTGGGAGGTTTCACGCATCGCGGGGGCGGACTGGGTGATTGCCCATGGAGGCCGGGTGGCCACCATTCCTTATCTTGAGGGGTATTCCACCACGGCTATCGAGGAAAAAATCAAACAACAACCATGACCATACAGGAAATTACCAAACTATTGGAAATTTGGGCGCCAATCCGTTTGGCCGAGTCTTATGACAATCCGGGGCTGATTATTGGGGACCCCAATACCCAAGTCCGCGGAATTCTGATCTGCCTTGACAGCACTGAAGAGGTGATCCAGGAAGCGATTGACAAAGGGTGCAACCTCATTGTCGCTCATCACCCGATCATCTTCCAGGGCCTGAAAAAACTAAACGGAGCAAACTATGTAGAACGGGCGGTTATGCGGGCTATACAGCACAAGATAGCCCTCTATGCCTTTCATACCAATCTGGATAATATTTTAAACGGGGTGAACTTTAAAATTGCACACTTGTTAGGGCTCCATAACCTGTATGTCCTGCAACCCCATGCGGTCGATGATCCCTCCCTGATCATGCCTAACGGGGCAGGCGTTATTGGCGATCTGGTCAAGCCCAGTACGGAAAAGGATTTTCTGCAACTTGTGAAAAAAACACTTCAATTACAGGTGATCCGGCATTCTGCATTTACTGGTAAGCAGGTATCCCGGGTGGCCCTCTGCGGCGGGTCAGGTGGGTTTCTCATTCCGGCCGCACTAAAACTTAAAGCGGATATCTTCCTGACTGCTGACCTCAAATACCATCAATTTTTTAATGCGGAAGGCCGCATCCTTTTGGGTGATGTAGGCCATTGGGAAAGTGAACGATTTACCATTGACCAGATTCATGATTACCTCATGGATAAATCGGACGGCACCCCCCTGGTCAGGACCAGCCTGAATACCAACCCCGTACAGTATTTTCTGTAGATTTTAGCAAAAAAACGTACTTTTGCATCGCTTTTTCAAAGCACCTGGTTCATTCACTTCTAAAACACTGATATCCAATGATAAAATCCGATGTTCCCGTAGCCATCCAATTAAAAAAGCTCTATGAACTTCAACAAATCGATTCCCAGATCAATGAATTTGAAATTTTAAAAGGCGAGTTGCCGGTTGAAGTCAGCGACCTGGAAGATGAACTGGCCGGTCTGGACACCCGCTGCAAGAAACTGGAAGAGAGCATTAAAAACGTGGAGAAAGAGGTGGCCAAATTTCAATCCGGCATCAAGGATGCCAAAACCATGATCGGCAAATATGAAAAGCAGCTGGATACCGTAAAAAACAACCGGGAATACGATGCGCTCATGAAAGAGATTGAGTTGCAGAAACTTGAGATCGAACTCTTTCAGAAAAAAATAAAAGATACCGAAAACCAGTCGGTTTCGAAAGATGAGGCACTGAAAGCCACCAAAGAAAAGATCAAGCAGAAAAAGAAAGACCTCGAGGCCAAAAAAGTGGAATTGGACGAAGTGATTGCCAAGACGGAAGAAGATGTGGCCAAGCTCACCAAAAAATCAGACAAAGCCAAAAAAGACATTGACGACCGTTTGCTGATGGCCTATGAGCGCATTCGCAAAAACTATCGCAATTCCCTGGCCGTGGTCACCGTACGCCGCGATTCCTGCGGAGGCTGCTACAACAAGATCCCGCCGCAGACCCAGCTGGAAATCAGCCAGCATAAAAAAGTATTGGTTTGTGAACACTGCGGCCGTATACTTGTAGATGAAAGTATTGCACTGGTTGAGGCCTGACCTCTGCCAGCCGTTCTTTAAACTCGTTTTAATTTTTTCTTTTTGTTTCCCGGGTCCGGCAGTTCCGGGAAATACGGTATTTGACTGGAATAAAGACATCACACAAGCCTACCGGTCCATACTTGAGCTCCGCCTCGACCAGGCAGAAAACCAGCTCAAGCAAGTCCGGAAAATGCAACCGGAAAACCTGGCCGTAGATTTTATTGAAGATTATATTGATTTTTTCAGCCTCTATATCAGCGAAGACAAAACGCTGCTTGAAAGCAGGAAGGCTATAGAAGCAGCCAGGCTCAAGTCGATTGAGTCGCGTGCAGATCTCAACTCCCCCTACACGCGGTATGCCCTGGGAGAAATCCACCTGCACTGGGGACTGGTTTATCTTAAATTCGGATCCTTCCTGCCGGCCTTCCAACGTATCAGAAAGGCCTATAAATTGCTGGAAGAAAACAAGAGTCTTTTTCCTGAATTCCTGCCTACCCTCAAAAGCCTGGGCTTGCTCCATGTCATGCTGGGCACTATACCGGACGAATTAAAATGGATGGTGCGGGCACTCGGTGGCATCAGCGGAACTGTGCAACAGGGAAAGGAAGAATTGCGAAAAGCCTACGAAGATTCCCGCTCCGGAAACGTTTTTTTTTCTGATGAGACCATGGTACTCTATGGCCTGATCCTGGCCCATTTTGGCAACGAACCGGAATCCGCCTGGCAACTGGTCCGCCAGAATGGGATGGATCCCCAAAAAAGCCCTCTGGCCTGCTTTGTGATGTCCAGTCTGGCCATGAAGTGCGGGTATAACGAACAGGCCATAGCTCTATTGGAAAAACAACCTTCGGGACCGGAATATTTCCCGCTTCATTACCTCGATTATATGCTGGGGTTGGCCAAATTGCGAAGGCTGGACTCCGACGCCGACCTTCCTTTAAAAAAATTCAGCCGTGAATTCAAAGGCATCCATTACCTGAAAGAAGGTTATCAGAAACTGGCCTGGTTTGAACTGATCCGTGGAAATCAAGCCGGCTACAACCAGTATATGGAACAAGTCCGTCAGGTTGGGGCAAATGCGGTGGAAGAAGACAAACAAGCCTATCGTGAGGCCCGGCAGAAAAAAAGGCCGGACCCGGTATTGCTCCAGGCGCGCCTCTTATTCGATGGTGCATACCTGGAAAGGGCAAAAGCCCTCCTTGAAAAGAATCAAGCCTTGCTGACCGGCCAGAAAGAACTCCGCCTGGAGACTGCCTACCGGCTTGGCCGCATCTACCAGTTGCAAAAAAAATACACCACCGCCATAAGCCATTACCTCAAGGTGATCGAAGAAGGCAAGGAGGATTCCTCCTATTACTCTTGCGCCGCGGCCCTTTATACCGGAATGATCTACGAGACCCTGCATCACCGTTATCTCGCAAGGCACTATTTTGAATTATGCCTTTCCATCAATCCGGAGGATTACCGGTCTGGCCTTCATCAGAAAGCAAAGGCGGGGATTAGCAGGAGTCAATAGTTAGTTTGTCAGTTAGTAAGTTTGTCAGTTAG
>CAYOPD010000013.1:0-15535 GCA_964405735.1 uncultured Saprospiraceae bacterium | reverse complement strand
AGTTTGTCAGTTAGCAAGTTGGCAAGTCAGTAAATGAGGGATCATCAAACCAGGAGCTGGCCGAATCACACATTTTGACTGAACTGCCATAATCTTCGGTTCACCAAAATGATGTGCAGGTTCTTGTTGCACTGTTGTACATTTTTGCCCGTACGGGCCAACTTCCGTGAACTCCAAATCTCCGCGCGCAAAAATTATATTAAAATTCTTTACCTTAATCAGGTATACCTCTTTTGCGACGGCCTCCCATTATTTTGAGCACAGGTGGTCAGGCGGGGAGAGGGGTGGGCGTAATTTTCAATTTGGCAAGTTAACAGGTGAGCCGTGTCGGAAACCAATGGGATATTCTGACATTTACCGAACTTTGTCCACAATGATCCAGCCTGCGATTCGTAAGTTTTCACCCTTCAAATCTTTACCGGCCTTATTCCTTCTGAATTGGGCATTCGTCGTACATGCCCAGGATGAAGAGATCGCTATCTTTAATTCCAGGGGCAAGGCCATCGCCTTCCTGGAGGTCGGGGAAGATCAGACCATCTACATGTGGAGTGGTAAACCGGTCGCCTACCTGCATAAGGAAAATAAAGAACAGCATATCTACGGATTCAACGGTAAACACCTGGGCTGGTATGAAGAGGGCATCCTCTATACCCACGATGGCGATGCCATTGGATTTATTGAAGGTGCCATGACCATCTTCACCGAATTTGAACCTATAAAAGGATTTAAACGCTTCAACCCTTATAAATCCTTCAAGGAGTTTCCTCCCTTCAAACCATTTTTTTCGAAGTATTTTTCAAAGACGCCGTTATCGATGTTTTTACTTGCTGGGGCGGAGGAATAAGGTGTTGGTTGTTGTGCCTGGAAGAAATCATTTATTTTTTTTAGATCATCGTAATTGAATGTCAAAATGGATCTCCTGGAGGACTTGATCAGGCATACCAGTCCCTGCAGTGAATGTTGGGTGAATACCTCCGGTTTGAATCTCACCAGGGAAAATGCCGATAGGCTGAAACAGGCCGGAGCAACAGGGGTCGATATCAGCGTGAACCACTATGAACCTAAAATGCACAATGCCTTCAGAGGCAAAGTTCAGGCTTTTAACTTATCCGGTTTTTATATTTCATGGAAATTACCAGCGGAGAATATCCTGTCTTGCCGGGGGATATAAATTCTTGTATATAGATTCCGCCGGATATATACATGCCTGTCCATTTTGTCAAACAAAAAGTTATGATGCCCACGATCTGATCAATGGAAACTTAAAAGTAGATCAGATTCAACTGGGAGGCTGCCCGGCAAAGATCAGGGAACATTTGTTGGCTTAAGGCACAAATGATCAAAGCCTGAATCTCCTTTAAGGATATGATCCCAGTTTTACAACACCGGGACTTTATGTACTTTTAAACCATTGACCTCATAATCATTGTTCTGATGAATAAAATCCATTTCCTGATTATTTTAATGCTCACAGCCTGTACCCAAAGACAGCCATCAAAACCTTCGTTCAATGAGCTCACCTGGATCGACCTCACACACCCATTTGACAGTACCACCTTGTACTGGCCCAATAACCTGAGGAATTTTGAGATCCATACGGATGCAGAAGGCAAAACCGCCCAGGGCTACTATTATTCATCCTATTCGATTTGTACTCCGGAACATGGAGGCACCCACCTCGATGCACCCATCCATTTTGCCGAAGGAAAACTCACGGCCGACCAATTGCCCCTCAGCAGCCTTACCGGTGAAGCCGTGGTAGTAGATGTGTCAACAAAAGCCCTGGCTGACCGGGATTACCGGGTAGTCCCTCAGGACATTATAGATTGGGAAAAAACAAATGGCCGGATCCCGGATCAGACGATCGTGCTTTTCCGCACTGGTTATGGAAAATTTTATCCGGATCGGGAAAAGTATTTCGGAACGGCCAAAAAGGGGCCTGATGCAATTCCGGAACTGCACTTCCCAGCCATCCATCCCGACGCGGCCCAATGGCTGGTGGATCAGAGAAAGGTCAAAGCCGTAGGCCTGGATACGCCCAGCCTCGACTATGGCCAGTCCACCGATTTTAAAACCCACCAGGTACTAATGGGTGCCAATATGCCCGGTTTTGAAAACCTGGCGAACCTGGATCAATTGCCGGTAAAAGGGTTTTATATCGTGGCTCTGCCTATGAAGATTAAAGGGGGAAGTGGAGGGCCACTGAGGATTATTGCGGGTGTCTTTAAGTGAAGGGTTGACTGTGAGTCAACCCTTCACTTTGGTCACTCTCAGTCAACTCTTAATTTAGACACTTAAAACCAGCATCCGGTGATTCCGGTCATACACCGGCCTTTCTGCTACCCTGAATCCGGCTTCATCTGCCCATTGATTCATCTCCTCAAGCAACGCCGGAAAATCATAGGTTACGATATGGTCCTTCACCAGGCTTCTTTCTTCAGGGGTAAGGGCCACCCATTGGTCCAACCAGTGGTTGAGGTAACGCGACAGATATTCCTCCCTGGACTCGTTGCCGGTTCGGAAGGTATCAATGAAAATAAATACTCCTTTTGCTGCAAGCCTTTTCCGGATCTCTCCAAGCAGGTCTTTTTTTTCTTTATCAGCCAAATGGTGGATGGCATAGCTGCTGGAGATCACATTAAAATTTCTTTTCTCCCGTACAATCAATTCTTCCATCTTACCCTCTTCAAGCCGGACCTCTGAGGCCAAGCCTTTCATATTTTCTCCTGCCAAAACAAGTGCCGGGCCTGCCAGATCATAACCGGTGTAAGAGTCCACCACCCTTCCTTTTAATTGATTTGCCATCTGGTGGGCATCCCCGCAGCCCAGGTCAAGGACCCGCAGCGGCTGATCCGGATCCAATTGGTCGAGCACCAAACGGATTTCTTCACCGAATTCCCTGTGTTGCATATAATTCCGGGAGATGATTTTCTGATAGATGTTCCAATGGCTTATGAATAAATCCTGCTTCATGGGTGGTGGATGGTGGGTGGTGATTAGTAACTGTACCTCAATGATCCATGCTCAAAGCTCACTGCTCTGACTCTCCCGATACCCCGGGAGTTCGCAGCTGATACGCTTTCGGTTTCGTAAACGCCCTTATCCCCACATGGGAAAGCGTACTGCCTATTCCGGAATGTTTCCTGCCGCTCCATGGGACAGCCGCACTCACCCGGTCGCAACAATTCCAATAGCCGGTACCGGTATTGAGTCGGGATAATATTTTTTGCGCCCGATCCCAAGAAGAAGAATACACAGCGGCCGTAAGCCCGTATTCCGTATCCTGCATCAGGCGGGTGGCCTCTTCATCGTCGAGGACTTTCATAATGCCAATCACAGGGCCAAAACTCTCCTCCTTCATCACTTGCATCGTATGGTCCACATGAATCAGTACCGTGGGTTCGTAATAATATCCTATTCTATCCAAACGTCTACCCCCGGTGAGGACGAGGGCCCCTTTGTCCACCGCATCCGCGACCTGTTGGTCCAGCACATCGAGCTGAGCTTTTCGGCTGAGTACACTGATATAGGTTCCTGCTTCATCGGGAGCACCGATCTTCCAGGATTTTACTTCATCCACGAAGGCCTGCACGAATTCGTCGTAAATTTTTTCATGGACATAAATCCTTTCAACAGCGCAGCAACTCTGGCCATTGTTGTAGAAAGCGCCATCGGCAATGCCTGCAGCCGCATTTTTTATATTCTCAACATCGTCGGCCACATAGACCGGATCCTTGCCGCCGAGTTCAAGCTGGCAAGGGACCATTTTCGGTGCCACTTTTTCATAAATGTATTTCCCGGTTTTATAGGAGCCGGTAAAAAAATATCCGTCGAAGGAAAGGTCCAGGAGCAGCCTGCCCACCTCGCCACCACCAATGGCTACCTGGAAAACCTCCTCCGGTATCCCAGCCTCATACAGGTATTTGGCGATGCCCAGGCCGGTCATAGTGGCAAATTCCGAGGGTTTGTACATCACAGCATTCCCGGCGAGCAGGGCAGGTACAAAGACATTTACACCCACATTGTAGGGATAATTCCAGGCCGAGATATTGCAGATCACACCCAGGGGTTCGTAAACGATTTTTTCCGTCATATCCCCGGACCGGGTCATCAGCTCTTCGCATAAATATTGTCCGGCATTCGCGGTCAGCCAGCCGATCCGGTTTGATGCTCCATTGATCTCATTCCGGCTCTGCTGAAGCGGCTTGCCCATTTCAGAGGTAAGAATGGAGGCAAGGGATTCAATATTTGTTTTTAGGAGGCCGGCAAAACGATCCAGGACCCTTATTCGCTCCTCCAAAGTCACCGCTTGCCAGGCGGCTTGCCCTTGCCTCAAAATATCAACCTTTTTTTCCAGGCTGGTTTGGTCGTCTTCCTGCACGGATCTTATGATTTCCCCGGTAGCAGGATTGATAATATTCATATTAGCCAAGGTTTTGTTTGTTGATGGATTCCTGTTTCACGCGGACAGCCTGTACAAAGGCATCCCGGATATTTTTGGAAAAGGCCAGGCTTCCTTTATGAGCATCGAGGCGTTCAGGATGCCACTGAACGCATAATAAAAACCCTTTGTCCTTTTTGAGTTTGTATTCCACCGCTTCGGCCATATCGTCATCCGAAGAAGCGCTGGCGGCAAGCTCGTCTGCCAGCCTGCCCAGGGCCTGATGGTGGGCAGAATTCACGGTTCCTTCTTGCATCTGTACGATGTGCTGCAATAAACTGCCAGACTGGACCCTAACCCGGTGAAGGCCGTCCTCCCCGTTCATCCTGCGGTGATTGTTTTTACCGTACTCTTCCAGGTCCTGGATCAGGTCACCGCCCAGTGCGATATTGACCAGTTGCATGCCCCGGCAGATGGCGAGCACAGGCAATTGGTATTGACGCGCATATTCAAATACGGAAAGTTCGAACTCGTCCCTTTCCTCAATAAAATTCCCGGCCAGGGGATAGTCCGTCCTTGGGTTGTTGTAGAATTTCGGGTGCCAGTCTACTCCCCCGCTGAGCACGATCCCATGGCATTTATCCAGGGTATCCAGGTTCAGGGATTTATAAGAGAGCACGATGATTTCAATATCCGGGTCATCCCCTTTGATCCAGGGTGCATAGTACTTAAAATTGGCTTCGGTCTCCGTGATTCCTATGGTGATCATTACAGGTTCAGCGTAGTCATTGGTTTTAACATCTTTCCGGTCAAATTGTTTTGCTCAAAAGGCTTCCTCATATAAGGCCCGGAAATCATGGCGGCTGACCGGTTTTGGATTGTTGGGGTGGGCAAAGTCGGCGATGGCCAGGTCAGCCAGGGCATCCAGGTGTTCTTTTTTCATACCGATATCCCTCAGATGACGGGGGATGCCGATCTTTTCATTGAGCTGGATCAAATAATCAACCACGGCGTCGCCCGAGTGGATTTTTAAACCCAGGGCCTGAGCCATTCGTGAGAATTGCTCCTCAAAACCCGAAATATTAAATTTCATACCATAAGGGATATTTACCGCATTGGCCAGGCCATGATGTGTGTCCAGAAGGGAGGATAGCGGATGGGCCAGTGAATGCACCACGCCCAGTCCTTTTTGAAAAGCGATAGCCCCCATCATGGATGCCAGCAGCATCCGGGCACGGGATTCAAGATCCGGTTGGTTTACCGCTTTTTCCAATGAAAGGGAGACCAGCCGCATGCCTTCGAGGGCAATGCCTTCACAGATCGGATGGTAATTTTTAGCCAGGAAGGCTTCCATATTATGAGTAAGGGCGTCCATTCCGGTTGCCGCCGTTACCTGAGGAGGAAGATCCATGGTCAGATGGGGATCGGCAAAAACCCTTTTGGCCAGGAGTTTGGGTGAAAAAAGGATTTTTTTCTGATGGGTGATATCGTCTGAGATGATGGCCGAGCGCCCGACTTCACTGCCTGTACCCGATGTGGTAGGCACCGTGACAAAATGGGGTACCTCGCCGGTGACATAGACATCCCCGCCGATCAGGTCATCGTATTTAAAAAGGTCCTCCCGGTGATAAATCCTCAGCACAATGGCCCTCGCAACATCCAGGGCCGCGCCTCCCCCAATCCCTACCACACTATCCCGGGAATGTGCATCCCAATGGTCCGTTCCGAGGTAAACATCCGATTTGATGGGATTTTTATGGATTGAAGAAAAAACTTCCACGGACAAGCCTGCTTTTTCCAGGTCCCGGATGATATTGGTAAAAAAAGGCAGTTGCGCCACCAAGGGATCCGTCACGACCAGCGGCCTTGACAAATCGTTTTCTTTCAGATAGGGAGCCAATTCCTGGGCTGCCCCTGCGCCAAAGCGGATTATGGTTGGAAAATTGAATTGCCTGATCTGGTTAAAGTCCATTGGATTTTTTATTAATCGAATAACTCACAAAAATGAAAGAGTCAAAGTTCGAATAATTGTTAGAGATTGAGAAATGTGCTCTGGGTGGTGATTTCACACGGAGTAAAGGAATCCACGGAGATCAATGGTTTCTTTTCGTTTGCTTCGCGTCCTTAGTGCCTTTTGCGGTAAATCCCCGGTTCACATAAAAGTATAAATTCTTTAGGCGAGGTAGCTGAAGCAACCAACACTGTGTTTTCGGACGGAGCGAAGGAGGCCACGGAGGAGATAATAAATTGTTTCTTTGCGTTTCCTTTTCGTTCTCAGCGTCCAGAGCGGTTAGTCAATTTCTTAACCGCGAAGCTCGCCATGGATCGCAAAGGGGCCCCGCAAAGAAATGCATTCACTCCTATCATACTTATATATTTTTCCTCCGCGCTCCCCTTGCCCTCCGTGCGATCTCCTGCACCGTGTTATATAATCTCAAAATACCTCCTCTTTTCCCAATCCGTCACTACCCGGCAGAATTGCCTCCATTCCCATTCCCGCGTAGCGGTGAAATGTTCCACAAATTCGACTCCAAACAGTTCTTTGGCGATAGGCGATCCTTTCATCGCCAGGCTGGCGATTGAGAGATTGGAAGGCAGGACCCCATGCACGGTATCCCGGTAACCATTGCCTTTGGTGGGCGCTTGCAGTTTTAGTTTATTTTTTATTCCATAGAGGCCACTTGCCAGGCAGGCGGACATAGCCAGGTAGGGGTTGACATCGGAGCCCACGACCCGGGTTTCGAGGCGGCAGGACTTTTTACTTCCGGGGAGGGCTCTCAGGGCCGTGGTCCTGTTGTCGACGGCCCAGGTCAGTGTAGTGGGCGCCCAGGCCCCTTCGACCAGTCTTTTGTAAGAGTTGACCGTGGGGGCATACATGGGTAGGATATGCGGCAGGCAATACAGCTGGCCCGCCAGGTATTGTTTGAAAATCTCACTCATGCCCGATTTGTCCTTATCGCTGTGGAACAGGTTGTTTTTTCCTTCCTGGTCCCAGAGGCTTTGATGCACATGGCCGCTGCAGCCCGGCAGGTTTTCATCCCACTTGGCGATGAAGGTGGCCACGATGCCCCTTTTATAGGCGAGTTCTTTCACCGCGGTTTTGAAAAGAACCGCGCGGTCTGCTGCTTCCAGGACCCCTGAATAGGCGATCGCGGCTTCATAGACTCCAGGCCCCGTTTCCGTATGCAGCCCTTCCAGGGGCAGGTCAAATTTTTTCAGTTCATCAAATAAGACGGAAAAAAAATCATTGCGAAGGCTGGTCCGCAAAATGGAATACCCGAACATGCCGGGGGTCAAAGGTTTCAGGCCGCTGAATTTTTTATCCGCGGCCGAATGCGGGGTCTCCTCAAAATTGTACCACTCGAATTCCTGGCTGAAATAAGGGTTAAACCCATTTGCCTCCGCCGAAGCCAGTACTTTTTTCAGCAGGTTGCGGGGGCATGGGTAAGCCGGGCTTTCTTTTTTATCCATTAATTCACAAAGGAAAAAGGGGATCCCGTTTTCCCATGGGATTTTGCGAAAAGTAGTCAGATCGATGCGGGCGGGCACATCCGGATAACCCGAATGCCAGCCTGTATACCGGGTATTGTCGTATGCTGCATCGCCGGCATCCCAGCCGAAAACCACATTGCACATGCCCAGGTGGCCGCCGGCTGCCGCTAAAAACTTTTCCGTACTGATATACTTTCCCCTCAGAATGCCATCGGTGTCGGTGATGGCGAGTTTAATTTTCTGGTCCGGGTGATTTTTTACATAATTAAAAACCTCTTGTTCGCTCATATCGGTTCTGTTTTTTTGTAAAAGAAATTGAAGAAGCAATAGGGTAAAATTAACAACAGCAAATAGTATAGGGTCAGTTTGAGGTTATAATAATTGACGAGGGCCAGGGCGACCGATGCGATGATGAGGGCGATGATCGGGGTCACCGGATAGCCGGGCACTTTAAAGGGCCTTGAGGCATCGGGTTCTTTTTTGCGTAAAACGATGAGGGAGATCATGGCCAGCACATAAAGCGTAAGGGCGCCCAGTACAGAGATGGTTATGATCTCGCCGGTTTTATTGGTAAACAGGGCGATGATGCCGAAGACCATATTGACCAGCAAGGCATTGGCCGGTGTCCGGAAGCGCGGATGGATCCTTCCAAGAAAAACCGGCGCAAAACCGACCTTTCCGAATTCATAGGTCGACCGCCCCGCCGCAAGCATGAGTCCGTGAAAAGAAGCAACCAGCCCAAACAGCCCTATGGTCAACAACATATGAAAAAGCACACTGTTGCTGCCTACCACCTGGGCCATGGCCAAAGGAAGGGGTGAATCCGAAGTGTCCCCCCCGACCCCGTCTTTGTATACAATTTGTTCCCAACCCCCTACCCCGGTAGCCGAAATGAAGATCAGGATGCATAGGATCACCAGGGTCACAATCGCAGAGCCGAACCCTTTGAGAATATCCTGCTGTGGATTTTTGGTCTCTTCAGCCACGTTGGCCAACCCCTCTATGCCCAGGAAAAACCAGATGGCGAAAGGCAGGGCTGCAAACACCCCGCTCCAACCATTCGGAAAAGCGTTGTGTTTGAGATTGACCAGCTCGAAGTGCGGAAGGGTGACTCCGACGAAAATCAACAGTTCCACCACCGCGATAAAAGTGATGATCAATTCAAATGAAGCCGCCGCTTTCACTCCGTATATATTGAGCCCTGTGAACAGGACGTAAGCGGCAATGGCAATGGCCAGCACCGGTATCCCGGGAAAGAACAGGTTGAAATAAGCTCCGATCCCATATGCAATGGCCGGAGGTGCAAATACAAATTCAATAATCTGTGCTGCGCCTGCGATAAAGCCCCAGTCTTTGCCCAATGCCTTATTGGCGTAATCAAATACCCCTCCCGCCTTGGGTATGGAGCAGGCCAGTTCGGCATACGAAAAGCTGAAGGTGGAATACAGGATGATTATAAAAAAAGTGGCAATCGCGAGGCCCAGGGTGCCCCCTTCTTTCAGCCCCAGGTTCCAGCCAAAGTACATGCCGGAGATTACGTAGCCGACGCCCAGGCCCCATAACATGAGGGGAGTGAGGGCTTTCTTGAGGGAGGCTTGGGAGGGGCTTTGCATGGGATTAAATTCTGGGAACACAAGATATTAAAGTTGAGCTTCACGCGATGGTATAAAAAACCAAGACAGGTTGGGCCTGACAGGGTGGAAAATATACACTTACTGTAACGGACACCTGCGGTACGTTGGTCTCCAGGGAATACGTCGCACCCAGTGCGATGCCCATGTCTTTCACTTTAGATGCTCCATCCAGGGTTAATGAAGGAGATACGATCCAATTAACTTCCAAGGTGCACGGTGGCGTTTGTTTGATAGCGAACGCTTATTTCATACACAGAATATTGTAATTGGAGGTGTAATCAAAACCATAATAAATAAAAGCCGGTTTTTCAGGCCCGATATAAGAACAAAATTTTCAGCCGATTCGTTATTACCCAACGACCAGGTAATACCTTATGCTGAAAATCAGCTTTATAGTTCAGCCAATAAAAAATTTTATAAAATAGACCTGTCCACAGGCAAAACTTCAATGATGGACACATTAAATACGGAGACTTCCCGGGCCCAGAATTTTATTGATCTGGAATATGGTTACAGCGCAAAAGTTTAATCGGACTCAGGTAAGAAAGCTGAGCATCATTTTTTCCATTGTGATTTTTTTAAGGTTCGGTTCTGAATTTCCAATAATTAATTGAACCTGCACTATTATTTAAACCATTAATTACAAAGAATGAAAATATCAATATCACCAGAACTGATGTACATTTAATCCAATACTTGTGATTTTCCTCCCATCCCTGGCTTAGCGCAGTCTGTATGAATGAACATAAATATCCTGACTTTTTTATCCTCGGACTTCCCAGGTCTGGCACCACCCTGTTGGAACAAATGCTTGACGCCCATTCTGAAATTGCGGTTTGCCCGGAAATATCTTCAGGCAAGGCTCTCTGGCGGTTGAATGCAGATTCAAAACTAAAGGATAGCTGGCAAAGCCTGCTCCTGGTCAATGCTTTATACAATAGGGCCGTAGTATTTAAAGACCCCATACTGCCTTGCCTGGCACACCAGGCTTTAAGGGCATTTTCTTATCCCCTATCCACCCGCGAATGGTTCTCCCCCCTGATCAAAGAATATACTAAAGAGAAAAAGGCAACCTTATATGGCGAAAAAACCCCTGAAAACACTTTTTTTATTCCCTCTTTAAACAAAGCCTTCCCAGGTTGTAAATACATTATTATCCTCAGAAACCCTTTTGACCTCGTGCTGTCCTTATGTGAGGCAATCACTTACCACCGCAAAACCAGGATTACCGATGCCCTGCTTTTACACTTTGCAGAAAACGCCAAAAGGGGCCTGCATGAACTCCTTATTAAAAAACGACTCAGGAACCAGAATCAGTTACGGATCACTTATGAGGACCTGGTCCGGAAGCCGGATCAAACCCTCACTGAAATTTGCACCTTCCTTGGGCTTGATTTTGAGCCAGGCATGAAGGATTTCCAATTTCGCAAGGCATACACTGGAAGGAAAGAAGTCATGAAATTCATTCTGGGGAGGCTGGATGAACCCCTCACCGATAAGCGGATTGACCGTTCATTTGAGGTACTCCTTCCGGAACAAATTGTTATGCTCATGAAATATTTATCTCCTGAAATCCATTTTCTCCCTTATGCCTTAGATTTTACACAGGTCAGGATACCCTGGATTCTTCAAATACGCGTTTATTGGGCTAAATTGAAATTCCTCTTAAGGATTTATTATCTGGGGGAACTTAAAAACAAACTGAGGTTCCAGATCCATTATTACGCAATCCGGTTATTCAGAGGCAGTCCTTTAAATAACTATTTGTTCAAAAATTTGAAGCACAGGCCTTCAGACTGGGAGGTACCCTGATCGGTTCAGTTGGTTTTTAGCCGGCTCGCGTAAAGATCAAGGTAATCGGCAGCCACCTCAGACATCTCTTTTACATACACTGGCTCGGACGGGGGAGGTAAAACAAGCAGGCGGACCGCATGATTAAACAGGGCTTCGGCCGTATTCCCGCAAGAAGCCAGGTCCCGGGCAATGCCAACCGGAGTACTCAACACATGACAACCGCAGGCTGTAGCTTCAGCCAGTACATATCCATAGGATTCAAAACTTGATGTATGTAAAAACACCTTGGTGTTCCTCATTTTTTCAAGGACCGCAGGCCGCGGAAGAGCCCCCAAAAGACAGACCTGGCTCTGAAGACCGTATTTTTGAATTTGTTTTTCCAAATTTTTTCGTTCAGGTCCCTCCCCAATGATTTCGGCCTTCAATGAAGGATTCCATTGAACCAGCTTGACTATCACATCGAGCCAAAGCTCCCAATCTTTAAGAGGAATCAATGAAGCACAGCCCAGGATATCCAGGGAGCGATGGTCCGGATATGAAGAGGGCATATCCTCACGGGCTAAGCCCCATGGGATACACTTACCGGCTGAATAACCCACGGATTGCAACAGGCAATCATTCTGGAATTCGGAAACCGCTACCAAATTTGCAGCTTCCTTTCTTGAAAGAAAATGCAGATAGCGGTTGGTCTTGAGCACATCTTGTCCCATCAGGGTAGTCCAATGAGGCACCTTCCATTTTTTCTGGAGGAAGCGTCCTAAAAGCCAACAAGGTCCGAGCCAGAAGCTGTGAATGGCATCAAATTTAACCGTTCGATGAAGGCTTCCGGCCACCTTCAATACGCTCAACCAGGCGAGCCACCTCAACCACCTGGTCTTTATTGAGCCAAACGGATGAACCGGGATCCCGTGCCAATGATATAATTTGTGACTGTGGGGAAAATTCAGGGAAAGGATTTGCAAATCAACTCCCTGGTTTATCAGGGCCCTTGAGAGGAATTGTAATGGAGGAATACAATTAAGATCCGATTCATCGGGTGCAAAACCGGGGGTGATCCAGAGTATGCGGATAGTGGGCACTAGTCAGGAATTTTTTGGGCAAATTGATCAAATGGCCGATTTGACAGATCAAAGATATATTGCCATTCTCCTGCTTTTCTTTTTTGACGCAGCAGTTTAAAATCAATCTGGTTAGCCTCCGCAATTTTAATGATTTTTGTAATGGCACAATATTCGTTCAGGATCATGTACACGCGTGTAGCAGGTCCCATAAAAGGTTTGATCTGGCCAAACAGGCGGCGGAAAAAGTCGAAATCCGGTCCACAATAAAAGGCCCTCTCCCAATCATCCTTTGGTTGCCTGGGATAATAAGGAGGGTTGATGAAAATGAAGTCAAATTGCTGTAAAGGGATCTGGTCGAAAAGGTCTGATTCCACCAGGGTGAGCGAAATATTATTTTCTAAACTGCTCTCCTTCAATGCCCGGATGGCTGCCGGGTTCAGGTCGCTGGCTGTTACCCGGGCACCTTTCCTTGCCAGGGATAGGCCGATCAGCCCGCTCCCTGCGCCCAGTTCCAGAACCAGGCTGCCCGCTGTATCCAATTCCATTGCAAATTCCAGGAGGACCTTGGTGCTGACCAACCAGCCCGGGTGGAATACTGTTGGCAACAGCCGAATGCTCATTCCCTGGTACCTGTACCACCTGGGTTTGGACAGGTACCAGCGGTAGAACTTCCAAAGCAAAGGCTGGGCCAGGCGGCGGAGATGGGGCACCATTCTTTGTACCATTTTAAAAACCTTCTATTTCAGGTTGACGGTACCGGAGCCAGAATTTTTGTAACATTTTCAACTCATAAGGAAAGGAGAACAGGTCAAAACGGTACCTCAGGAAGGCCAGGCGCTGCACTATCCATTTCTGAAAAGCGGAAAGTTTAATATCCGAAACGGTCGGGTACCGCGCGTTGAGGACGGTTTCAAAATTTTTTATTTTTTGAATCATATCCTGGGTAAGCCATGGGGTAAGCGGGTTTTTCCTCAGGTCAAAAGACAACCATTGTGATGAAAGCCAATCCTCAAGATTTTCCGGAAAGGCAAAGCCCGCTTCTTTTATGGTGGTATAAAGGGATGAACCTTCAGTCGGCACCGGACTGTATACATAGATGATGATTTCAGTATCCGGGTTAATTTCTTTGATGGTCTTGATGAACCGAATGTCATCATCGATCTGCTGCACGATTTTTTCCGGGCTGGAAGCCGGCAGTCCTAGGACAAACGAGTATTCCGGTATGATGTCAAACTGTTTCATGCGGGCGGCGAATCTCATGATTTGTTCCCGCGATTGTTTACCGCCTTTGTCCATTTGTTTCAACAAGGCGTTGTTTCCGGTTTCCGCTCCAAAAAATATCATCCGGCATCCGGCTTCCCGCATGAGGGCCAGGCTTTCGTTTGAAAACCGGTCAACGGTATCGATCCGGCCTTCTCCCCACCAATTCATGTGTTTTCCCAACATTTGCCTGGAAAAATCCACAACGCGGCTTTCGGAGACAAAAAAATTATTGTCGTGAAATTCTATGGCATCGGCGCCATACTTGTCTTTAAAATACAGAATATCCCGGCAGATGCGGGCTGGGCTTTTCCCGCTCCAGCGGGCCTCATAAATGGGCACCACGGCACAAAAAGAACAGGAAAATGGGCATCCTACGCTGGAATGATAGGCCAAAGTCCTTTGTCCAAGAAAAGTTTTACCGAGGTATTGCTGCAGCGGATAAAAACGATCCAGATATTCGTAAGGAAGGGGCGGTAGCTGATCCTGATCAACTAAAGGGGCTTTCCTGGTGAGCATGGTTTCCCCTTCGGAATTCCTGAAAATAAGATTGGGAATCAATTCATAGGGCTTGTCCTTGTCCAGGGCATCCAATAAGGCGGGGAAAGCCTGATCTCCAGGCCCGTTAATGATAAAATCAATATAGGGTGACCGAATAGTCACCTGGTATTGGTTGGAAGGAAAGTACCCACCCCAGATATTGACGATCCGGGGACAGATTTGTTTAGCCATTTTGGCAAAAGGGATTGCCTGGATCAGTTGCGGACCGGGCATGACCGTGGTTCCGAAATATTTATATTCGCCGGTATTAAGATATTTTTCAATGACCTGCCAGGGTTCCTTTTCCAGGTTGCCATCTACAAAAACATAGTCAAACCGGCCATGGATGGAAGCCCCGACCTGGAGGATGCTGTTGGGGATCCTGTATTTGGAATTTGCGCTTCTTGGGTTGAAAAGGATGACTTTGTTCTGTCTGGATTCAGCTGCCATGGGATGTTTACATTGCCTTGAATAGGCAAGCAACAAAGATAGTATTATTGAATTTCATAATTTTACGGTAGAAAATCTAAAATCCTGAGACCCACCTTTGCTCAATTGCCCGGAAGAACGGCCCAAAAAATCAAGGAGCTGGCTGACGAACTTAAGTTCAAACTCGGGCTTACTAAGGAGGAACGGTTGCTGGCGGGTAGTGGCCAAAGAATTCTGGTTTACCATGGCATCGACCAGAAAGGAGAAAAAGGACTAAACAGCCGGTTTATTTCCGCTTCGCGTTTTGAAACGCAGATCCGATTTCTGAAAGATCATTGTAACCTTGTCTCCCTGGATGATTATTTTAACCATTCGTCCCGGGATAATTCATTTACGATATCCATAACCTTTGACGACGGTTATCAGAATAATCTTCGGTACGCTTTACCCATTCTTGAAAAGTATGGAGTTCCTGCTACTTTTTTTCTTACTTCCGCCTGTGGGCGAGAGGCATCCTGGCTATGGATGGATTTTCTGGATATCGCTACCCGTCACGGTCCTTCAAAAATCATAATCGTCGACCGAATATATTATAAGAAAAAATGGCGGCACAGCCAATATTATGCAGATCAACATGGCCAATCATTGGTCGAAATGTTGAAACAATCTGCCTGGTCCACAGTGTTGGAAATGCAGCGAGCATTTAAGGATGCTGGAGCATGGCCAGTGACAAAATCATACGATGAATACTGGCAACTATTGACCCCGGATGATATCACAAAACTGGTTTCTTCCCCACTTGTAACCATAGGTGCACACGGTCATACACATCGAGATCTGGCCAGGCTCAATCACGACGAAGCCTGCCATGAGATTGCCGAATGCAAGAAGGTCCTGGAGAAAATATGCCGCCAATCCATTCATACCCTGGCCTACCCATTTGG
>CAYOPD010000012.1:50074-64281 GCA_964405735.1 uncultured Saprospiraceae bacterium | reverse complement strand
TCGGGGCGACCGGGGTCCTGTATTATCGTTTTGAGTCGGGATTCTTTACGGATAGCAGGAGGATGGTGATTGTGGATTAGTTTTTGTAGCAGCTAGTTTTAACTGGCTACCGACCACGGTCAAGAACCACGGTATACGTTTTGGCCACTTAAAACTGTAATTTAGCGGCCATTCTGAGTGTGGAACGAATGTTCGGAATTAACTGGCCTGTCTGAGTTTGTAGAAGATGTGTCGAGGTTACCCTTTCTGGTCAAAAGGGATGTTCACGTATGGTTTTCTTCTTGGTTTGAGTTTTGTGCCGGGCTTATAGAATAAAACCATAGAACCTTTATTAACATTCTAAAGAACTGTATATTAAGCAATTAAGATTAGGTATGCAAAATAATTTATTAATCTTGCCTTATTTTGAAATTATCTGCCCAATCCTGACACTTAGAATAGTGATTAATTTGTCTTAATTTTCACTATCAAATTACCAATATATGAACAGACTATACCGCAGTACCAGGAGATTCTTCTTGAATCTTTTGCTTCTTATATGCACTTTCCATGTTCATGCCAGTAAATTTTACGAGGAGCCCAATATGGCAGCTAATTGGACGATTTCATCGGCAACAAATATAGCCAGTTCCAATTCAAATCCGAGCACAGGTTATACTTCATCGCCCCAAAGTCCCGGTGCCTCAGGAGCTCCCGGGGTTATTTTTCAAAATTGTGCGCACCAAAGCACAAATTACACACTGACTTCAGGAGCCATCTCCACCATGGGTAGATTCAATATCCGGGTTGGTTTTGGCCGATCCGTCACCCCTGCTTTCAATTCTACCGTGCCATTTCAATGGAGCACCAATGGGACAACCTGGACCACGGTAACAGCAGATGTATCTGCGGGTGCCACATCCGCCTGGAGCGTATTGTTTTATGACTTGCCAGCCGGAGCCGACAATCAACCTTCACTTTATTTCCGGTTTCAATTTGCTCCCGGGAACAATGGGGCATGCACGGACAATAAGGTGTTCTATATTGATGATTTTACCGTTGGAGACAATTTTAATTTACCTATCCAGTTGGCTCAATTTGAGGTCATCAATGAAAAAAACCCAAGGATTCTCTGGACGACACTTGCCGAATTTAATAACGATTTTTTTTCCATCCAGCGAAGTCCGGACGGTATCCGGTTTCAGGAGATTGGCAGGATACCGGGTGCGGGTACGACGGACGCAAAAAGGGAGTATAATTTTGTGGATTTATCAGCTCTTCCTGGCAGGAATTATTACCGGCTACAGCAATATGATTCGGATGGTAGCTCCAGTTATAGTCCGGTGAAGTTAATACGGCGACCCATTAAGAATGACTTCATGGTCTTTCCGTCAATTTTCAATGACCGGATCCAACTTTATATTTCGCCGGAAATACAGTCCCCAACCCGTTATGAAATATTTTCTTACAGTGGACATTTGACCCGGGTGGGAGACCTTGAAGCGGGTATTGAACAGACGGAACTGGACTTAAACGACCTTCAATCAGGAATTTACATCATCCGATTACATGCCGGCAATAAAAATGCAATCCAAAAAGTAATCAAACTCAATTAACCGGATATTTTGCCTGTTCAGGGGATAAACCCGAATCCAGGGGTTATTGCCGCTTTATTATCTGCAGCTTACTGAATTTAAGCATGATCCTTCTCTGCGGATCATCGATGTTGTGAAATTCGATGGTAGCGACCCTGTTGTCCCTTGCTCCATCAATATGAAGCACTTTACCTGCACCAAACTTTATGTGAAGGACCTCCATGCCCACTTCGATGGCCTCAGCAGGGGACACAGTGAAATTGGCTGGATCCACAGTTACAGGGTTTTCTTTTTTTGAACCGAGTTTGGGGATGGTGCTCAGGATACGAGGCCCGTCTGAAAATGGGCCGGCATTGCGAAGGGTCACTGCGGTGTCGATGTGCCGGTTATCGATTTCTTCGAGGAATCGGCTCGGGTCATTGAACCGGGGTTTGCCATATTGGTAGCGCATGGTTGCGTGGGTGAGGATCAGTTGGCGTTTGGCGCGGGTGATCGCCACATAAAACAACCTTCTTTCTTCCTCCAATTGGTCCGGGTCCGCCATGCTCATATAACTTGGGAACAGATTTTCTTCCATGCCGACAATAAATACGGTGTGGAATTCCAGCCCCTTGGCCGCGTGTACGGACATCAGCGTGACAAAATCGTGATTCTTGATCTCTTCATCCTGGTCGGTGAGCAGGGAAATGGTCTGCAGGTAAGCGGATAAGTCCCTTTCCCCGGTATCATTTTCAACGGCAGCTTCGTCATTTTCGATGTATTCCTGTATGCCATCGAGCAGGGCATTTACGTTGTCGAGCCGGGCGATCCCGTCCTGGGTTCTGTCCCCCTTGAGAGCATCGAGCAGGCCACTTGCCTTGCCTATATAGAGCGCGGCGGCATAGGCATTGTTGGTGGTAGCCTGTTCCATACAGGCTTGTACCACGGCCAGGAAATGTTTTACGGCGGATGCCGACCGGCCGAGCAACTCCGGGTAATGAAGTGCCTCCCAGAGGGTGATCTGGTGATCATTGGCGTATTCCAGTGCTTTTTGAACGGTGGATTCGCCGATGCCCCTGCGAGGGTAATTGATCACCCTTTTTAAGGCCTCTTCATCCCTGGGATTGGTAGACAATCTCAGGTAGGCTATAAAATCCTTGATCTCTTTCCGTTGATAGAAGCTCAGGCCTCCGAATACCTTATAGGGGATGTTGTTGCGTCGCAACTGTTCTTCCACGATCCGGGACTGGGCGTTGGTACGGTAAAGGACGGCAAACTGGTGATTGGCGAGGCCTGCCCGGTTTTTCCATTCTACAATACTGTCCGCTACGCGCTTGCCTTCCTCCTGGTCGGAGACGGATTTGATGATCCGGATCTTATTTCCTCCACCTTCATCCGTCCAAAGGGTTTTTTCGATCTGGTTGCGGTTGTTCTGGATGACCTGGTTGGCTGCAGATACGATATGTTCGGTACTCCGGTAATTCTGCTCCAGCTTAAATTTGCGGTGCTGAGGATAATCGGTCTCGAAATCAAAAATGTTTCGGATGGTTGCTCCCCGGAAGGCATAAATACTTTGGGCATCATCTCCTACGATGCAGATATTTTTTTTACTGCCGGGATATTCAATGAGCTGTTTTACGATGGCATATTGCAGGTAGTTGGTATCCTGGAATTCATCTACGAGGATGTATTGAAACTGGGTCTGGTATTTTTCTTTCACATTTTCCGGATTCCGGTAGAGCATGATATACATCTGGTAGAGCAGGTCGTCAAAATCCATTGCTCCGGCCTTCTGGCACCGGTTGACATACCGTTCGTAGATCGTCTGGAAATAGGGGATGCGGTTCAATTTATCCTGGTTCATCAGCTCTTCCTGTTGCAGGTAGGCCTTGGGAGAAATCAGGTTTGATTTTGCGGAAGAGATCCTGGCCCGGATCTGCCCGGCGTTATATACCTGCTTGTCCAGTGAAAGTTCGGAGATGATATCCCCGATCAGGCTTTTGGTATCGTCCGTATCGTAAATGGTAAAATTGGGCGGGTAGCCAATCTTGGACGCTTCTATCCGCAGGATTTTGGCAAAGATGGAATGGTAGGTACCGGCCCAGATGTACTTGGCCCTCGAACCGACGACTTTTTCGATGCGCTCACGCATTTCTTTGGCCGCCTTGTTGGTAAAAGTCAGAGCCAGAATCTGCCAGGGAGGCACTCCCTGTTCAATCAGGTAGGATATCCGGTAGGTTAGCACCCTGGTCTTGCCGCTCCCTGGCCCGGCGATCACCATGATGGGCCCATCCGTGCAGGTCACGGCGTCACGCTGGGCTTGATTGAGATCGGCCAGGTAATCGATTTTCGCGGTAAGTTCTGACATTGAAACTGCGAAATTAGGGCTTTAAATCATGTTATGGAAATGTTTAATGGGATATGTAGGATTTATAGGATTATAGGATTATAGGATTATAGGATTATAGGATTATAGGATTGTTGGATTGTAGGATTGTAGGATTGTAGGATTGTAGGAATTGTAGGATTATAGTGTGCCTAGGATGGTAGAATTATTCGGGATTTGTTTGGTGGAAGGTTTAGGAGGAAGCAAATTGTTAATTTATTGAGGGTGAGGAGAGACAAAGGGTAAATCCAGTGGGTGTAATGGTCATTCCCTGATCAAAAAGCCATCGGACAAATAGGTGTCAAAACGGACTTTCTCCACAAACCGCCCGCAGGAATCCAGGACAACCAGGGTTAAGCCACGTACCGGTCTGGACCTTTCTTCTTCGCCCAGCCGAATGGATATTTTTTTACCTGCCTGGTAGCCGCCGGATTCCAGGTTGAGTATGGTTTGATGTCCCTGGCATTGGAAGGAATCGGAAAGGGAAACGGGGTGAGTCATGGACATGGCCTCGCGGATAAACCTTCGGTTTTGAATAATGAATGCCCAGGAAGCACCAAAATGCAGGGAATCGGTCATGGAGCCCAATCCTTTTAAGTATTGTTTTGTCTGTTCTCCAAGATGGCCGAGGCCTTCTTCATACACGGCTCCCGCGATTACGGAAGAAGCGTGTGCCTCCAGGTATGCCCGAAAACTGACCTGTTGTTGGGTTTTAATTCTGTCCATGGATGCCGGGTCAATTCCGGCCAGGTCGGTTTTATTCATCAGGGAATCGGGAATAAAGACCCTGTACCGTTCAAATTGAAATGAGCGGCCTCCAGGTTTTCGGATCAATTCCTTGTGCAGGTTCACCGAATCCACATGAGTGATCACCAAATCCCAGGGATGGGCTGCGAGATAGGCCGATAGATTCATAAGGCTGTCCCGGAATGCCCGGCCGATTTCCTCTGGAAAACGGGCTCCGTATCCAGCGGTGATTGGTTTTCCTGCCTGCTGTGCAAGGTTGGTAAAATCAATATAATCCCAGTAGTCCGCGATCGTGGCCGAGTAGGGGGGATAAACAATGATTTTGTCACCGGCGGCAAATAATTGTTTAAACTGATCAACAAAGGGCAGGGAAGGAGGCGGGGAATCGATATAAGGTTTCCGCTTCCAGAGGGGGCCTAGATCCACCGCCTGAACCAGCAGCAGGACCCCCAGGCAAAGGTATTTGGCCCACTTCGGCCAGGACAACTGATTTAATTTCAGGAAAGTGAAATAAAGAATAAAATAAAACAGAGGCCAGGTAAATCGCCCGGTACCCCGGAAGGTTCTGCTGATATAATCGTTGTAACCCCAGTCGATAAGCAGCTGGTTTCCAAAAGTCCATTTGGGGCTGAGGGCAAAAACAAAAAACAGCATCGATCCCAGGAAGAAAAAATCGATTGAGGCAGCTTGAAATTTTTGGGAAGTTGAGTGTTTTGAGATATTGTGGATCAGGGAAAAACCAGCCAACAACAGGATCAGTAAGAGCATGCCCAGTCCGAGGTAGCTAATCCCTTCGCCCTGCCCCTGGTCGAAATAGGGGAAAGACGGGCCCCATCGGCCAACATCCCAGGCATTAAATAAAGTATTCAGGTTGGCTGAATATTTACCCAGGCCTTCTGACAATTGTCCTTTAAAAAGAAACGCACCGCTCAAATACCATCCGGTCAAGGCCAGGACAGAAGACACCAGGATATGAATTGGGATTTTTCTCCATGAAATTAACTTATGCCATTTTAATCTGAAGAGAGGGGTCACAGACAAGGCCAGCACCATGAATAACAAATACGGATGAATCAGGCTGGTCAGAAAGACAACCGAATATAAATGGCGGCTTACTTTGACAAATGGCCATTCATTCGTTTTAAGATAAATCAGGAGTACATACAACAACACCCATTGACCGCAAAGGGCCGCGTGGCCAAATCGCGCAACCAGGACGACCGCTCCGGTAAAAAATGGCGCGATCAGCCAACGAAAACTCCATTGCCACCGGGCATCTTTCATCAAAGCCAGGCCAAACCAGGTATTGAGTATAAAACACAGGGCATACCAGATTCCGAAATACTGGAAGTCACCGGGGAGCAATCCCCGGATGGATTTGAACAGGAAAGCCAGCAGGGGAATGGAATCGGTATACATGACGCTGTTGTACATCGGGTAGGCATATCCCACCAATTTACCGGGGGGCCAGGACCAGGGACCGTCTTTGAAATATTCCCAGGCCAGATAATGATAAGAAAGATCGCTGCCCCGGATCAATAACCAGGCGGTATTGGACGGATTGATTTTATCGAAGCCTACGATCACCTGCATGAAGGCCAATCCGAGCAGAATGGCATACAGGGAATCCGGCACCCATTCTTTCCCTTTCCATTTTTCAGTCCGCCACATATATTTTCGTTGCATTGACACAGGCCGGTTTAGGCCCGGGGTTCCATAAGCTGATTTTCAGGCGGTCGAAGGTTTTGTCCGGGCTTTTCGTCACCAGGTCAATCCATTTTTCTTCCCCATCATTAAGGAAACGGTTCACCCGGATGAGCACCGTCTTAACCGATTGGTCTCCTTTGAAATACTGGACAATCAGTTGGGCCATCTGCCAGACATCCCATTCTTTTTGAGGGGTGCGGACCAGGGCTTTTATCTTCAATGTACCTGCAGGGGCCGCATTTTCATACAGCACTACCGAAGAGGATTCTGAAGGACAATTATTTGAATCCGGTGCATAGAGGGTATCCAACAAAAGATTGGCTTTTGTTTCATCTAAAGGATAAATGGGCTCATTCGTATCGAGCAGTTTTTTGGACTCCGGATCGTTTGCAAATTTGAAGAGGGTGTGCCAGAAATAGGCTTTATTCATCATACCGGCCTCGTAGATCCCGCCCCTGTGGGCCTGATGGGTCAGCCATAGATTATACGCGATGCAAAAACCAATCAACAGGTAAAACAGCCTGTTCAGCCAGTCATGCTTCCTGATCATTTCCAGGCTTGAAGCAAGACCGAGTAAAAAAACCGGGTAATGCTGGACCAGGGCACGCTGGCCAAGACTGCCTCCATAGGTCCATTCGTCCCAGGCAAAAGTCAGGTAAAGGCTGGTGAGGAAAAATACGGTGTATACCCAGGTCCATGGTTTTTTCAGATAGCCATTAATGACGAGTCCTGCCAGGCTTAGAATCATGATTGGAGAATAGACCAGCCAACCCGCACGGTAACTGAACAAGCCCTGCAGGATATGGTGCCCTTCAAACCAACTGAAACCCTGATCCTGGTAACTGTAAACCAACCATTCACCCGCAACATATTTCCAGTATATCAACTGTATCGCAGGGGCAACCAGGAAGCTCAAAAGGCCAGTGAGCATCAACGGAAGCTGACCGGTAAAGCTGAATATCCGTTCCCTGAGCTTTGCCTCCGACCGGATCCCCCAACCCAATAAAATAAAGAGGCTGATCGTTTCAGTCGGACGGATCAAAACCATCAATCCGCATAAGCCCGCAGCGAGATAAAACCAACGGGCCTTCCTGTCCCGGTAATATTGATCCGTGAGCAGCAAGAGGGCGGTGTAGAGGGTAAATAAATAATTATGGCTCATCGCCCCGGTAATGGAGGCATAATCAAAATAATTCGTGGCGAAAACCAGGATAGCCAGGCACAGTGCGGTGAGCCCCTCATCGAAATACCGCCTCAGGAGCAAGCGCAGCATCCAAAGGCCCAGGAAAGCATATACCAGGCTACCCAAGGAAAGCATAAACTGGTACATGGTCGAATATCCATCTGCAGGTGAGCCGGTGATCCTTGCAAGGCCGTGTGCCAGCAGGAAAAATGGGCTGTATAGGATCGCCAGCCCACAGGTATATTTCATGACCTGGTTTCCGGATGCATGGGAATAGGATTGATATGGACTGCTGCTGGGATAATATTTTTCATCGATGACCTTTTTGAATTCAAGCTTTCGGAGGTCGTGGTAAATAAACAAGGCGGGTAGGTACAGATAGTAGCCGGAGACATCCCAGGAGATGGTAGCCTCCGTGCGTCCCATTTTCCATTTTGGATAATAGATCATGGAAGCAAAGGCCAGCGCCAGGCAACCGGCGATCAATACTCCTTTTGACATCTATCCCGTTTTTTTAAACCAGAATGAACCTCCGTGTTTTTCAATGTTTTTTTCTTGCAGAGGTTCCCAGATCAATTGGTCCAGCAACAGCCTAAAGGTGGAATGCCGGCTGATCCACCACGCCGGAAATACCGGTTCAAAGGAAGCCGGTGCGGTCATCAAAGCCAGGGCCAATAAATACTGTTCGTTATAACCGCGTTGAACCATTTCAGAGGGGTAGTCGAATGGCAGATAAATATCGTGAATTTGAATGTACACCCCGGGAGGGACCCTGGGTAAGATCTCTACAAAAAATACGGTCACATCCGAATTGGGCAGGGCCATATGGGATCCGTCAAAAAAAAGGATATCTCCCGGCTCCAGAGAATCGAACATATCCAGGTTTTCAAAGGATTCCAGGGTTTTGGACAGGATTTCATCCGCAGCAAAATGGATATCCCTTCTCGGGTGGGGGTCAATGCAACGAATCTTTGTGGTCAGGGCCCCATCGAGGATGGCCTGGCGCATGACCTCCGTGCTGTTGCCGGAGCCAATCTCGAGAATCTGTCCGGGTTTTATTTCTCTGACCAGGCCATAAAGGGCGACCAGGTCCAGGCCCGGCAAATATTCATTCCTCCAGTAAATGGCACCGGGAGGGTATCCGCCTTCCCGCGGAATGGATTGAAAAAATGGCAAATAAGCAGCGAATCGATTTAGCCGGTCCTGGTAGCTTGCTGATCCTGAAGCACACCATTGATCCAGGAGGGGATTTATGGGCTTCGACTGGGTGTAACGGGATTGGGCATTCCATGGATAGTCCAGGGAGATCACCTGGTTTTTGAGTGCGTAATAAATACCCCGTAAATAAGCTTTCACGGACATCAGGACTTATTGAGGTTGTAGGTTCTCCATATGGATATGATCATCCGGAGGGGCATCATCAGGCTGACCATGATGGTACCCACTGAAAAAAATATAAATTCGGCAGAGATGTATTTGGCCAGGGCAATTTGACGTTCCTCAGGCAGGTGTGCGGTGATGGACTGAATGCCTTTTTCATCGAGAAAGGTCTGGAAAAAACCGAACTGCCGGATGGAATAGAGCATGACCCAAATGGATCCCAGGCCCAAAATAGCCTTAAAGGCCTGATTTTTCCGGAAAGGCGTAGCATTCAACAAAAGCAGCCAGCGGAGAAAAGTAATAAAAACAAGAACAAACCAGATATTCGCATTTTCAAAGGGAAAGCCGTAGATCTCGGACCGGATGGGCAGGATCACCAGGTAAACGGCTAAGCCTGTAAAAATGAACCAGATCAATTCGATCAGCCAGGGCCTGTATATCATCAAAGGATGAAGATATTAAAATTGAATGGCTGCCCAATCAATGAATTTGTGGCTTACAAAACCTTCATCATCCCCTTCACCTGTTGCAGATTTCCATTTTCCCAGCGGATATAATAAATACCCGTAGGATGGCCTTCCAAATCCAGGTCAGCATTGTATTTGCCTTTGGCCAGGTCCTGGCTGATCAGGGTGTGGACCAGGCTGCCCTGGTTGTTGAAAACCTGGAGGCGCACATAACCACCGAAACTTTCAAAATCGACACGGGTCCGGTGAACAAAAGGGTTGGGATAGACACTGACCACTTTTTTTCCATTCTGCACATTCTGTTCGTGGGTGGCTGTGGAAAGACAGTTAGCCGTATTGAGTATGGGTAGGATTTGAAATGGATCGTACAGTAAATTATTGACATCGGCCTGTGGAACACAGAACCATTGATTTAGGAAGGTTCCGTAGACGGAGCGGAAATCGTACTGCATGGGCAGGTTGCTGTTGACATCCGCGCCGGGATTAATGATGGGATTATTTCCCACTACTCCCGGAATGATATTTTTCCCAAAATAAATTACGGGCAGGGCAGATCCGTGATCGGTGCCCAGGGAAGCATTGGACCGGATGCGCCTGCCGAATTCGGAGAACGAGAAGCCAGCCACCCGTTCTTCAAGTCCCAGCAGTTTGACATCATCCATAAAAGCGGCAATATTGTCGGAAATCCCCTGTAATAAATTGGCATGGGTGCCTTTGGTCAGATCGGTCGGGTCCACCTGGTTGGAGTGGGTGTCAAATCCTCCGGTGCTCACCCAGTATATCCGGGTCTTTAAGCCTCCCGCAATCAAACGGGCCACGATTTTTAACTGGTTCGTCAGGTTGTTTGATGTATTGGTATTGTTCACGGCAGGATATTTGATACTGCGGTTTTTTGCTTTTTCATAAGCGGCCAGGATCACATCACCGAATTTGTCGGTTTGCCGCTGTACCTCCCGCACATAGGACAATTCCTTGCCAACATATCCCCCGCCGGCCGGATCTTTGAATATATTACCGGTCAGGTTTACCGGATCGCTGGCATTGTTGATGGACACCCCCATATTGACCCCCATCATCTGGAGACCCAGTCCTATGCCTTCCCCGACCCGGATGGCCAGGGGATCGGGCATGGTCGCATTGGGATATCCTACGGGATAATTGGCATACTCGTAATTGAGGTAACGGCCCGCCCAACCACTGTCAAGGTATTCGTTGGCGTCCGAAGCGCTCAGCCAGATATCGGTGGCGCGGAAATGGGAATAATTGAAATTGGGATAACCAACATTCTGGATGACCCCCATCCGTCCATCCTGGTATAAATTGGCCAAAGCGGACATCGAGGGGTGAATGCCTGTTTTGTCATTGAGTTTTAGGATGCTGTTGGCATTCATCAGCATATTGCCTCTCACCACTTTAAGATTATCGTACTGGTCGAGCGGGAAAATGGTATTCAGTCCGTCATTGCCTCCATTGCATTGGACAATGACCAGGACCCGGTCCGTCTCATACATCATCTGGTGCAAGGCCAGCAACATAGGGTTTGAATGGTCTGCGCGGACCGTTTGACCTCCAATCATTGTGACCGCTGCCGCGCCGGGAATGTTTTTCAAAAATGACCGTCTTTTCATGATCTGGTATGAGTTTGGGATTGGAAGAATTAATGCAAGTGATATTCAGCGGCCGAAAACATATAAGCAAAAAGATCCTGGAGTTGCCTGGGAACCTGCCTGGCGTCGGGATCGGTGGTGTTGGGATTGTCGGCGTAGGCTACATAGGCCGAAGACCAGTAAAAATCAGAGGATTGGCCTTTAAGCAGGTAAGTCGTTTTCAGGCTGTCCTTAATGGCCTGGGAAACCTGGACCCCATAAAATAATTCCACGAGCTGGTTGATGAGGATATTCGGATCGTGGGGTTGGTCGAGTTGTTTTACAAAGGTAAATGGAGCCACTTTGAATGACTTGTTTTTACTTTCCGCGTACACCCATTGCGTCCCGCTCCCAGTGGCGATACCTCTGACCACCAGGTTATCGATCGTGGCCAGCCGTGCGGGATAAGTCGCAGTATCTACCCACAATTCATGGAAGGAAGGGACCTGGTAATATGCGGGCCATCCGGCGACATTGGGCGGATCCCCCAATTCCTGCCCCTGATTGAACAGTTGCAGAAACAACTGGGATGCAAAAAAATACCGCGCTTCAAAAGCCTTTTCTTCCACAGGCCAGATTATGCCCATTTGTCTGGACATTCCCAGGGTAAAATCAGCCGGGCTTTTGATCATGGCTCCCCGGTATTCCTGCTTAAAAAACCAATCGCTGGTGAACAGGGCTTTGAGCAGGGGTTTAATTTCATATCCGCTGCTCCGGAAAATATCGGCAAGAGGCAGGATCAACTGTTGCTCCACCTCCGCGTTGATATCATAATAGACAAAAAAAGTAAACAATTTCCTGGAGATAAACCGAGCCGTTTCCGATTGGGCAAAGATCATGTCCAGGAGTTCATTCAATTCTTCTGTTCCCGCATTGGTGGTGGTCTTCCCTTTGATCACTTTATGGTTGTAAAAGGAGGAAAAGGATTTATCGTTTTTGTCATGCCGGTTGGGGCGAAAAACGGATTGGTAATCATCGGCATAGTTGATGGTCCAGCCGGTCAGGACCCGGGCCGCGGCTTTAACATCGTCTTCCGTATACTTTGAATCAGGTCCTTTGCCGAGGCAAAACAATTCCTGCAATTCCCGCGAATAATTTTCATCGGGAGCCCCGGCTGTATTTTTTTCACCGTTCAGGTAACGCAGCATGGCACCGTCCAGGCTGATGTCATACATGAGTTTCCTGAAGTTGCCTGTGCAGGAAGCCCGCAACAGCACATTGTAACGATAAGCCAGGACAGCCAGGTCCACCGCTTCATTCGTATCCGTGACCAGGTGGTTGTGCCAGAACAGGACCAGTTTTTCCCTGAGGTTTCGCTCCTGTTGTACCATCAATTGGACCCACCATTGTTTGTAAGAACCCCTTCTTGCACCGTTCGGATTTTGTTCATTGGCAACTGGTTTTGAATGAATCCAGGTCGTGCCCAGGGGGACCCCGGAATCAAAACTGGTTTCATTCCTTCCCTGGTAAGCACGGATCGGAGGTGAGGGGGGCAGCCCCGGAATTTCCAACAAATGGTCAACCACTTCCTCCAGGCTTTGCCCCTCGAATGCTTTTAAGTCAGCGGGGCTAACCCCGAAAAGGGTCCGCCTTAACAAGTGTAATAATTCTGCTTTACCGAAAGGACCCGTATACGGGACGACTGCCTGTGGACTGGGAAAGGCCATGGTTGAATGAATTGATTTCTGATATTAATATACGTAAACCTTGCCTTGGACGATAGTTATGCCTAATCGTTTAATGCCTGCCGGAATATTAACATTGAAACAAGTTCTCTTTGTTGATGCTTCCTGCGGGGTTTTTCAAATCTCTACTTTTTCCATTCGCGGAGCGCAAAGATGGATAACGCCCCAGGCGATTAGATAGGCGCAGCCACAAATGACAAAAAGGATATTGTAACCGGTCTGAATATTGCCAAGCAGCTTGTATTTGTCCAGTAAAAATCCGACAAATAGCGGGAAAAGGATACTTCCGATTCCACCGGCCATACCCCCGATGCCGACCACGCTGCTCACCGCCCGTTTGGGGAACATATCGGATACGGTTGTAAAAATATTGGCGCTCCATGCTGCATGTGCCGCCATCGCGAGGGCGATCATGAAGACCACGGTCCACTTTTCCTGGGCAAACTGGATAAAAATAATTGGAGTGACCAGGAGGGCATAAATCAACATAGCGGTCTTACGGGCCTTGAATACCGGCCAATTCCTTTGAATCAGATAACCGGAAAGCCAGCCGCCCCCGATGCTCCCGATGGTCGTGAAGGTATATACAAAGATCAGTTCGAGGCTGGGTTTTTTGAGGTCAATATTGAAAGTGGATGCAAAATAAGAAGGCAGCCAAAACAGGAAAAACCACCAGATGGGATCCGGGATGAATTTACCTGCAATGAACGCCCAGGTCTGCCGGATGCCAAACAACCGGATCCAGGGCACGGGTTTTTCGGCGGCCACCAGATCGACCGGGTCACTGTGGATATAGGCATTCTCCTGCTTGCTCAGCCTTTTTTGCCTGGCGGGGATTTCATAATAAATCAGCCAGAAAACCACCCAGATGAATCCGATAGCCCCTGTGATCACAAAAGCCATACGCCAGCCATAAGCCACAAGCAGGATGGGCACGAGGATGGGGGCGACTACTGCCCCGATATTGGCTCCAGAATTAAATATACCGGTGGCAAAGGCTCTTTCTTTTTTCGGGAACCATTCCGCTATTGATTTTATGGCGGATGGGAAGTTGCCCCCTTCGGTAAGCCCAAGAAAGCCCCGCACCAGCATAAAGCCCCCTGTACTTCGGACCAGGCCATGCGCCATGGCGGCCAGGCTCCAGGTGACAATGGAAACGAGGTACCCGATTTTGGTACCCATCGTATCTACCAATCGGCCAAAAATAAAGAGCCCCAGGGCATAAGCCATGGAAAATACCATCACGATATTGGCATAGTCTTTCTCCGACCAGTTGAATTCGGTTTCAATGACCGGCTTCAACAGCCCGATAATCTGCCTGTCCAGGTAATTGATGGTTGTCGCGAAAAACAACAAAGCCACCACAGTCCAACGATATCTTCCGGTTTTTTCCATAGTATTCCAGTAGTCAGTAGTCAGTTGGCTAGTTAGTCAGTTGGCTAGTTGGCTAGTT
>CAYOPD010000012.1:14881-49974 GCA_964405735.1 uncultured Saprospiraceae bacterium | reverse complement strand
ATTCCAGTAGTCAGTAGTCAGTTGGCTAGTTAGTCAGTTGGCTAGTTGGCTAGTTTTTATCTTCCAACCTTGCCTCCTGTACTACCCTGCATCAAGGCCATAATATCTGATTCAGTAAATATATTCAAATCTCCCGGTACGTAGTGCTTGTATACTCCACATGCCGTTGCAAATTCAATGGCGTCCTGCGGATCCGGAGAGCGATTTGCAGATGGAAGCAGTTTACAGATAAGGCCGCTCATGAAAGCATCGCCGCTTCCAATGCGGTCAATGACATCCGGCAAATCGTAATTCCGGGACCCAAAAGTCCGGCCTTGACAAAACAGGCTGGCATTGTATTGAAAATGGCTTGCGGTATGCCCTTTGCGGTCCGTCAGGATGATGTATTTTAAATTTGGAAAACGTTGATTCAGTTTGGAAAAAGCATCTTCAATGCCGTGGGTTTTCAGGCCAAAATAGACGTCCAGTACATCCTCATCGCCAACGATCAGATCACTGGCTTCAACCATGGCCGGCATGACCTCAGACGGCTTTACTCCGTACTTCCAGAGTTTCGCCCGGTAATTGAGGTCACAGGAAACCAGGAGACCGGCTTCACGGGCCGTTACAATGGCCTCCCGGGTGGCTGCTGCGGCCGTTGCACTGAGAGAAGGGGTGATCCCGGACCAGTGGAACCAACCCTTTTCCCGAAAAATGGTTTGCCAGTCGATCATTCCGGGTTTCAGGCTGTGCATACCACTGTTGTGCCGGTCGTAAATCACCCTGGATGGTCTCCGGCCCGCGCCCAATTCCACAAAATAAATGCCCAGACGTTCCCCGCCGAAAACACTCACCGTGGTATCCACACCCCATTGAGCCAGGCTGGCGAGGGCGCTTTTACCCAGGGGAGAATCCGGGACCCGGGTAACATAAGAAACCGGCACACCCAATTGGGCCAGGCCGGCCGACACATTGGATTCGGTCCCTCCGAAGTCCATATTGAATGACTTCGATTGTTCAAGTCGTTGGTAATTAAAAGGAGTCAGGCGCAGCATGATTTCCCCGAAACAGACCACCCGGTTCATATTGCCCGGGTTAAAGGAGAATAAAGAAACAGCCTGACCACCCCGGTATTATTTGACTCTGATGGATCTGATGATTTCAAGCACCATGGACGTGGTGGAAGCAATCGTGGCATAATCGCCGGCTTCCATCAGTTTTTTACTGATCAGTTTACTTCCCATGCCCACCGCGCTGACTCCTGCCTTGAACCAGGCTTCAATATTTTCTTTGGTGGTATCCACGCCCCCTGTAGGCATAAAAAGGAGCGACGGAAAGATTTCTTTAATGGTACTCATAAAATCCGGGCCCAGGAGGTTGCCGGGAAACAATTTGATGAATCCCACCCCCGCATTTTCCGCAGCAATGATCTCGGAAGGAGTCATACATCCGGGGGCGTAAAAGAGGTCGTTTTGTTTGGTGTAGGCAGCCACCTGGGGCACAAATCCGGGACTGACGATAAAATCCGCCCCCGCTTCCACATATTTAATGGCATCCGAAAGATTTTTAATGGTTCCAATTCCCAGTTTCAGTCCTGGCATCGATTGGTTGCGAAGGCCGGCCAGCTGCATAAAATTATTATATGCGGCTTCACCGCGGTTGGTGTATTCCACCGCACGAATGCCAGTTTCATACAAGCATTGAAGCACATCCAGGCTGATCTTTTCGTCCGGGTGAAAATAAAGAGGCAGGATGCCCTGGTCCGTTATCGCTTTTGTGATGATCTGGGTTTTGCTCATTTTCTTTTATTTATAATTGAATACATGTTTTCCACGTAAGCGTCAGCGTTGCACCCTTCCGCTGGCATCTCCTTTCATCAGATCAAGCACTTCCTTCAGGGTGGCATGGTTCATGTCTCCCGGGATGGTATGTTTGAGTGCACTGGCTGCCACTCCGAATTCAGCCGCGTCTTTAAGGTTCATGCCGGTGATCAGGCCATAGATCAGCCCGCTGGCAAAGGAATCCCCGCTGCCCACCCGGTCCACGATTCGAACCTCATACTGCCGGGTATGGTAAAATTCGGAACCATCGTAGACCAGGGCGCTCCATCCGTTATCGCTGGCGCTATGGCTTTCCCGCAGCGAGGAGGCGATTACTTTAAAACCAAATTTATCTCGCATTTGCCTGAACACCTCTTTATAACCGTCCAAGTTTAGTTCTCCTTTGTTCACGTCGGTATGGGCTGCTTTGAAGCCCAGGGTGGTATCGGCATCTTCTTCATTGCCGATACAAATGTCCACCCATTCGCAGAGCCGGGTCATCACTGATCTCGCTTTTTCCTTGCTCCAGAGTTTTTTCCGGTAATTAAGGTCTATGCTGGTAGTGATGCCTTTAGCCCTTGCTGCCTTTAGGGCAACTTCGGCGAGTTCGGCGGCGCTGTCACTCAGGGCAGGCGTGATGCCGGTCGTATGAAACCAGTCGGCATCATTCAGGATGGCGTCAAAGTCAAAATCCACAGCTTTTGCTTCTGCGATCGACGCGCCAGTCCGGTCATAAATCACCTGTGAAGCGCGCATGCTGGCTCCGGTTTCCAGGAAATAAATCCCCAGGCGGTCACCTCCTTTGACAATAAATTGAGTATCCACGCCAAAACGGCGCAGATGATTGATGGCAGACTGACCGATCGGATTGTCCGGGACCTTGGTGACGAAGACGCCCTGCAAGCCATAGTTGCACAATGCAGCGGCAACGTTCGCTTCACCACCTCCGTAAGTAACATCCAGGCTGTCGGCCTGTACAAAACGTTTGAAATCCGGGGTGGACAATCGAAGCATGATCTCCCCCAGGGTAACTACTTTTTTAGACATAAAGGCAAGGTGTTTTTAATCGGTTTTTACTGAACGGACTGCCGGATAGAACCTTCCATTTGGAAAAACCCTTAAGGTCTTTCACCGGAATCGGATGGCCGGCCTTGATCGTTCAGGGCAAAAGTAAGATGCAGGGTACTATCCTCAAAGAGTTTATACGGGATTATACGTTGAAATAGGATTTTGCATTGTAATAACAGATATCCTGGACAATCTTGCCTATCCAGGGCAGGTCATGGGGTAATTCACCATTGACCATATCCTGCCCTAAAAGCTGGCAAAGGATGCGCCTGAAATATTCATGCCTCGGGAAAGAGAGGAAGGAACGGCTATCCGTAATCATGCCAATAAAGGTGGACAGGATTCCCATATTGGACAATACGTTGAGCTGATCGGTCATGCCGTCTTTCTGATCAAGAAACCACCAGGCACTGCCCCATTGCATTTTGCCTTTTATGGTTCCGTCCTGGAAATTCCCGGTCATGGTGGCAAAAGCCTCGTTGTAAGTCGGGTTTACATTATAAATGACGGTTTTGGCCAGCTTTTCTTCCTGGTCAAGCCGGTCAAAGAACCTGGACATCATCTCGATCTGCAGATAATCTCCAATGCTGTCGACCCCGATGTCGCGTCCAAGGTTGCGGAGCAGCCGGGTATTGTTGTTTCGGGCTGCACCAAGATGAAATTGCTGGACCCAGCCCTTCTCCCAGTCCATTAGGGCAAGTTCGTATTGCATGGCTGACCGGTATTTATTGATTTCTTCCCCGCTCAGCAATTCCCCCCGAAGGCCTTTTGAAACAATGGCCCGGACTTCAGCGTGAGTATAATCATAAGCATATAGGTGGTTCTGGCCGTGATCTGAGGCCCTGCACCCCAGGTTGGCAAACCAGTCGTGGCGGTTTTTGAGCGCCTCGAGGAGAGCATCGAAATGGGTAATTTCCATCCCGGCGGCCATGCCCAAGTTTGTAACATAATCCGGAAATGTCTCTGGCTGGTCGATATTCATGATGGGGTCGGGCCTGAAGGTAGGAACCACAATAAAACCCCGTGTGGTCCCTTTCAGGGCCTGGTGGTAGGCGAGGGAGTCACAGGGATCATCCGTAGTGCCCACGAGCTCCACCTTAAAATGATTCAGCAGGTATTGGGAGGAAAAAGTATTCTGCAGCAATTCACCGGCTGAGTCATAGATATCCCCGGCATTGTCTGAGGTAAGCACTTCGTTGATCCCAAACGGATTTTTCAATTCCATATGGGTCCAATGATATAGGGGATTGCGTACCAGGCTGGGCACAATACTGGCCCACTGGAGGAATTTTTCCCGGTCCGGAGCTTCTCCGGTAATGTATTTTTCATCCACCCCCAGGGCCCGCATGGCCCTCCATTTGTAATGATCGCCTTTAAGCCAGATTTCAGTAAGGTTTTTAAAACGGTAATTCGTTGCTATTTGATCGGGGGGGAGGTGGCAATGATAATCAATGATGGGCATGTCCCGGGCATATTCATGATAAAGTCTGCGGGCAGGTTCTGAATGCAGGAGGAAGTCATCTGTCAAAAATCCGGGTTGGGGGGCGCGGTTGGTCTTGGAAGCATTAGGCATGTTGTGGTACGGCATTTAATAATTGTGATAATTGGTCTGAAACGGAGGTTTTCTGGAATGCAAGCAGAAGAGCGGTTATTTTTTCGACAAGTCCGGGCAACCGGGTAAAAGAATGTTCAAAGAGATTGGAGTCCAGGAGCAGGTTGGGAACAATATCTTCAATGTCTTTTTGATTCTGGTAATAGGGCTGCCAGTGGTGAAACAACAAAGCAGCCTTTTGATCTTTGATCTCAAAATCGGCTCCCAGACTCCCTGGTGCAAAATACAGTCCCTCCTCCATCCTGTTGGGGCGGAATAGGTATAAAAAGGCCGCAAACCCAAAACACAACATTTCGGGTAAAGCCCCTTTGGTTTGGTAATACCGGACAAAGGTTTCCCCGTTGCGGGCCTGCATTTTGGTCGTCGACTGGGCCAGGATGGTCCTGAGTTCGTGGACGATGTAGGGATTTCGCCATCGGGTTTTCATTTGTTCAAAAAAAATCCGGGCATCCGGGGCAAATCCGGCGAGTGTAAGCAATATTTCTTTTTCCCCTAAAACATCCAGGCAGGCTGTGATCAGGGGATGGCCCATCATTTGTCCAACCGTTTGACATCCGATTTGGAAGGCAATCGGGGACAAAGCTGTATGACAGCCATTCAGCAGTCTGAGTTTTTGTTCACGGAAGGATTGGATATCATCCGCCACAATCAGGCCGGGAATTTTTTCTGCAAAGGGCAGTCGCTTTCTGGTAGACGAATTGCCCCGGATGGCCCAGAGGTAGTAAGGTTCGGTCTGAATTGCCAATCCGTCTTCATAGGGCAATTCAATAAAACCGGCCCCGGGTTTTAATTTCCCGGGCACAATCCGGTCAACGAGGCTATCGCAAAAATCGCAAGCCTCATCCAGCCAATTAAAAAAAGCCGCTTCGAGACTATTGTACCGGGCATGGCGGAACACCAGTTCAAGGAGCAACCTTCCATTGTCATTAAGCAATTCGGTGGGGATGATGCTCAGTCCTTTGGAAAGATCCCCGCCGAAGTGCATGAAACGGTGATGCAGTAAGGCGGTGAGTTTGCCCGGGAAACTGGAAGGAAGCCTATCGGTGAATGTTTCTTCCTTGTAATCAAAACCGATTTCTGTCACATTGGATACCACGATTTCAAGGTCCTCACTGATAAACAGGTTTTTGAGAAAGGGTTCGTCCAGGGTGGCGCTGATCACACGGTCTATACAGCTAATCACATGGGTGGTGATCAGCGGCTTTTGTTGCGAATCAAGTCCCGTCACGACTACCGTGTAGATATTGTCCTGATCACGAAATGCCTCCACCTCTGGTGAGGTGGACTTGACCATGGCGATCCGGCCCTGGTAGTATCCGAGTTCAGAAGCCTGTTGAAAGATATAATCCACAAGGCCCCTGAGCAGCACCCCGGTCCCAAACTGAACCACCCGGACCGGTTGGTCAAGAGCCCGGGCAGGAAAGGCCAAATTCTCCAAGCAATATTTTTTATTGAGCTTTTCCATTATATCCTGCAAGCCGGATTGAATAAAAGGGTCAAAAGTAAGCGGGTTGGATTTTAGGGTGAAATAAAATTTTTAAAAAGGATAAAAGCATGCTTAAGGAAAGGTTATTTGGAATGCAGGAGAACGGATTTAGGTAAAACGGGTAGGCCGGCAAGCCTGGTTTTTTTATACTTTTATCTGGATGTTTTACCAAAATCAACTCAATTGTACCGGATAAACAAATTTAACTTATTCCCAGGCGAAGCCGGTTCCAAATTGCGGTAACGTTACCGAATCAAATCATGAAAAACAAGAGCATCACCATCAAAGAAATCGCGCACCAGCTGGGTATTTCGGTATCGACCGTATCCAGGGCCCTTCACGATGCTTATGATGTAAACCAGGAGACCCGTAGAAAGGTCCTGGCGCTGGCTGAGCAGTTGGAATACAAACCCAATCCCTTCGCCATCAGCCTGGTCAAACAACAAACCCGGATTATCGGGGTTTTATTGCCGGAGATTGCCACCCATTATTTTTCCACGGTGGTGAAAGGCATACAGGATGTGGCTTATCACGTGGGTTATAACGTGATGTTCTTTATATCGGATGAATCTTACGAAAGGGAAAAGACCATTGTAAAGAATTTGTCCGCCAATATGCTGGATGGACTGCTCATTTCAGTTTCTATCGAAACGGTGAACGGGGACCATTTGAAAAAACTGACCGATCAGGGCCTGCCCCTCGTGTTTTTCGACCGCTATCTGACTGACCTTCCTGTTTCCCGGGTGATCCAGGACGACTACAAAGGCGCTTACAACATTACCACGCACCTCGTCCAGGAGGGCTACCAGCGCATTGCCCACCTGGCCGGGCCGAGGCATATGGAAATGGCCAACCGGCGGATGCAGGGTTATATCGATGCCCTTCGCGATGCCAGGATCCCCATCCGGAAAGAGTATATCCTTCATTCCGGGTTTTCGCACGAGGACGGGATCCGGGACGTGTCCAAGTTACTGGCTGTGCGGCCTATGCCCGAGGCTATTTTTGCTGTAAACGACCGGAAGGCCATTGGAGCGATGATGACCCTCAAAAAAAGCGGTTACCACCTGCCGGAGGATATGGCTTTGGCGGGTTTTACCAACGCCCCAATCAGCGAAGCGGTAGAACCCGGGCTCACCACCATCGAACAATCGGCATACCAGATCGGAACGATCAGTTGCCAGTTGTTGTTAGACCGGATCAAGACACCCGATCAGCCGCCGCAGACCATTGTCATGCCCGGAAACCTCATCATCCGGGATTCCAGTAAGAAAAAAATAATTAAAATACAATGAGGAGAACCCGTTGATATTCAACTGGCTTTATATATTGCAATTAAATTGAATCAAAGTGTTATGAAGTTCATTAAAAGTTTGTTCCGGGTCATTATAATTTTAGTCTTGAGCCCTTTTGCCCGCGCTCAGACTGCCGTGCCTGTTTACGTCGATGGAGGTCTGTCGACACACAAAATCGACAAACATATTTATGGGCATTTTTCAGAACATCTTGGCCGGTGCATTTACGACGGTTTCTGGGTCGCTGACACTCTGAAGGTGGCGAAAAAGGACCGGATCCGGCTTGATATCGTGGATGCACTTAAAAAAATCAAGGTTCCCAATTTACGCTGGCCCGGCGGTTGTTTTGCGGATGAATATCACTGGAGGGATGGGATTGGTCCCAGGGCCCAAAGGCCCAGGATGGTCAATACCCATTGGGGAAATGTCGTGGAAGACAACAGCTTTGGCACGCACGAATTCCTCGAATTATGTGCCCTGCTTGAGTGTGAGCCTTATATTGCCGGAAATGTCGGCAGCGGTACGGTCCTTGAAATGTCAAACTGGGTGGAGTACCTAAACCATCCCGGGGGAAGCACACTTTCGGATTTGAGAAAACAACATGGTCGGGCCGAACCGTATAAAGTAAAATATTGGGGAGTGGGGAATGAAACCTGGGGCTGCGGGGGAAATATGACGGCGGAATATTATGCTAATGAATATAAGCGATATGCCACTTATGTCCGGAATTATCCCGGCTCGCCCATCAACCGCATCGCCAGCGGGTCCAACGTAGCGGATTACCATTGGACGGAAGTCCTGATGAGGGATGTAGGCCCCAACCGGATGTGGGGAACCACTCTCCATCATTATTCCATCCCCAGCAATTCCTGGGCTAAAAAAGGATCGGCCACCCGCTTTTCGGAACAGGAATATTTCACCACTCTTAAAAATGCCTGGTTTATGGAGGAACTGGTCACCCGCCATTCCACGATCATGGATAAATACGATAAGGCCAAGCGGGTCGCCCTGGTCGTGGATGAATGGGGGGTATGGACGGATGTAGAACCAGGCACCAATCCGGGCTTTTTATACCAGCAAAACAGCTTGCGGGATGCGCTGGTAGCCGGAGTCACCCTTAATATCTTCAATAACCACAGCGACCGGGTGCGCATGGCCAACCTGGCCCAGACCATAAATGTGCTGCAGGCCCTGGTGCTCACGCGGGGTCCGGAAATGCTGTTGACCCCGACCTACCACGTCTTTGACATGTACAAAGTGCACCAGGACGCACAATATCTGCCGGTTCGATTCCAGTCTCCGGATTATGTTTTTGAAAACAATAAAATACCGGCGGTGCATATTTCCGCCTCCCGGGATTCGATGGGCCTCACCCACATCTCCCTGGTGAATATCGATCCGGTGAATAACCACCCGGTTCAGTTCCGCATCGTCGACGTCCCATGGAACACGGTGACGGGCACCATGATCAGTTCTGCACAATACACCGATTACAATGATTTCGAAAACAAAAACAAAATCACTATCCGTCCTTTTACAGGCGCAGTCAGGGAAAGTGGCAACCTGGCCTTAACTTTGCCGGCCAAAAGCATCGTCATGCTTGAATTAAAATAAAAGTAAAAAACAAATAAATTTAAATTTTAATCATGTACCGTACCCTCCTTTTTATATTCTGTATTTTATGTTTCAGCCATTGCAAGCCTAAAGAAGCCATGCCGGTGGCCGACGAAGCCAGCCGGATGGCCAGTGCCGAGGTCACCTTTAAGAAATTCTGTTCTACCTGCCACGGGGACAACGGGGATGTTTTCGTGGACCGGAAGTGGAAGCATGGAAGCACTCGAGATTCCATCATGATGAATATCCGGGCGGGATTCCCGGACCTGGGCATGCCGAAATGGGATTCGGTCATCAGCGAACAGGATGCAGCGGACCTGGCCGATTACCTGATGAAGGCTATTGAAAACAGGAAAAAATTTGATTTTACCGACAGTGTCCGTTCCAGTGTCTTTGTACAAAACAACATGACCGTAAAACTGGATACGATTGCACGCGGACTGGAGAATCCCTGGGGCATGGCCTTCCTGCCCAACGGGGACTATGTTTACACCGACCGGAATGGCAATTTATACCGACAGTCCAAAGGAATTCAGAGCATGATCAAAGGGGGGCCTGCAGTCCTTGCAGAAGGCCAGGGAGGCCTCCTGGACGTGGAATTGTCACCGGATTTTGCCAACAACCAGACCATCTACCTTTCCTATTCCAAGATCAAGGATACCGCCGGACAAAAATGGGCTACCACGGCCATCATGAAAGCCAAACTCAATGGCAATCAGCTCTCCGGCCAGAAAGATGTTTTCGTCGCCATGCCCTATCAAAAGACCCGGCACCATTACGGCAGCCGTATCGAATTTGACACCACCGGCATGATGTTTATAACCGTTGGCGACCGGGGCCAGCACATGGATTCATTGCCCCAGAAACTAAATAACGACATGGGCAAAGTGCATCGTATCCGGGAAGATGGCAGCATACCTGAAGACAATCCGTTTTTTAATACACCCGGTGCCCGCAAGTCCATCTGGTCCTATGGCCACCGCAACCTTCAAGGCATGGCCCTGCAGCCCGGCACCAATACGATCTGGACCCATGAACACGGGCCAAGGGGAGGGGATGAGTTGAATATCGCGGAAAAAGGAAAAAACTACGGATGGCCGGTGATCAGCTACGGGATAAATTACGACGGCACCATCCTCACTCCACTGACCCATAAGGAAGGAATGGAACAACCCCTGGTTCGTTGGGTGCCTTCCATCGGCCCCAGTGGTTTAACCTTTGTAAAAGGCGATAAATACCCCGCCTGGAAGGGAAATATCCTGATGGGTTCACTCCGGTTCAGGTATCTCGAGCGTGTGACCGTTGACGGCAATAAACCTGGAGAGAAGGAAAACCTGTTGAAAGGAATCGGGCGGCTGCGTTTCGTCGAAATGGGCCCGGACGGATTTATTTATGTTGGAGTAGAGGAACCGGGATACATATTCAGGTTGCTCCCGGTTGAGAACCAGTAAGATCAATTGAACTTCAGCCGAAATGAAAAATTATTTTACCGTATTTGCCCTGTTGATGTGCCTTCCATCGGCCCTTTTCGCCCAAAAATTCAGCAGGTATTTGGCTCCAAAACCGGGTATCGTCTCCTACACCTTTCGTAATGAATTCAGTAAGGATATTCCCGGCACCCTGGATTACATTAAATCACTGGGCATCGACAATATTGAATTTTCCAACCTTTTCGGCCAAAATGCGCACGATATGAAGGTGATGATCGACCGCCGCGGCATTCGCTGCACCAGCTATGGGGTTTCCTGGGACGACCTGATGAACAAGCGTTCCACCGTCATTGAAAATGCGAAGATTCTCGGAGCGACTTATGTGCGGGTCGCCTGGGTGCCGCACGACAAGCCCTGGGACCTGGAATTCACGCGGAATACCGCAGGCACTTTTAATGAAATCGGACGTGAACTGAAATCACACGGACTCTTCTTTTGCTACCACAATCATGGTTACGAATTTCAACCTCATGGTAAAGGCACCTTGTTTGATGTTCTCGTGCAGGAAACCAATCCGGAATATGTAGGGTATGAAATTGATATTCTATGGGCGTACTTCCCGGGGCAGGATCCGGCCCGGCTGATTAAAAAATATCCGAAGCGGTTTAAGCTCATGCACCTCAAAGACCTCAAAACGGGAGTACAGGGTGACCTCTCCGGCAAGACCTCCACCGACCATGACGTGACCCTGGGCACCGGCCAGATCGACCTGAAAAAAGTACTTAAGGCCTCTAAAAAATCATCCATCGAACATTATTATATCGAAGATGAAAATGTAAAAGCCTGGGACCAGGTACCGCAAAGCTTGAAATACCTGAAAGAAATGTGATTCGAAGGATTCAAACCACTCACCACTCACTACCCTCCACTCCAAACCATCTTTGGATAAATCCGTCCTATTAATCGGCCGGACGATATCCTTAGATGTCAGTAATTTTAAAGCTTATTAAAACTTCTTACGAATATGATCAAACGAAGATCGGCATTGTCAAAAATCGCGGCGGGCGTAGCGGGCATGATCAGTCTTCCTGCCTGGGCGGATTCCTGGAACCTTCCCGGCCTCGGGGCGTTCAGACGCCTTTCTCAGTCTGAAGATGAATCCCTGTCTGCTATCGTCGATACCATCATCCCTGCCACCGATTCCCCGGGAGCCAAAGGACTGGGTGTGCATCAGCTTATACAGAAAATTGTGGCGGATTGTTACGACACTCCGGCCCAGGATATCTTCAGCATGGGCCTGGTGCTCACGGATGCCGTGTCCCTGGGAGAATATGGAAGTTCTTTCCGCCATCTGACCCCTGAACAGCGGCTGGAAGTGCTCAAAAAAATGGCCGTTTCGGACAACCCGGACCAGAAAAACTTTTTATCCATGGTCAAACGGCTGACCATTGACGGGTATATGAGGTCGGAATACGTGATGACCAACATCACCAAGTTTGAATTTGCCCCCAACCGGTTCTATGGTTGTCGTCCCGTTTAACGCACTTTATTATTTCTATTCTGATTTCAAATTAAAATCATGTCCAACCTCAATATAAACGTTAAGAAAAAAACTACTTACGATGCCATCGTGATCGGTTCCGGGATCAGCGGCGGATGGTCGGCCAAGGAACTGACCGACCGCGGCCTGAAAACCCTGCTGCTGGAAAGGGGCCGCGATGTAAAACATATCGTGGATTATCCTACAGCCACCATGCAGCCCTGGGAATTTGAACACCGCAATCAATTGCCCCTGGAAGTTCGGCAAGCCAACCCGATCATATCCAAATGTTATGCGTTTTATGAAGGCACCACGCATTTTTTTGTAAAGGACGAGGAACATCCTTATATCCAGGACAAACCGTTTGACTGGATCCGGGGTTACCAGGTAGGTGGCAAGTCCCTGATGTGGGCCCGTATGACCCAACGCTGGAGCGATCACGATTATTCTGGCCCTGCCCGGGATGGATACGCCGTGGATTGGCCAATACGGTATGCCGATATGGCGCCCTGGTACAGCCATGTGGAAAAATTTGCAGGCATCACCGGCAATATGGACGGATTAGATACCCTTCCCGATGGTGAGTTTTTACCCGCCTATGAATTGTCCTGTGTGGAAAAATATTTCAAAGAGCAGATGGCCATACATTTTCCCGGCAGACATGTGATCAGTGGACGCACCGCCCATCTCTCCGAGCCTCAGGCCATTCATTACAAGCAGGGCAGGGGTAAGTGTGTCAACCGGACCATTTGTGAAAGGGGTTGTCCTTATGGCGGATATTTCAGCAGCAATGCCTCCACAATCCCATGGGCGTTGAAATCGGGCAAACTCACCCTCCGGCCGCATTCTGTGGTCCACTCCATCATTTACGATGAACAAAAAGGCAAAGCCACCGGAGTCCGTGTGATCGATGCCAATAGCAAAGAAATGATGGAGTTTCACGCCAAAATTATTTTTGTCAATGCGGCTGCCATCAATACCAACCTCATCCTGTTGAATTCCACGTCCAACCGCTTCCCCAATGGCCTGGGCAATGACAGCGGGATATTGGGTAAATATGTGGCCTTCCACAATTACCGTGCAAGGATTTCAGCTGAGTACGACGGATACCTGGAAAGCAGGACTGAGGGGAGAAAACCCAGTTCCGGTTATATCCCCAGGTTCAGAAATGTTTATAAACAGGAGACTGATTTCCTCCGGGGCTATGCATCCGGCTTCAGCGCCAGCAGGGGTGAAATCCGGAGCAATGAAGGATTGGGTTCGGAATTAAAAAACAACCTGCATACGGCTAAATGGAGTACATGGAGGGTGGGATCCGGAATTATGGGTGAAACCATTCCCAAAGAATCCAACCATGTAGCCCTGGATAAGGAGAAAAAAGATGCCTGGGGCATTCCGCTGCTTCATATCAACGTCGATTATGATGACAACGACGAAAAAATGGTCAAAGATTTTTTTGAGCAGTTTTCCGAAATGTATACCAAAGCGGGATTTACCAATATCCGAACCAACGACAGCAAACAGGCTGCAGGCCTGGATATCCATGAAATGGGCGGGGTGCGCATGGGCCATGACCCGAAAACCTCCATGCTTAATAAATGGAACCAGCTTCATTTGTGTAAAAATGTTTTTGTCACGGATGGAGCCTGTATGACCTCCACTTCCACCCAAAATCCTTCATTGACTTATATGGCTTTCTCTGCCAGGGCGGCCAATTATGCCGTGAAGGAGTTGAAGAAGAGAAACCTTTGATCGGGGCATTGTATCTTTAGTTTCAAATCAAGCCGATCATGGAACAGGATACACAGACCGAATTGCTCAACAACGACAGCAAAAATCACCTGGCCAGCGCCGGTACCTGGGCCCGGTTGCTTGGTATATTGGGGTTTATTTTTACAGCATTCATCCTGCTTGCCGCCCTCATGATGCTTTTCGGTGGTTCATACCTGGACCGGTTATTGTCAGAATCCTCCAATGAGGAATTTCCGGGAGTGGCTGGAGGGCTGGGCACATTCACGGGTTTATTGTATCTCGTGATCGGGGGCATCTATTTTCTGATCAGCTGGTGGACCTTCCGTTTTGGCAATGAAATCCGGGAAGGGCTCATGACCCATTCGCCGGAGCATTTAGCAGCCGCCTTCAACAATCTCAAAAATTATTTCCAGGCCTATGGAGTATTGACTTTGGTGGCCGTGGGGTTTATGATGTTGAGTGTGTTGGGGGTGATGTTGATAGGTTTTTTTTAGGGTTAGGAAGTTGGCAAGTAGCTGATGGCAGCGTTTGCCCGACCATGGGAGTATTAGTCCGACCCATCCGGAGTCGTATTCACCCTTTGCATTCCTGGGTTAATAAGTTGCGGAGGATGACCAAATAGGCTCACACAACGACACGAAGGCCGCAAATGAAAATCAATGGGAGAATTATTCGGGAATTCATCGAATGAAAGAAGTGAGGTAGTTCTTCCGGCCCTACCCCCTGAAGGAGAGTCAAAAGTTTGAAATGGGAAAAATCCTTTATGGTGCTCGCTCTGTGATTAATCAAACCAGGGGCGGGGCGGAATGACTCATTTTTAAAGAAATGCCAAGGTCTTTGGTTCCCCCGTGGGGGACAGGGGCGGACATGATCGCTCAGAAATTATTAGCAAGTTGGTAAATTAATTATAGATCCAATTCCTCTGCGAAACCAGCATAATTTAAAGGAAAGGTGGTCGGGCAGGGACAGGGGCAGGGGAGTTGGTAAGTTGGCAAGTTGGTCAGTTAGCAATTACCTTTGCGCCTCATCAGATCCGGTTTCTTCATGCAGGCTAAAGACTGGTTGGTCAGGAGCAAGAGTTATTTCTCGGAAGTGCCACTGGAATCGGTGGACAGCAAACTCAGCCAGCGGCTCCACGTAAGTATGACCCGGGGAAGGCTGCAACTCACTACAGACCATGTCATTTACAGCTGGGAGGATTTGTACCGAAATTTCAGTTATGCATCGAGCCGGGTCGACTGGAAAAAATTCAGGCCTAAAAACATCCTGGTCCTGGGATTGGGCCTGGGTTCCGTGATCCAGATCCTGGAACAGAAGGTCCGCCATCCTCTTTCGATCACAGCCGTCGAACTGGATGAAGCCGTGCTTTACCTGGTGAAAAAATACAGTGCTTCCAAATTCCGGTCACCGGTTCAGTACATCTGTGCGGATGCCAACGCCTTTATCCTTCAAAACAGCCAAAAATTTGACCTTATCTTATTTGACATTTTTATCGGCGATTATATTCCCTCCCAGTTTGAAAGCTTTGCATTTACTAAAAAACTGGCAACAAGCCTCTCTCCCGGGGGGCTGATCCTGTACAACCGCATTGCCATGGACCCCTCCCAGATCATGCATAATATGGAATATTACGACCAGGCTTTTTCAAAGGTTTTTCCGGATGCCGAGATTCTTCAGATCAAGACCAACTGGGTATTCGCAAGCAACAAACATCTTCTCAAGAGCTGATTTTTGGTTAATTTTGCGGCCCTGATCATTCACTCACCATGTTTACCATCAACATCTATTTAAAGTTTGCTTTAATCGCCCTTTGCCTTTTCGGAGGGGTTGCCCTGGCCTTTGCTTATGGGTTCTGGTGGGCCTTTCCCGTGATCCTCACCGGAATCATATTGCTGGTAAGTTATGTCTTCCTGGGAACAGTACAGTCCGCCGCCCAGATGATGGAAAAAATGAATTTTGCCGGCAGTGAAAAAAGGCTCGGGCTTACTTTTTTCCCTCAATGGCTTTACCGCCCCAACCGGGCCTATTTTTATATGATCAAAGGCTCTATCGCTGCCCAGCTTAAAGACTATGACCTCGCAGAACGGTTTTTGCTACAGTCCAAAGCCATCGGTTTGCCCACCGCAAATGAAAAAGCCATGGTTGCCCTTCAGTTGGCCAATTTCAGCGCCGTGAAAAACAAATGGAACCAGGCACAGATCTATATGAAGGAGATCAAGGAGTATAAGGTCACCGAGCCCATGATCAAGGACCAGATCAAGCAATTTGAAAAAGCCTTGCAACAGCGCGGCCAGCAAAAGCACCTGATGGGCGGGGATCCTTCCATGATGCGAATGCGGAGGCCGAGGAAAATGTGATTTCCTTTGTAATTTCATCGTTCAAATACCTGTATCGATGAAAAGACTTTTCCTGCCTCAGTTATTCATATTCACTTTCTTTTTTCATGCATACACCCAAAGCGGGGAGGAGGTGTATAAAAAACTGCAGGCCATCGCCGTCATAGACCAGAAAGTGATGATGCCCATGCGCGATGGGATCCGGCTGGCCACAGATATTTACCGCCCTATAGGAAACCAAAAGGTACCGGTCATTTTTTCCAAAACGCCTTATAATTTCAACAGCTGGGGCAATGGCGAACACCAGTTAAATAACTATACAGCTGCCTACGAAGCGGTTAGACGTGGTTTTGCCTATGTCGTGCAAAACGAACGGGGAAGATATTTTTCAGAAGGGGAATGGGATATCCTCGGAACCCCGGTCACAGACGGCTCGGATGCCTTCACCTGGCTGGAGGCTCAGCCCTGGTGCAATGGTAAAATCGGGCTTACCGGATGTTCGTCCACGGCGGAGTGGCAAATGGCGGTTGCCGCCCAGGATCATCCGGCCCTGGCTACTGCCATCACTCAGGGCTTTGGCGCAGGAGTAGGGCGCATCGGCAACTATTATGAGCAGGGCAATTGGTACCGGGGGGGTGCAACGCAAATGTTGTTTATCTCCTGGCTCTATGACACCCAGCACGATATTTTCAGGCCGGTCATACCAAAAAATGCCAAGCAGGAAGATCTCTTGCGGCTGCAGCGTTTCTATGATCTGCAACCGGAGTATCCCAGGGTGGATTGGGGCAAAGCATTTCAACACCTGCCCGTCAGGGATATCATCCGGAATGTAAACGGCCCCAAAAGCATTTTTGAATCGATGGTCGCCCGCAAGCCCAATGACCCGGCCTGGTACCGTGGAGGATTGTATCATGACCATATGCCATATGAGAAACCCACTTTTTGGTTCGTATCCTGGTACGATGTATCCACCAGCCCCAACCTGGCAATGATTAACCGGATCAAAAGCCAGGCAAAAAAAGCCGGGGTAGCCGACCATCAATACCTGGTCATTGCACCCACCCTGCATTGTGCCTATAAAAGAGCCACTGAAAATACGATTGTGGGTGAACGAAGTGTGGGCGATCCGCGATTGGATTACGACAGCATGACTTACGACTGGTTTGAATACTGGCTCAAAGGAGAAAACAATGGGGTGATCACCCGTATTCCCAAAGTGCAATATTATACCATGGGTAGCAACCGCTGGCAATCTTCGGAAACCTGGCCACCCGCTTCCTCAACGCTGACCACCTGGTATCTCCAAAGCCAGGGCAAAGCCAATAGTGTGTTTGGCGACGGCCGACTGTCTATTCAAAGACCGGGGCCTTCCATGCCTGCGGATGGCTTTATCTACGACCCGGCTTTCCCTGTCCCTTCTAATGGTGGCAATGTATGTTGCATGGGCAATGCCCTGGCTGGTGGTTCGTTCGACCAAAGGCAGATGGAAACTCGCCACGATATCCTGGTTTATTCAACCGAGCCTTTGCAGGAGGGCATGGAAATTTCCGGCTTCATAGAGTCCACCCTCTTTGTTTCCTCGGACGCCAAAGACACGGACATCACCATCAAACTGCTGGATGTCTACCCGGACGGCAAAGCCTATAACCTGGATGAAACCATTCAGCGACTCCGCTATCGCGATGGCTATGATAAGGAAGTATTTATGGAAACAGACAAAGTGTATAAGGTGGAGATGACCCCAATGTCCACTTCCAATTATTTTGCTCCCGGGCACCGGATACGCATTGAAATTTCGTCCAGCAACTTTCCCCGTTTTGACCGCAATCTCAATACCGGAGGGAATAATTACGATGAGTCAAAGGGAGTCGTTGCACGGAACAGCATTCATCATAGTGCGGCTTATCCCAGCCAGGTCAGGCTACCAGTGAGGAAGTAGTCAGCTTTCAGTAGTCAGCTTTCAGCAGTCAGCTTTCAGCAGTTTATTCTGATAGCTGATTGCTGATAGCTGATTGCTGATTGCTGATAGCTGATAGCTGATAGCTGATAGCTTACACCGGATACTTCCACGGCCCCCTATATTGCCTTTTCAACAATGCATGAGCTGCCTTATCTTTCAGAATACGGTTGTTTTGATCGTCCCATTCGATGCTTCTTCCGAGGTCTGCCGATAACATTCCCAATAGGGCCATGTTGGTGGCGCGACGGCCGTGGGCGATGTCGGCATGGGGCAGTTGTCCCGATTTGATGGACTTTAGAAAATCCTGCCAGACGAGGTCAATGTTCTGAAGATCGGGTTGATTCAGTTTCGCCTCTTCATGGAGGGTTTCTTTTTTTTCATCATTGGGGAAAAAAGTCCATCCTTTTTGCCAACCCATATGAAATACCCCTTCCGTTCCGTAAAAATAGACCCCGACGTTTTCCGTTTTGGTTTCACGGTGGGGATTAAACATATTGTGGTTCCAGGTCAGATTGAAGGACTCAAAAGAATAGACAACGGTCTGGGTGGTTGGCGCGTCCGACCAGGAATCCCGGTCACGCTGGGTAGCTACGGAAAAAACTTTTTTCGGCGCTTTTTCTTCAGACCACCAGAGGATCTGATCAAACCAATGGGGCCCCCAGTCGCCCAGTTGACCATTGGCAAAATTCCTGTATTGGCGCCAGCCCCGGGGATGCATTCCTTTGTTAAAGGTGACCAGCTTTGAAGGGCCGCAATACATATCCCAGTCCAGTCCCTCGGGCACTGGAATTTGTTCCTCCCTCTTCACCCGGTCGCCCCCACCGTATTCGACGAACGCTTTGACATCCCTGATCTTTCCCACCTTGCCCGAACGCAGGAATTCAATCCCGCTCACGTTGTGAGGAGAATAGCGGCGGTGAAATCCTGTGATACAAATCCGTTTGTTGCTGCGGGCGGCTTTTTCAATGGCGGCTCCTTCCAGCACCGTATGGCTGATGGGTTTTTCGAGATAGACATGGGCACCGTTGTTGAGGGCCTCAATGGCTATCAGGGCATGCCAATGGTCCGGGGTGGCGTTGATCACGATCTGGGGTTTTTCTTTGGCAATGCATTCTCGAAAGTCCTTATAGATTTTTGGATTGTCATTGCACAGACGCGCTACTTCTTCTTTACATTTCGCGAGTTGGGATTCATCGACATCACAGAGGGCGGTCACCCTGACTTCGCCACTGCGGATGGCTTCGCGCAAGATATTGGTACCCCACCAGCCGGAACCGATGAGCACCAGATTGTATTTACCTGTTTGTTTCCGGATCAGGAAGGGAGAAGCAGTGAGCGCGAGGGCACCCAGTGAGGTTTTATGTAAAAATTCTTTCCGGTTCATCTTATAAGGAGTTAGAAGTTAGGAGTTGGAAGTTGTGAGGTCTCCAGGTTCTTTGCGCCATTGCGCCTTTGCGAGCTATACGTGGATGTTGGAGCATAGAAGTTGGTAACTGGAAGTTAGGGATTAAAATTATTCATTTCATTGGAGAATACCCACTTTACTGTTTTTGTATCTTGATCCACAATAAGTATAGGGATGGAAAGAAGAGTTTTTGTCAAAAATGCCGCAATCGGATTGGCCGGTGCCGCGGCATGGGTCGACTGGTCCTGTCGCCCGGACCGGGGTGGCGGGCCCTGGCTGGACCAACTGATCAAAGCCAATGACAACCATATTCCTACCCTACTTGGCAGCCAGGTTCATGATGCCTTAAGTCCCTTGCTGGGCGCCGTACCAGACCCCTTTCTGATCAATCATCCGGGCAGCTCGGCAGGCCTGGTCCAGACTTTTGCATGTGCCTATGTCAGTCCCGGATCACAGTACTACCGGGATGGTAAATTATTGGCAGCCATGAGCCTTGCCATGATTTATCTCAGGCGTGTCCAGCATGAAGACGGTACCATCGATTTGCTGACCACCAATTTTCATTCCACCCCGGATACCGCTTTTGTTGCAGAGCCCCTGGCGATCAGCTATAAACTATTGTCCCGCGACGCGGATGAAAAATCAAAAGAACTGCAAAGCCAGATTCAGGATTTCCTGGTCAAAGCGGGCCGGGCCTTGTCGGTCGGGGGCATCCATACTCCCAATCACCGTTGGGTAGTCTGCATGGCGCTCGCCCGGTTGAACGAATTATTTCCAGATCCCGTTTATACCAACCGGGTCGATGCCTGGCTGGCGGAAGGCATCGATATTGATGCGGATGGTCAGTTTACGGAACGCAGCACTGCGGTCTATTCCCCGCTGACCGACCGCTGTCTCATCACCATTGCGCGGCTCCTGAACAAGGAAGATTTGTTTGAGCCGGTCCGGAAAAACCTGGACATGACCCTGTATTACCTTCATCCCAACGGAGAAATAGTGACCGAAACTTCCCGGCGCCAGGACCAGTACCAGGCCAGGAATGCATCTTCCTACCATTACCCCTACCTTTTTATGTGCCTTAAGGACAAAAATGAAGCTTTTGGGGCCATGACCCAAAGCATAGAGAAGGAAAATGGGCCCAAAGGGATGACGGGCAGCCTTCCTTATTACCTCGAGGATACTGATCTCTTGTCCACCTGTCCTGCAGGGTCCATTCCTGTAGAATATGAAAAACAATTTGAAGCATCCGGTCTGGTCCGTTGGAGAAAGTGGGATATGGATGTATCCTTGCTGGCCCATAACTCAACCCTGTTTACTCTACACAATAAGCATGCTGTTTTGCAGGCAGTTCGTATTGCTTCGGCTTTTTTTGGAAAAGGCCAGTTCATCCCGGAAAAACTGGAAAAAACACATGTCGGATACCGGTTGACTCAAAACCTCGAAGGGCCATATTACCAACCCTTTCCAGTCGATAGCCTTCCCGGGGATGGGAGTTGGGAAAAGATGCCAAGGGACAAAAGGCCGAAGTCAGAAATTCAGTATATGGAATATATCCTGGATGCCCATCAGGAAGGGGATGCCTGGTACCTCGATTTTGACCTTCACGGTACGGACCATGTACCCGTCGCGCTTGAACTGAATTTTCGATCCGGGGGAAAGTTCACCGGGCTAGAACCGGTACCCGGTGTGGAGGATGTCTTTTTTCTGAAAGGTTCAAATGGAAAATATACCATGAAAGGATCAAATATATTTTTCGGCTCTGGAAAACAGGAACATGCCTGGACCCAGCTTCGTGGTGCAGAACCGAAAATACCTGGGCAAAGCGTTTATATTACCGGGTATACGCCATTTAGGTATCAATTGAAAATCTACAGTTGATGTTTAATTGCTGAATTGTTGAATTGTCCTGGAACCAGTAAATCCAAAATGTACTTAATCTTAGCCTCAATCCGATGACATATAAAATATCCCTTCTCATCTCCCTTCTCATCCTCCCCTTTATGGCCAAAGCGCAAACAACCTATCAGGACCAGACCTTCACGCTTAAAAAATACGAAGCCCCGAAATCGAAAGCGGACTGGCTCAAACGACAGAAGTCCATCCGCAAGACGATCTGGGATTGTTTTGGAGACCTGCCGCCCAGGCCGAAAAAGCCGGAGGTGAAGATCAAATCCAGGGAAGAAAGAGACGGATATATTGTGGAATCCTTTGAATTTTTTAATGGTGCTGATGCCATGGTGCCCGGTATTATCCTGATTCCAAAAGGACTCAACGGCAAGGCCCCTGCGGTTTTATATCAGCATTATCATGGCGGAGAATATTACCATGGCAAGGATGAATTATTTTCTTCAAAATTAATCCAGTTTGGCCCGGGGCCGGAACTGGTGAAAGCCGGCTACATCGTCATGGCCATTGACGCTTATGCGTTTGGTGAACGATCGGGTAAGGGTCCGAACGGCCCAAAGGAAAAAGGCTCTGGAGAAGAACTGACCTGGGCGAAAATGAATATCTGGAAGGGCCGCAACCATTGGGGCATGATGGTGCGGGATGACCTGATCTCCCTGGATTACCTGGCCAGTCGGCAGGAGGTTGACCCCAAACGGATCGCGTCCATCGGCCTGAGCATGGGCTGTTTCAGGGCCTTTTACCTGGCCGCCCTGGACGACCGGGTGAAGGTGACGGTGCCCGTTTCCTGTATCACGCGAAATGAGGATCTGATCAAAGGCGGCGCACTCAACCTGCACGGCGTATATTATTATGTCCACGGACTGATGAAATATTTTGACACGGAAAGCATCATGGGCTGCATCGCCCCCAGGGCCCTCCTCAATCTGTCCGGTGCCGATGACGTTTTGGAACCCCTGGAGGGGCAGAAATATATCAATGAAGCCCTGCATGGTATTTATAAAAAGATGGGCAGCAGCGACCAGTTTAAATACAGGATATACGAAGGGGTAGGGCATGCCTACACGGCGGAAATGTGGAAGGAGACTTTGCAGTGGTTGAAGGAGAAATTATAACGGTGGCAGTTGGCTGGTGGTTGTGGCTGTTGGTCAGTGGGTGGACTTTTTTTTCCGGTAATAAATCCGGTGGTCCTTTAAATAATCCAGGATAAAATCAAAACATGCTTTGGATTGCCCAAGCCTTTCAGGCGCTATGACGCCAGGTTCTGTGATTTTTTTTGCCAGGATGAGTTCGGCGGCGGCACAGGCGGTCAGGCCGGTGGTCCTGGCCATTGAACTCATGGATGTTTCCGGATCGTATTCATCATTCAAATCGTAGGTATACCTGGTTTTTTTTCCATCTTCGAAACCCTCAATGCTCGTCCTCATAAAAGTGAAATCAGCTTCACCGGGCAAATATTTCCAATGCTTGAACAGCAGGGAACTGGTGAGCTCGAGTGGGATGACCTGGTCGTTCTTTAATTTCAAAGGCTTTTTATCCAGTAATCCGATAGCGCGTAAAAAAGCCATCTGGCTTGCGTGACCCGGATAACGCAAAGTCTTTTCTTTCATTTCCGGTATGTGTTTCATGGTCCTGAGCAGCGAACGCAGCCCGTCGGAATTAAATGCTTCCAATTTCAGGCCCCTGGTTGTGCGTATATACTCCAGGTCTGTGAGTGCCGGTTTGACCACTATTTTTCCCTTTTCTTTCAGGCGGGCCGGGCGGGTGTATTCCTCCAGGACATCGGCAGGGGAGAAGGGGGCTTTGTATTCGAAAGGCGGTTCCTTTATTTTGGGCAATCCTCCCACATAGCAAGTGAATCCGGTGACCTGCATGCGGGCATCGTGGTAGCCCAGCAGAATATTGTCCATGCCCGGGGCGACTCCGCAATCGAATATGGCGATCTTTTTAAATTTCCTTGCAAGGGCATTCAATTTGAAGGCGTTCTCAGGGAAGAAAGAAATGTCCACCAAATTTTTACCGGCTTCGATGGTATTTTTCATGGCCTCAAAACCCATAAAACCAGGCACGGCTCCGATCACCAGGTCGGCGTTTTTTATGTTTTTCTGCAATGCGATTCGATCCCCGATATCGGCTTTGATTTTTTTTATTTTGCCGGGAAGGGAGTTCAGGGATTGACGGCTGATGTCCAGTACACAGACTTCATGGTTTGACGCCATGATCCGCGCGATCGCACTGCCGACCATGCCGGAGCCTAACACGGTAATCCTTGCCAAAATCCTATTTTTTTCAAAAATAGATCAATTTAGTGGGTCCTGATTCTGATTCTATAAAAAACAGAATCACTGCTTCTACCGATTAATCCACTCTGCCACCATTGTTGTAGTGCTGCAGACAAGTACCACTCGGGCCGTCGATTTTATTTTTTAATTTGCATACTTCTTTTTTAAGCTGCTGTTATGAAACCATTCAATTTATTTGCCTCCTTATTTTTCCTGTTATTGTTGCTGGTTTGTTATCCTGCAACTGCTCAAAAACAAGCTTCTTCCAACCGCTATATTGGAAACAGCAAACACCAGCCTTCCTATTTTTCTTTTTCTGACGGTGCCCCTTATATTCCTGTAGGAATTAATCTGATCAATCCGAGCGGCCGATATCATAATCACGCAGACTCCGCATTCTATGAGATCGAACAATGGATGAAAAACCTGGCTGAGAACGGAGGCAATTATGTCCGCATATGGCTGAGCCAATCCTTTTGGGATATGGAAGACCAGGCTGCGGGAAATTACCGTGAGGAAAAAGTGCGAAGAATCGATCGCTTTATTGAAATGGCCAGGAAATACAAGCTGAGGATCAAAATGACACTGGAACATTTCCGCAGCATCACTCTGGAGGAAAATCCTCAGACCTGGGCCGTGAAAGGGGTCTATCATAAATCAAAAGGGGGCCCCCTGGACAGCATCCGGCAATACCTCACGACTTCCGAAGGCCGGCAATTGTTTTTGGATAAAATTGATTTTTATCAAAAGCGTTATGGCAGCGATACCTTGTTTTTTGGCTGGGAATTGTGGAATGAAATGAACGCGGTGAAGGGCCCGGAAGACGACCTTTTTTTTGAATGGAATGAAACGATGCTCAGGGAAACAAAACGGAGATTTCCTGAAAACCTGGTGATGCAAAGCCTGGGGAGTTTTGATGATTTAAATATCCGGCCGGTCTATAAAAAAATGATGTTGTTGCCCGGCAATGAAGTGGCCCAGGTCCATCGATACCTTGATCTGGGTGCAAAAATGGAGGTGTGCAGGGCCCCGATGGACCTTATTTGTTCTTCTGCGATTGAGGAATTGTTGGCTTACCACACCGGGAAGCCCGTTATCCTTGCCGAGACGGGTGCCGTAGAACCCCGCCATGCAGGACCCAGTAAATATTACCCTAAAGATACGGCGGGCATCTTGCTTCACGATATCCTGTTTGCCCCCTTTTTCTCAGGATCCGCGGGAGCGGGGATGGCCTGGCATTGGGAATCCTATGTTCATAAAAATAATTTATGGTATCATTTTGCACGATTCCAGGAAGCGGTAAAAGGGATTAATCCCATTGAAGAAGAATTTATTCCTGCCAGATTGGAGACGGACGCGGTGCGGGGTTATCTGTTAAAAGGCAAAAGAACAAACCTGATTTGGCTCCGGGATAAATCAAATCATTGGGAATCGGAACTGGAAAAAGGAATGAATCCTCAAACCCTGAAAGGACTTAAATTAATTCCGGAAGAAATCGGATTAAATGGTACATCCAGGAAAATGGAAGTTTATGATCCATGGAAAAACAAGTGGTCGCTGGTCAAAAGGAAAGGTCCCGGTTTTATTCTACCGGACTTTAAAAGGTCCCTTGTGGTCAGGCTTGCTCACAAAGGGTCTTACAAAGGTGCGAAGGGCACGAACCGCACGAACCGCACGAAGGAATAAGTGGCCTTATGAATATGGATTCATCGCTGTGGTTATTAAAGACATTCAATCCCCTTCCTCCTCTGCGATTGCTCAGCACTCCTCCCAAACATGGGTAGGCATCGCTCACGGAGAACGCGAAGAACACGGAGTTTTTATCCTGATTTAAGGCCAAACTGAAAAACTTAGCCCCCTGGCTTACCCTAATCTACTCTGTGCCCCGCCCTTGTGCTCCGTGCGACATGCGCTACAAGCCCTGCCGGAGATCAGTATTTTCAATGATTTGAACCGCTTTCTGAATGCCGTCTTCATTTTTTAATTGTTCTGAAAGCCGTTTTGCCCTGGCATGCAATTCCTGGTTGTGGATCAATTCCCGGATCCCATCGTTCAAGATAGCCTGGGTCAACTTTTTAAGTGGAATGGGTTTTAAAGCCACCCCTTTTTTAAAGGCGATCGTCCCCCAGAAATGCTGGTCGCCCAAGGGATACAAGACCGGGCAGGTCATAAAAGGTTTGCCCGCTTGAAGGCAAGCGGCCATGGTACCGATACCGCCATGATGTACCACTGCTTTGACTACTGGCATTAATTTGTCATAAGGGGCGGATTCAACGATCAGAATATCTTTTAAGGAATGCTGGTTTGCAGAAATCGTTATTCCCCAGCCTTTGACGACCAGTAAGCGAACGCCCAGGCTTTGTGTAACCGCCGTCAGCGCATCGATCAGATTCAGCTTGCTTTCAAAAGGCATACTGCCAAATGTGATGAGTACAGGCGGTTCTCCGGCATGAATGAAGCTTTCGATTTCCTGGTCGAGGTCTTCCTCACCGGGCGCGGTCCAGAATCCGGTGAAATGGGAATTCGCCGGATAATCGTCCGGTTTCTTAAGAAATAGAGGACTTATGCCATAAATGGATGGCAATTGGGGTTTTATGAAATTTCTGGGTAAACCGGCTTTAATCCGGAAGTCGTCTATGGCCTTTTTCCACATGGCCAGGCCCCAATCGGTTAATTTATAACTGAATTTATTCAGAAACCGGGGCAGCGGCAAGGCACTAAATACGGGATTGGGAAATTCACGGGTGGCCTGGGTTGCGGGAACGACATTGGCCATGATCATTTTACCGGGAAACTGGTCTGCAAAGTTATCAGCCATGGTCTTCACGTGAAATAACACAAGGTCATTTTTCTTTGAAAGTTCATAAAAGGCTACGAATGCATTGGCCAGCATGGGAAAAATGACTTTACCAATCTGCTTTCTTGCCTTTAAAGGATTTTTTTTCATTAATCTTCCTTCCTCAGAATTTATCATCGCCTGAAAGTCTGCTTCAACAGGGACAAATTCCACGCCATAAGAGCGTACCAACGGTTCAAAATTTTTTCCTGTGGAAAGGGTCACTGCATGCCCGCGTTTTTTCAAAGCTCGACCAAGGATTGCAAACGGTTGGACGTCCCCGCGGGTTCCCAGGGTGAAGATTGCTATTTTCATCGTTAAATTAGCCGTCGATGTATTATTGTCAAAGATACTTCTACAAACCATGAATCCTGTCGAAAAATCAGAATGGATAAAGTCGGTAGCCCTCAAATCCGGCTTTCTGACGGTGGGTATTGCCCGGGTGGAAAAAATGAAGGAGGAACAATACCAACTTGAAGCCTGGCTCCAAAAAGGCTTTCATGGAGACATGTCGTATATGGAACGAAACCTGGAAAAAAGAGTGGACCCCGCTGCCCTGGTTCCCGGATCAAAATCGGTGATTTCCCTGGCATATAATTATTTCACTCCTGACCTTCCGGAACCGGAAAGTTTAAAAATATCCACTTATGCTTACGGCCGGGATTACCATAAAGTGCTGAAGAAAAAATTGAAAGCCTTATGGACCCTGATCCGTAAAGAACTCGCTCCCGATGCCCAGGCAAGATACTTCGTTGACTCCGCCCCGGTGATGGAACGACAATGGGCCGCCCGTGCCGGTCTGGGCTGGCAGGGTAAAAACACGCTGTTGATCCATCCAAAACACGGATCGTGGTTTTTCCTGGCTGAGATCATCACCGACCTGGACCTTGAATATGACGAACCCATACATGACCACTGCGGCACCTGTACCCGGTGTATCGAGGCTTGCCCCACCCAGGCCATCGCCCCGGCAGGATATGAATTGGATGCCCGGCGGTGCATCTCTTACCTGACCATTGAAACGAAGAAAGATATTCCGGATGACCTGTCGCGGCACATGGAAGGTTTTATTTTCGGATGCGATATCTGCCAGCAGGTCTGTCCCTGGAACCGGTTCAGCCATCCTCATGAGGAGCCTGAGTTTGAGCCGGTGAATGATTTTTTATATTGGAATAATAACCAGTGGATAAATCTGGAGGAAACTGAATTTAATGAAACTTTCGGGCAAACTCCGGTAAATAGGGCGGGATATGATAAGCTGAAGCGGACGATCGGGTCGGTAACTAAGTGACGGAGGCACAAAGAACATCGAAAAGCGCGAAGTAAAAATTTACTTACAATACAGGAATATGACTTGGTGTCCGCCGTGTCTTTGTGGGAGTCCAGGAGCAAGCATGACTGCATGGGCAAACAACTTTTGAATTCAATTCCGTTGTGGTCACTCCGGCGTATCTTAGTGGTGGCATGATCCTAGTTTGTTATGGCACGAGGCCGGAGATTATTAAAATGTCACCGGTGATTGAGGAATTAAAGAAGCAGGAGCTTCGGTTCAAAACCGTGTTTACCGGTCAGCACAAGGATATGTATGAACAATTTAAACATACGGTCCGCACTCCGGATTACTGGCTCGACGTCATGCGCAGCAAATCCTCCCTGGGTGATACAATCGGCTCGATCATGCATAAGCTGGATCAGCTGCTGGGCAAAGGAGGAATTGACCTCATGCTAGTGCAGGGAGATTCATCCAGCAGTTTTGCCTGCGCCCTCAGTGCGTTCAACAGCAAGGTCCCTATCGGACATGTGGAGGCCGGCTTGCGCACCTATAATATACAGAGCCCATTTCCCGAGGAAGGTTACCGTCAGATGATCACCCGGATCGTCAATCTGCATTGGGCTCCCACTCAAAAAGCACTGGACAACCTCGAGAGGGAAGGGGTTCAAAATGCAAGGCTTACCGGGAATACCATCATCGATGCCTGCGTAGGTTCCCAGAATGAAATTAGTTATGGCAATAAGGTATTGGTAGTCCTCAACCGGCGCGACAATTACGGCGAACGAATGAAAAAACTGTTCACGGAAGTGGAAGAATTGGCCAACCGTCATCCGGAGCTGGAAATCATTTTCCCCATGCCACACAATCCAAATGTTAAGTCCCAGCGCTACATCTTTAAAAAAGTCAACGTAATCGAACCATTGGAATACAGCGAAATCCTCAAACTCATCAGCGAGGCGAAATTTGTGATCAGCGACAGCGGGGGCCTGCAGGAAGAATGCGCCGCTTTCAGGAAGAAAATCCTGGTTTGCCGGGAAAATACGGAAAGGCCCGAAGGACTCGAAGCGGGTATCGGCAGGTTGGTCAATACCGATGTCCTCCTGCATTACCGCTGGGCCATGGACAATCCTGAATGGTCGGGTGAGAATCCTTTTGGAGACGGAAATGCAAGGCTCAAGATCGTTGAGCATATCCGGGAGTTTCTTGGTATTTAGTTTTTTCCTGCCTGTATTGACAACCTTGTGCTTTCAGATCCGGAATGAATATCCCTTAACCTTTCTCCTTTTCCCTCTGCCTTTTACCATTTCCTGCCCTTAAGACCGGATTTCCTTACTTTTGCACCCTTAAATCATACCTGATCAAATATCATCATGAATAATAGTTCCAAATTAAGCAGCCTGCTTTCGATATTGTCTGTGTTCGCCCTTTTATGGGCTTGTAAGTCGGAAGAAGAAGGCCCACTAAAGACTCTGGTCACCGGGGAAATCACCGGCTATCCAGACGGTACACTCACCATTTACCGGGTGGTGGATGAAGATTCCAGCCGTGTGGATACTTTCCCTCTCAGGGATGGAAAATTTGAAATCAGCCTGTCTGACCATGAGCCGCGGATGGCCAACCTGGTTTTTCCCGATGGCATGACCGCGGTGCAGTTTTTCACCGAAGCGGGCACCATTACCATGAAAGGCACCAAGGAAGAAGCCGCCAATCTGGAGGTGTCGGGTACTCCCACGAATGAGCTCAATAAAGAAATGAAAGCCATCTATGCCGGGTTTGAGCAAAAATACAATGACCTGATGGGATTGGCCACCAAAGCCCAGCAGACCGGAGACCAGGCCGCCCTGGATACCCTGGAACCCATCCTTATGAAATTTGAAGGAGAGGTCTCCCGGAGCCATGTCGATTTTGCCATGAAGCATCCCAATACCATACTCAGCGCCTATCTGGGATTGACAGCAGCCATGAGCCCTGATATCGACCTCAAACCCTTGTATGAAAGCCTCACGGACGAAGTGAAAAATACCTTTTTTGGACAGCGGCTGAAAAATGTGGTTGAATCGGCTGCCAAGACGGCCATCGGTTCTTCGGCACCTGAATTTGAAGGCATCAGCCCCGACGGCAGGGTGCTTAAACTGTCCTCCCTGAAAGGCAAACATATCCTGATTGATTTCTGGGCCAGCTGGTGCATGCCCTGCCGCCAGGAAAACCCGAACGTGGTCAAAGTATACGACAGTTACAAAAACAAAGGTTTTGATATCCTGGGGGTATCTCTCGACCAGGAAAGAGAAAAATGGGTTGATGCCATTGCGCAAGACGGTCTGGGTTGGCCCCAGGTTTCCGATCTGATGGGATGGAAAAGCAAAATAGCCGCCATGTATGGGGTGCAGGGTATCCCGCAGAATTTCCTGCTGGACCAGGAGGGGAAAATCATTGCCAAAGGCCTCCGTGGCCAGGACCTTGAAAACAAATTGAAAGAATTATTAAATTAGCGGGCTTATAACCTGAACCAGCCACGTCCATGTTCGTATCGATTACAGACTACCTGTATGAATTAAAGGCAAACTGGGCGGAAGGTTTTCCGGAGAAAAAATTTCTTTTCACGCTGGCGGGCACGATTGCCGCATTGATCCCGCTGAGCCTTTTCCTGGTTCCATATTTGCAGTTCATCGAACACCGGCCAGGTGTGGTATTGAATGATGTATTGTTGAATCAATTTCCAACGGCGGATTATTCCAATCTGATCTTTTCCATTATTTATACGTCCGCCTGTTTTATGATCGTATATTCCCTGCGATCTCCCTGGATGTTGCTCAGGAACATGCTGATTTTCATCGTGCTTCAGTATATACGAAACGTCTGCCTTTATTTCGTCCCCCTCGCCCCGCCGGAGGGCATCGTGCCGCTCAGCGACCCCGTGCTGGAGATGGTCGCTTACAATCAACAACCCCTGCTGCAGGATTTGTTTTTCAGCGGCCATACGGCGACTTGTGTGGTTTTTGCGCTGCTTACCAGGAACAATCCGATTCTTTTCACTACATTTATCGTGATCACTTTCGTTATGATTTATCTATTGATGGTACAGCATTGCCACTATTCTATTGATATCTTGGGTGGTATAGGATTTGCCTTCCTGGCTCATCAGCTGGTAAACCGATCCTGGCAAAAACTGAATTTGCCCAGCCGGTAATTCCGGATGATCATAAATTTTCATCTAACCAACCCATATGAATAACCTGGACCTAAAAATAAACGACCTGGCTGACCAGGTTAGTTTTTTGCAGAGCAGCAACATTTACCTCTATTACCGGGAGATGGACTCTGCACAGGATACCGAAATGATGGCGGATGGGAGAAAAATCCTGATGTTTGGTTCCAACAGTTATCTTGGACTCACCAATCACCCCAAAGTAAAAGAAGCGGCCATCCAAGCCATCCGGCAATACGGAACCGGAGTGTCCGGATCGCGTTTGCTCAACGGGAACCTCCGCATCCACCGGGAACTGGAGGAACGACTGGCGGCCTTTGTAGGCAAGGAAGACGCCGTGGTCGTCAGTACGGGTTTCCAGGCCAATCTGGCAGCCATTCCCCCAATCATTGACCGGTCGGGATACCTGATCATGGACAAACTCAGCCATGCTTCCATTCTCGAAAGCGCCTCCTTATCCTTCGGCCGGAAATCGAAGTTTGAACACGATGACTTAAACTCCCTGGAGGATAAACTCAGGCATTGCCCGGCTGATGCCACCAAAATGGTTGTTACCGAAGGGGTTTTCAGTATGGATGGGGATATCCCGGACCTGGCTGGACTCACCGCCCTTGCTTCCCGGTATGGCGCCCTGGTCATGGTCGACGATGCCCATGCTATTGGCGTGCTGGGCGCGAATGGATGCGGAAGCCCTTCGCATTTCCAGGTGACTGATCAGGTGGACCTGATTACAGGCACCTTCAGCAAATCCCTGGCAGCACTCGGGGGATTCGTGGCCTCCAGCCGGGACATCGTCAAACTTATAAAGCATACCTCAAGGGCCCAGATGTTCAGCGCCGGGCTTCAACCTGCCTCCGTGGCGACGGTCATGGCTGCCCTTGATGTGATGGAAAATGAACCTGAGCTGATCGTTCAGCTTTGGGACAATACGCGGTATGCCATGGAGCTGATGAAACAAACGGGCTTTGACAACGGAATGGCCGAAACTCCTATCATTCCTGTTTATATCCGGGATGATTTTAAAACCTATGTCCTGGCCAGGCGCCTTTATGATGACGGCATCTTTGTCAACCCCGTGGTCTCCCCGGCCACTACGCCGGAAAATGCTTTGATTCGTTTTTCCATCATGGCTACGCATACCCGGGCTCAAATCGATGAAGCCGTAGACAAAATGTACCTTCATGCGAAGGATCTGGATATCCTGTAACCGTTTATATGATTGAGATCAAACCGGTTAGAAATCGGAAACAACTTCGGCGTTTTATCGACTTTTCTTACGACCTCTATGCCGGTGACCCCTTATTCGTACCCGAACTCTACATCGCCCAACGGGATTACCTGGATATTTCTAAAAACCCTTTTTTTGAGCATGCCCGTGTTGAATTGTTCCTTGCTGAAAAGGAGGGTAAAACCGCTGGCCGCATAGGTGTAGTCCGGGACGAAGTTTTAATAGAATATACCGGTGAACAAACCGGGGTTTTTGGTTTTTTCGAAGTGACCGAGGACTATGCAATAGCCGAAGCCCTGTTGGATGCCGCGTCAGCCTGGTGCCAGGGGCAGGGGCTGAACCATTTGGAAGGGCCTTACAATTTCAGCACCAACTATCCTTCGGGCCTGCTGATCGATGGTTTTCAGTTTTCTCCTGCCGTCATGATGACTTACAATAAAAGTTATTACCAGGGATTCCTGGAACGGTATGGTTTCGCAAAAAAGACAGATGTGCTTGCCTATTATCTGGAAGCCGAACTGTTCCCTGAACGACTGCAGAAAAACCTGGGTATGCTGGAAAAGCGTCTCGCCGAAAAAGAGATAACCGTCCGTAAAATTGATATGAAACATTTTTACCGCGACGTTGGAAGCGCCATGACCGTATACAACCAGGCCTGGAGTAAAAATCTCGGATTCGCCCCTTTCACTGAAAAGGAATTTTTGCATGTGGCCAAGGACCTGAAACTGATCCTGGATCCGGAGCTGGTCCTCCTGGCGGAAAAGGCGGGCCAAGTCATCGGCTTCTCCCTTTCTGTACCCGATATCAACGAAGTCCAAAAAGGGATTCGCCGGGGTAGGCTGCTTCCATTTGGCCTATTCAAGTTGTTGTTCAATAAATCAAAAGTCAAAAATGTCCGCATTCTTGCCCTTGGTGTGCTCGAGGAATACCGCAAACTTGGCCTGGACGCCTACTTTTATGCAAGGGCGTTCTCCTATGTACGCCGGCATAAAAGACTCATAGGGGGCGAAGCCGGATGGGTGCTGGAGAACAATACCGAGATGAACCAGGCATTGATTAAAATGGGTGGAAAGATCCGGAAGAAATACCGTTTTTACAGATTAAACCTGGAAAATACCGCCTCGATTTGAGACTATTCGGAATTGAATTTGACCGCAATGAAGCCATCCTGCTCCTGAGTGCACCGGTACTCTTGAGCCTCTATTATTATCACGGTTCACCGGATGCTTTCCTTCGTTATATCCATCTAGCCACGGAGGATTCTGGCCATAGCCTATGGCCGGTTTACTGGCAGTTTTTTTTGTTTTTCTTCTTGCTTGGCATTTTACCTTTTTCGATTATCATTTGGGTCTTCAGGGACAGGACATACTCATTCGGATTGGGTGTTGGGGACTGGAAAAAGGGACTGAGCATAACTGCAATCCTCATACCTCTGGTAATCCTGCCCCTGGCCTGGTATGCTGCTCAACTTCCGGAAGTCAGGGCGGAGTATCCCCTGGCAAAAGGCCTGTTCAGCCGGGGTCATTTGTTTTGGCAATATGCCCTGGCATATATTGTTTTTTATTACATCACCTGGGAGTTTTATTTCAGGGGTTTCCTCTTGTTTGGCCTCGCCAAAGCCTATGGCCCGGCTGCGGCTATTCTCATACAAACCATTTCATCCTGCCTGGCCCACCTGGGGAAACCCGAAGGGGAGACGTTGGGTTCGATTGCGGCCGGCATTTTATTTGGCCTACTTGCATTCCGTACCGGTTCGATATGGTATGGATGGCTGATCCATCTTTCACTGGGGGTCCTGACCGATTTTTTTATTCTCCATAAAGCGGGTGTTCCCCTGTTTTAAAAAGACAGTTTAAATGAATATCCTGATCACTGGGGCAAATGGATTTATAGGCAGCCGGCTGGCCATGCATCTGGCCGGGCAGGGTCATGATTTAAGAGGGCTGGTGCGGAAAACCTCCATTCTGGATGACCTTGAGGGGATTGAGATTGACCTGGCTGAGGGGGACATCACAGACCCTGTAAGCCTGGTCAAACCAATGCAGGGTATGGACCTGGTGATTCACACGGCCGGTGCAGTCACCGACTGGGGTTCCCAGTCCTATTTTGACCGGCAAAATGTGGAAGGGCTGCAGCATGTATTCAGGGCCGCGGAGGCCGCCGGAGTCCGTCGGTTTGTGCACATCGGCACAGTGGCCATTTATGGTTTTGGAAGGAGAGAAGTAAAGGAAGACGACCCTTTCGCGGAAAGCCACGTTGGCTATTGCATTTCAAAACGAAAAGGGGTCGAATGGCTGAGACGGGTGGCCGGGGAAACCAAAATGGAAATCACTGTGATCCATCCGGGTAATGTATTCGGCCCAGGAGATGAAAAATTTATCCTTCCTTACCTTCAGCTTCTGGACCGCAACCAATTTGTCTATGTTCATGGAGGTCGGGCCTGGACCTGTCCGACCTATATTGAAAACCTGGTCCATGGGATTGCTCTTGCCGCCTTTCATCCAGCGGCAGCCGGGGAGACTTTTAATATCACGGACGGGCTCGGAATGGATTGGAGGACTTTTACCGAGGCCTTATACCGTGGAATTGGCAAAAGACCCGTAAAGCGCTCCGTGCCGCGTCCCCTAGTATATGCCATCGCGTCCGTTATGGAAGTCTTTTACAAACTCATTCAATCCAGGCTGTCCCCGGCACTCACCCGGTATCGCATCGACAATGCCGGTTTGGATTATCATTTTTCGATCGGGAAAGCGCGAAGGATCCTGGGTTATGAACCGCCTGTGGATTTTCAGGAGAGCATTGATCGAACGGTGGAGTGGTATTTATCGAATAAAAAATTAAGAATTAAAAATTAAGGAAATTATGGGCAACCCTAAATATCCTATGGATTATAGACCTGGAAGGGTCACCCATTAATTCCATCTAAATCTACCTGGTCTCGTTAATTACTAATTCTGCGGCCGGTCCAATATCCATACTCCCCGGCCATAAGTTGCTATCACGATTTGTTTGGAGGTGGGGTGAATAAACAGATCCTGCACCGAAACGGAAGCCGGAAGATTGCCGTGCA
>CAYOPD010000012.1:4404-14781 GCA_964405735.1 uncultured Saprospiraceae bacterium | reverse complement strand
GTGGGGTGAATAAACAGATCCTGCACCGAAACGGAAGCCGGAAGATTGCCGTGCAGGGCATTCCAGGTTTTTGCCCCATCGATACTCCGGTAAATGCCCATATCGGTCCCGACGTATAGAATGTCCTTATTGTCAGGGTCTTCGCGAATAATATTGACTGGGGAAGCGGGCAGGTTGGAGTGGATTTTAGTCCAATTGCGGCCGTAATCACTGGATTTGAATATCAGGGGTGTGATATTGTCTTCACGGCGGTCGGACTGGCTGAGATAGGCCGTGGCGTCTTCAAATCGCGAAGCTTCGATGCTGCTCACCGCGGCATGGGGCAGCAGGCCATTGCTGATTTCCGTCCATTTACCATTTCCTTCTGCTGTGGTGAAATGGGCTTTTCCATCATCGGTTCCCGCGTACAGCAACCCTTTTTTCTTCGGGGACTCAGCCAGGGCGGTTATGGTTTGATAATTGATCCGGTAGGGCAGGGTGCCGATTTTGTTTCTGTTGTTATGGGTCAGGTCGGGGCTGATTTTTTCCCAGGTCTTGCCTTTGTCGGTGGTCTTCAGAACATACTGTAGACCATGGTAGAGGGTGGTGCCATCGTGGGGAGAAATGATCGTGGCGGCAAGCCATTCGCCCCGGTGTTCTTCACCCAGCAGGGTTACCGGAGGGTCAATGGACTCGCTGACTCCTTTTTTTCCAAGCTTTTTCAGGTTGCCCTTCATGATATGTCCGTAATACGAGGAGGAATAGATGATATCCGGGTCCTTTTGGTCGATGGCGATTCGGGTACCTTCCCCTCCGGGAACCCAGTCGAATTTTCCTGTGGTCCGGTCGGCCGGGTTGTAGGTCGTTGTGCTCAGCATGCGCACGCTGCCTTCATCCTGGATCGAGCCATAGATATAAAATGGATTCCTCGGATCATAGGTGACATTGTAAAATTGGGTGGTGGGGATCTCATGGTAAAATCCTTTCCAGGTCAGTCCTCCGTCATAACTTACATTCACCCCGCCGTCATTGGCATTGATCAGGTAATTGGGATCGGTGGGATCGATCCAAAGACCGTGGTGATCCCCATGGACACGGCCCCATTCTCCCTTTGGTCCTTTAGTGAGGGATTTCCATGTTTTACCGCCATCCGCACTCATCGTCAGGTCCAGTCCCATCAGGTACACTTTATTTTCATCGGTCGGGCTTACGCGGATCTGGGCAAATACCCATCCATAGGTACCGGAAAAAGATTCCATAAAATCATCGTGTTCGCTCATTCGTTTCCAGGACTCTCCTTTATCCGTACTTTTATACACCTCAGCTCCTTTGATCACGATTACCTTAGGCCGGTTGTAGGAATCCTGCTCTCCGGGATTGGGATCCCGTTTTTTACCGTGATTGTCCACAAAAGCATAGAGCACGTTTGGGTTTGCAGGGGTATTGGCGAGGCCGATCCGGCCGGTCTCTTTGGTGTCCGGCAGTCCATTGTTGATGATTTTCCAGGTTTCGCCGCCATTGGTTGATTTGTAAATATGGTCGCCGTCTTCCGGAACGGGATCACTCCAGCGTTTGCGTATCCGGGTCCACATGCTCGCAAAGAGGATATTGGGGTCAGAAGGGTCCATGAGCAGGTCGTTGGCGCCGGTTTTATCGTTTACATACAATATTTTTTTCCAGTTGAGACCGCCGTCCGTGGATTTGTAGACCCCACGGTCTTCATTGCGGCTCCATTCATTGCCACCAGCGGCTACGTACACAATATTGGGGTCGGTGGGATGAATCAGGATCCGGGATATGGTAGCCGTGTTTTCAAGGCCAAGGTGGCTCCAGAAATTGCCGCCATCGGTGCTTTTATACACCCCCATGCCGGGTAAGGAAGCCCTGAATATATTGGCTTCTCCCGTCCCCACATAAATCACGTTTGGATTGGAGGGGGCGATGGCCATATTTCCGATGGCCTGGGTAGGCTGCCTGTCCATCAAAGGGGTCCATGTCTTGCCAGAATCCACTGTTTTCCAAAAACCGCCTGTGGCAAATCCGGCGTAAATGATCTTTTTATTGCCTGGCACTCCTCGCGCATCCGTGCTCCTACCGCTGATATTGGACGGATTCAGCAATCTCCATTTCACTTCCTGGTAAGGGCTGGTGGCTAAAAGCCTTTCATGCTGGATAAAGGCAATTCTTTTTTCCCTGCCTGCGCTGGGGCGCTGGTTGGTTTCATCCTGGGAAAATATGAAGGTATAAGAATGAACGAAAAGTAAGGCAGTAAGCAGAATTTGTTTCATGTATTGCGAATTGTAAAGCTGGGCAAAAATAAAGGAATTAGGGGATTGGGTGGTGGTTCCAGCAAAAACACGAAGAGTAAAGAAGATTATGCTACAGCGGTTTGACAAAATGAGTTTGACACGTGTGGGCCAAAAAGTAGATTTTTAATCAGCATCAGAAATAAATTCAGTATCACCGGAGCTAAACTTCGGCTGTGGCCCTGCAAACGGGACATGTTGAACTGCGGGAGTTTTATTCATCGTTGTTTATTTTATCAAAACAACCGGTGAAGCTCCATTCCGCACAAATAAATACTTTTTCGAAGTGGCCGTAGGGATAATTTCGATATCCCTCACCGCGCCATCGATGAAGACCCCGCTTTGATCCGCTGGCACCGCCTGGAATAACATCTTGCCCTGGTTCAGGAGCAGAAGGCCATGGCTGGCATCCTGGCGGCCAAATGAAGGCAGGGTCTCATAAAGATTTCCGCCAAGCAGGATATCAGGCAATGCATCGCCATTTACGTCATCCAGGCAGATGGCAAAGACTATGGAAAACTGGGCTTCCAGCGGAAATTCGATTTGTGTAAAATTGCCATGGCCTTTATTTTCAAAAACAACACTGGCCGTGACTTCCGATTTTCTCACATTTTTATCTTCTCTGCTCTTCGGGAATACCTGGTCAAAATCCTGCCTGGAAAAACTGCGATAGTCGGTGTATTTTTTCTTCAGATAAACCAGCTGTGCGGCCAGTTCATCTTTGGAAAAAAATGAATAGGGCCTGCCATCCCGGTAATAAGAGACCGGCGCTTCAGGGCTGGCGTTTTGATCAAAATCGGCGGGATAGATCATAGCAGGCTGGCTGGAGGAAACTTTAAGATCGTGATTCAATCCGAGGTTTCCCGCTACCAGGTCCAGATCTCCATCTCCATCAAGATCCGCTGCTTTAATAGCCTGCCAAAGACCGCTGCTGGAGGGAAGACTACGTTTATTCCAGGACCCGTTTTCCCGGTACAGAATCGTTACCGGCATCCATTCCCCGCATACTACCAGTTCTAATCCGGGAGCGGGATCCACATCCGCCCAGACGGCATCCGTCACCATACCAAGACCTTTGGTTACCGGATCTTCCGAAATACCGAATTTGCCTTTGCCGTCGTTGAGCATAAAATAGGAATCGGTATTGAAACCATAATAAGGAGCTACCCTTCCCCCGATAAACAGGTCGGTATCCCCGTCTTCGTCCAGATCATGGGCCGCAATACAAGAGCTCATATGGGCCACTTGCGGAAAACCATCTTCACGGTAAGTCAGATTGCCTTTGCCGTCATTCAGGTACAGTCGGTCATACAACAAGTTGGGCTGGTCCATCTGGTAACCTGCCGAAACCACCACCAGGTCGGGGTCGCGATCCTGATCCACATCGATCCATTGTCCGTCCACATCTTCAAAAGAGGCGTGCATATCCAGGCTGTTTTGAGACAACGCTGTGAAATGCCCTGTCTGGGTTTGCATATACGTGATGCCCGCCTGGTCCCTGGCCCCACCAATCCAAAGGTCTTCAAGCCCATCGCCGTTGATATCCGCGACGGCGCTGCCGGGCCCCTGGGTGGATAATTTATAAAGCAATAATTTTTCCCGTTCAAAATCATTATAGGTATTCTCGATGTGAATGAAAGCGATGCCCGGATCATCCGGCTTCAATACCGTTTCTTTTAAGCTGGAATTGGGAGGACCCTCCTGCCGGTCTCCCTGCCTGATGGTATAGAGGCTGTCTGACTGAATAGCCTGGATCCGCTGCCAGGAGCCATCCGGCCAATGGATCAGGAGGCTGTCCACAAAGGCATGGTTTCCCAATCCAAAATGAAGCGTATATTCCGAAGCTGATTGAAATCCCCGTACAGGAAAGACTTCCCTGGTTTTCATTTGGGCTCCATGAAATAAAGTCACCCGGGCACCCAACGCAAAAGGATTCTGACCCTTTCCTGCCAGTTTTATCCTAAGGTAATGACTCTTCCGCGGACTTTCATTTCGCAGCAGGCTGGCTGCCTGGTTGACTCGGTTGATGATCAGGTCGAGATCGCCGTCGAGGTCAAAATCGGCATAAGCTGTCCCAGTGGACAAGTCCGGGCCTTCCGGATTCCAGCTGTCCGAACGATCAGTGAACAGCAGGGGGCTTTCCTGGCTGAAGAAATAATTTTTAACCCGGCCATCCGGCATCTTATTGATCAGGGCCCTGGAATCAGCGGTATCTGAAGTGTTAGGAGCCGAAAGGTATTTGAGGTAATCGAGATCATTGGGACGGTGGGCAATGCCGTTGGCTACAAACAGGTCCATACTGCCACTGTTGTCAAAGTCGGCCAGCAGCGGGGTCCAGCTCCAATCCGTTCTGGATATATTGGTCAACTGGCCGATTTCACTGAAAAATGGAATTCCCTCCGGATTGATGTAGGTATTGAGCTGAAGCGTGTTTCTCGGGTATTGATAATGATATCCGAAGTCCACTTTATACTGGTAGATATCATAAGGATCGGCTCCAACCGAATTTTTCAGAACCTCTTCCGACTCGGGTTTCATATCGAGGCTCACGATATCCGTGCGGCCATCACCGTTGAGGTCGGCGATATCGCTGCCCATAGAAAAGGTACTGGTATGACCAAAAGAACGGGTCTGGCTTTGCTGAAAAGTGCCGTCTTTGCGGTTGATATAGAGATAATCGTTTTCGTGGAAATCGTTGCCGATCAGGATGTCGGGCCAGCCATCCGCATTAAAATCGGAAATGCCCACACCCAGCCCATAACCCACGGGGCTGCTGAGAATGCCGGCCTCCATACTGACATTCGTAAATTTTATACCATCGTTTCTCAACAACCGGTCTCCCCGCACCGGGTCTGCCTGCCGGCGGATGGAAGTATCCCGGTAGGTGTCTACGGAATGAACGGAATGACAAAGCAAGTACATATCCAGATCGCCGTCCCGGTCATAATCCAGCCAGGCCGCCTGGGTTGAAAAAGCTTTAAAACCAAGGCCGTAGAGGTCCGAACTTTCTGTAAACGTTAGGTCATGGTTATTGATATACAAACGGTTTTGTCCCTTCAAACTTTTATAATCCCCGATCGCGCAGACATAAATATCCAGCCATCCGTCGCCGTTTACATCGGCCATGCTGACCCCGGTATTCCACTGCTTTTCACAAGCTGTGCCCGATGCCGCAGTAATGTCTTCAAACCGGAAATCTCCTTTATTCAAATAAAGTTTATTTCCCCTTTCATTGGAGGCGAGGTAGATGTCCGGCAGCCCGTCATTATTGATATCTCCCGTGGCCACTCCTGCTCCGTTGTAATAATAGAGGTATTCCAGGATGTTGATCGGTCCGTTTTCATCCAGCAGGTTTGAAAAACGGATGCCACTTGAATCAGAAGGGATGGAAATAAAAAGGGTGGCCTTATTGGTTTCTTCACAGGAAACCCCTAAGACAAGGATGCCGGCCAGAATAATCAAGTTTCTTAAATAACGATTCATCAGGCCATCAATGATAAGTGCAAAACAAGGGGCTGTCGTTGTTCCGGGCGATGATCAGCGCTTTTATACCTTGAATCCGGATGGGCTGAATATCCCGGATTTCGCCACGTATGCAGATACCGGATTCTTTGGCCGGTGTGGACCGGAAAGCACGGTTTGCCATCTGGATGAGCACCAGCCCATAGGAGGCGTCATAGCGCCCGGTTTCCGGTTTGGTGCGGTATAGATTGCCTCCGAGGATCAGGTCTTTTTTTCCATCCCCGTTGAAATCGTCGGAAAATATGGAATAGACGGGAGAGAATTGGGCTTCCACCGGAAGAGCTTGTGCGCTGAACTTCCCTTTGCCATCATTGATAAACAGCGTGGTTTCCAGGGTGGTCACGCTATCTATCCAGGAATTTGCCCTTTGTGCCGGGCTAAAAAAATCGTTCAGGTCTTTACCCGCAAAGTCAGAATAATGCAGGTATTTTTTCTTCAGTACCGGCATCTGGGCCAGCAGGTCATGTTTTAAAGTAAACGGGTAATCCCTTCCTTCCCGGAAAGTGGTGATGATTTGTTCCACCGTACCATTTTGGTCAAAATCATTGACGTACATTTTTAAAGGATGACCCGGCTGGGTTCTGAACCGGCTGTTGAGGCCATGATTGCCGGCCACAAGATCGATGTCCCCGTCCCCGTCAATATCGACATCCAGCATGCAGTGCCACCAGCCTGTGGGCCCTGCGGACTGGGCCACAGTGAATTGCCCTCCCGAGTTTTTAAATATCTGCAAGGGCATGTACTCACCACAAATGATAAGATCTTTCACGGCATCCCCGTCGACATCGGCCCATCGCGCATCGGTGATCATTCCGAGATTGAGGAGTTGGGGAGCCCTGCCTTTTGTTTCATTCTTATATAGGCCTTTTCCATCATTGATCAGGAGGTAGCCATTTACCGGTACGCCATAATTAAATGGCTTAGCACGTATTCCCACAAAAAGGTCCTCATCTCCATCCCCGTCGACATCATAAGGCCGAACACAGGAACTGCTTTCAAACCGGAAGGTAGGAAGGGGTTGCCGGGTCCAGGTGTATTGGCCCCTGCCGTCGTTGAGATACAATCGATCTATAAGGTCGGAAGAGGCTTCGGTGTACTCACTGCCCCCGCTGCATACATAAAGGTCAAGATCCCCATCCCCGTCCGCATCGAATATACCGTTGCCTGTGTCTTCGCTGGCCTTGTGTCCTTCAAGGGCCGGTTGAGCCGGCCGGCTGAAACTGCCGTCCTTCGATTGAAGAAAAATGGCGCCGGAAGCATTTATGGCATTTCCAATAAAGAAGTCCTGCAACTGATCTCCATTCAGATCCCCTATTGAGACCTTGGGACCTTCCGAAGACGTCATATGGTAAATCAATCGTTCGCGGTCAAAATCGGAATATTCATTTTCAGTATGCGCAAAGGAGACTCCTTTGACAATAAGAGGTTCAAATAAAGTCTTTGGAGTTGATCCCCTGGCAAAAGGTTGAGCGGGAACCGCCTCCTGTTGATCCAGAAATAAAGTCTGATTGGCTTTCACCCCGGTTTTAAGGATCATGGTGTTGTCCGGAAAAACGATGACCAGGGAATCCACCATATCGGATTTGGCCAATCCGAAAATTGCTGCCGGTTCCATACTGGATTCAAAACCACGTATGGGCATATACTCCAGGTATTGCAGTTGCCCACCCGTATAAATTTTAATTTGAGAACCAAAAGCATGGGTATTGGCCCCCTTGCCTTTCAAAATGATTTTAAGGAAATGATTGCCCAGGAGGGCCGTCGATTCATTGCGATAGATAAAACAGGGCATGTTCACATTATTGACCACCAGGTCGGGATCTCCGTCCAGGTCGAGATCCCCATAGGCTGCACCATTGGAAAAGGAAGGCGTGGCTAGCCCCCAGGCCATGGCGGAATCGCTGAACTGTAATCGTTCCCCCTGGTGGAAGGCATGATTGGGAATAGCTTCACTGGGGATAGAATCGATCAGTTGTTTATAATCGACCTGGTCATCCTTTATGATGTTTCTTACGGTATTTTCGTCGGAAACAAAACTGAGGTAATCCTGGTCGGTGAGATCCTGGTAGATCCCGTTGGCTACAAAAATGTCTTTGCGGCCATCCAGGTCCATGTCGAAGATGAGCGCTCCCCAGCTCCAGTCGGTGGCATGCACTCCGGCCAGGCGGCCGATGTCGGAGAAGCTGCCATCGCCATGGTTGAGATGGAGCATATTGCGTATAAACTGGTGATAATACCCGTTTTTCACATTGTACTGGTATTTGTTCCAGTCCTCGAAGGTGGTTTTGGTTTTCAGCCTCTTTTCGGTAGAGGGCAGCATATCGGTAACGAAGATTTCCGGGTAGGCATCCCCGTTGATATCCGCCATGTCCGCACCCATGGAGGCCGCGCTGATGCTGGGCATCTGGCGGGTGAGCTCTTCGGCGAAGGTGCCGTTTTTCTGATTGATATAAAGGTAGTCGCGCTCAAAAAAATCATTGCTCACATAAATGTCCTGCCAGCCATCCTGGTTGACATCGCCTACCGTAACGCCAAGTCCAAAACCGATGAGGCTGCCGTATATGCCAGCTTTGTCGCTAACATCGGTAAATTTTTCCCCGTCGTTCCGGAAAAGTTTATCCCCGCCCAGGGTATCCCTTTCATCGCGGATATTGTTGCGCAGGTTAAAGCTACCAATGGCCTGGTAGGAATTGTTGAGCAGGTACATATCCAGGTCGCCGTCCTTGTCGTAATCAAAAAAAGCGGCATGGGTGGAATACCCCCTGTCATTGAGGCCGTAGGCTTCGGCCATTTCTTTAAAGGTATTGTCGCCCTGGTTGATGAAAAGTTCGTTCTCCTTATTGTCTCCCTTGATATCCCCGGAATTGCAGACATAGATATCCAGCCAGCCGTCCCCGTTGACGTCGGCCATGGCCACCCCGGTGGACCAGGCTTTGGTACCGCCAACTCCGGCGGCCAGGGTGATATCCTCGAAAACCAAGTTTCCTTTATTGAGATAGAGTTTGTTGGGGGCCATATTGGCTGTGAAATAGAGGTCGGGCAGGCTGTCGCGGTTGATATCCCCGATGGCAACCCCGCCTCCGTTGTAAAAATTGCGGTAGCGGTAAATATTAAATTCCCGGTCGTAATGAAGTTGGTTGGCAAAGTCGATATGGGTGTGGGAGGCTGGTAGAAGCGTGAACAGAGTGACGGGATCAGCCGGTCTTTCTTTTTTTAGGCAGGACCACAAGGACCCAGCCATCAGAATCAGTACATGGACTTTTAAAAGTTTATTCATTCCCGATCCTGTTTTCAGATTGCGGACGTCTGGACATGTCCGTGATGATCATGCTGACCTCACGGGGCTCCCTTTTAAAAAACCGGATCCTGCGGTTTCCGTCCACTTTCACCCACAAATTACCTTTTTGTTTATTTTTGATCTCTAAAAATCCCGGCCCGTACCATTGTTCCAATAATTGTTTTACATCCACCAGCAGGCTGTCCGTCGAATAGGCTTTGAGCCAGGGCGCCCAGTCTTTATAGGTGAAGAGGGCCGGCATTTCCACGATGGAATCGTTGTCGAACGTAGGGTAAAAATCGAGATAAGCAGGGGCTTTGAGGCCTTTGTTGAGGAAATAGCGGGCGCTCAGATTGTTTGACCCCTGGGTCATTTCACCCCTTTTATTGTAATTCCAGCAAATTTCAAAAAAGGTCTTTCGGTCCATGCCCAGGGCCAGTCCAAGGAACAGGCTATCGTGCCTTTCCCCGCTCGCGAGCTCCCGCTCAAGCATGCGTTCGTACCGGGTCTTGCAGGAAGAAAACAGGGCGAGGAGGGAGAGGGAGAGGAGGAGGTAGATTCGATTCACGTTTTTGGTATGGTAGAGTAGGGGCAAAGGTAGGAATTGTTGTATTGTCCAATTGTTTTATGAATACAAACCTCAGTGGGCACATTGAGAAGAAGGGAGCGTTGCGGATACGTTGAGGTTTATAATCGTAAACAATAAAAAAAATTGTCATTCCGAGGCTTCAGAATAACAATTCTACGCTCAAGGTCTACTTTACCTCGATTGATCCTTTTAGGACCACAGGAACGCAGTTAATCAGTTAAATGGTGGGGATGACCCAAAAGAGGTCGATCTGTTTAGGGTAAAGATATCGGTGGGCTGACCAAAAGTCGATAAACCTCGGTAGCGATGGTCGGTAAGTCGAAGGTTTAGTAAGAGCTTAGCTCTTTTCAAACCTCGATTAATCCAATTAACCGCGGAGTTCGCAAAGACTCAGCAAAGGAATTCATTAATCTTTTTTCTTTGCAATTACTCGGCGTCCCCAGGGTGTTCTACGATTTTAACTTACCCTATTAATGATTAATCGTTGTGGTTCTTGATGTGGTGTGTCTTGTGGAAATATTTGATAAGTCGGAGCTTCGCTACTCCCAACTATAAAGCCCACGGGGAGCTCGGAGTTCACGAAGTTTTGGGGACGGCTGGGGGTGGTGACCACAAAGCGAATAGTTTTGGTGTCCCATCAAGGCATTATCCCACAAAGACAACAAAGAACACAAAATATTGAGATGAGTTAGCCCTGAAGGGGC
>CAYOPD010000012.1:0-4304 GCA_964405735.1 uncultured Saprospiraceae bacterium | reverse complement strand
GCCCTGAAGGGGCATCATAAATTTATTGCACCGGTGAGTATTCACGCACTATTTAATCCGTCTCAAAATGCAATAAACGATCCTATGTTTGATAAACAGGATTGGTATATTGAATGAATGTTGCCCCTTCAGGGCGAATGGAGTTATTCCACTCCCCAGCATTGGGCAAGCTTGCCCAATGCTGGGGAAATGACGGCCTTTCAGGCCTGGCCTTTCAGGCCGGTTATTGGTGCGATATCAGGTTTTAATGTCATACATTTCCATCCGGTATAAGGTTGCCCTGAAGGGGCACCATTCCCGAGCATCGGGCGTGTAGCCCGATGCTCGGGAATGTCGGTAGGAATCGCCCTGAAAGGGCATCATTAATTTATTGCGCCTACACTATTGCCCTATTGTTGAATTGTCCAAATGTCCTATTGTCCAAATGTCCTATTGTCCAAATGTTTTATTGTCCAATTGTTTCATGAGTACTAATCTCAATGAGTACATTTTAAGGGTGGAATCTTGGGAAGATATTGAGGTTTAATAGACATAAAACAATTTGACAATTTAACAGTTCCACCATTTAACAATGAAGGTCTACTTAACCTCGATGTTTCTTTTTAGTACAACAGGAACACCGTTATTCACCGCCAGCACAAAATGCCTGGATTTGCCAATGTCCAATGCCTGAATATTTCGTACCTCCTGGTGGAGTGCATGGCCTGTCGGGCGATAAATGAAATCATGATTTGTATTTTGAATAAACGTTGAAAACCCCTGGGCCATGTGGATACCTGTTTCCGGTTTGGCGCTTCCATAGTTGCCACCCAGGAGAAGATCCGGGAGGCCATCGTGGTCCAGGTCTTCGACCAAGATGGAAAATATGGGGGATAACTGGGCTTCTCTGGGTAAGGGTTTGGATTCGAAGCGATTCCCCTGGTTGATAAAGAGGCTGCTTTGGCTCGTATAGCAATTCAATTGAATCGCACCTTGGAGCTGCTGAGTGGAAAATATATCGGTGATCCTTTGATTTTTATAACTTTCATAGCGCAGGTATTTTTTCTTCAGGGAGGGCATCTGCATCACGAGGTCCTGGCGCAGGGTCAGGGGATAATCGTCGCCGTTGAATACTGTGAGGATCTGTTCGGCGGATCCGTTTTGGTCAAAATCGTTGATAAACAGCCGGGCAGGGTGTCGATCCGGGGACCTGATCCTGGTATTCAGGCCCCAGTTGCCGGCAACGAGGTCCTGGTCGCCGTCCCCGTCCAGGTCAGCGGCCCGGATGCATTGCCAGAGACCGGTGCTTTGTTCCAGGCCGTATGCAGCGGTGGCATTGATAAATTGATTGTTATCATTTTTGAGGACGGTTACCGGCATCCATTCTCCTGTGATGGCCAGGTCCTGGTCTCCATCGCCATCCAGGTCTGCCCAGGCCGCATCGGTGATCATACCGGTTTTTTTAAGGGCGGGTACCTCCCTGGGTCTAAATTGACCTTTACCATTGTTTTCTAAAATGTAACCGTTGCAAGGTACCCCATAATTGAAAGGTACCAGTCGGATGCCGACGAAAAGATCCTGGTCCCCATCACGGTCAAAATCACAAGGCCGGATACAACTGCTGCTTTCAAAATTGAAGGTTGGCAGGATCTGATCCATTTTTTTGTAATGGCCCCTGCCGTCGTTCAGGTAAAGGCGGTCGGCCAAGAGGGAGGATCCGGCAGGCACCTCATTGCCCCCGGAGCAAACATAAAGATCCATGTCCCCGTCTCCATCGGCGTCGAAGAAGGCCGCATCAGTATCCTCCGATCCCTTGTCTGCTTCAAACGCAGTCGTCAAAAGGGGTCTAAAGGATCCGTTGGTTTGTTGAATGAACAGGGCAGGGGAGGCATTCATCGCGTTTCCAATAAAGACGTCTTCCAAATGGTCGCCATTGACATCCCCGGTGGCCAAGGCAGGCCCTTCCCTTGAAATCATGTGGAAAAGCAGGCGATCCCTTTCGAAATCATTGAAGGCATTTTCCTGGTGAATAAAATCGAAGCCTTCGGGAAATACCCTTTTGAACAAATCATGACTTACGGCCGGTGCAGGCATGGATACGGAATAGGGATCAGCGGATTGTTTGAGTTTTAATGTTTGATTTACCGTTGTCCGACCCAATGACTGGAAACTTCCATCGGGCCAGGTGATGTGGATAGAATCGACTGCCTCCGCGGATCCCAGGCCAAACAGGGGTCTTGTGTCCACACAGGACATAAAACCGCGCATGGGGTGCACCTCCTGGAACAGTTTCTGATCTCCGGCGTACAGGGTGATTTGGGTTCCGATGGCCAGGGTGTTTTTTCCCTTTCCCACCGGTTCAAACCGGAGGTAATTCCGGTTTTGGATTTTGTCCGAGGTGTTTTCATAAATAAAGCAGGGCATATTTACATTATTGACCACCAGGTCGGGGTCGCCGTCATTGTCCAGGTCTCCATAAGCCGATCCATTTGAAAAAGAGGGCTCAGCTAAGCCCCAGTTAACAGCCTGGTTCGTAAAAGTCAGGTCACCGTTGTTCCTGAAAGCGTAATTGGGTAGTTTTTCGGAAGGGATGGCATCGATCAGTTTTTTGATCACCTGGTTTTCTTTTTTCATCAGGCCCAGGATGGTTTCCGGGTCGTTGTACAGGTTGAGGTAATCCTGGTCGGTCAGGTCCTTGTATATCCCGTTGGCTACAAAGAGGTCCTTATGACCATCCATATCGAGATCGGTGATCAGGGCGCCCCAGCTCCAGTCGGTGGCATAGACCCCGGCATATCGGCTGATCTCGCTGAATTGAAGCCCCCCGCGGTTCCACTGCAGGGCATTGCGGATAAACTGGTGGTGATAACCATTTTGTACGTTGCGTTGGTATTTTTCCCAGTTTTCAAAAGTGGTTTTTGTTTTATAGCGCGCATCCGTCTCCGGCAACATGTCCGTGACAAATACTTCCGGCAGGCCATCGTTGTCGATATCGGCCATATCGGCCCCCATGCTGTTGAGGCTGATCTCGGACATAGCCGAATCCAGGCATTCTTTGAAGCTGCCATCCCGCTGGTTGAGGTAGAGGTAATCCTTTTCAAAAAAATCGTTGCTCACATAGAGATCGGGCCAGCTGTCCCGGTTGAGGTCCCCGACGCTCACCCCCAGGCCAAATCCGATGGCACTGGAATAAATGCCTGACGAGCTGCTCACATCGGTAAACCTGCCCTCCTCATTCCGCATCAGCCTGTTTCCTCCCATGGAATCGGGGATCATTCGCTGGTCTTTCCGCAGGTCGTAAGCACCCACGGTGCGGATCGAATTGTTGAGCAGGTAGACATCCAGGTCTCCATCCCGGTCGTAATCAAAAAAAGCGGCATGGCTGGAAAGGCCGGTGGTATTCAGGCCATACTGGGCAGACTGTTCGGTAAAAGTCAGGTCGCCGTTATTGATAAAGAGTTCATTGTACCTCCGCTCTCCGCCGGGTTTCCCTGATTTGCAGACATAGATGTCCTGCCAGCCGTCGCCATTGATATCCACAATGGCCACTCCGCTGGACCAGACCCCGGGGCAGGCCACTCCGGCTTTGGCCGTGATGTCTTCAAAGGCGAGATTGCCCCTGTTGAGGTAAAGTTTATTGTCCACCTGGTTGCCGCAGAAATAGATATCCAATAGGCCATCGTTGTTGATATCTCCCAGGCCTACGCCTCCGCCGTTGTAAAAATTCCGGTAGGTATAGGGATTAAATTCTTCGGTATAGGTCAGGTTGTTGGCGAAATTTATACCTGTACGATGGGAGGACAACTGGCGGAATAAGGGGACGACTTGCTGTGCTCCTGGGGTGGCGGGGGGCCGGCAGGCGCAGAATATTAGGGAAATCAGGAGGAGGTTTTTTGGCATCGCCGGTGGTACTTTCTGATGCAAGTTAATAAGGGTGGGGAAATTGGGGGAAGGGATGACCTGTCTTGATATTAATGGCTTGTGGATTCTTTTGTCCCCTCAATGCTCAGGTTGATCACTCAGACTTCAACATTTTCTTTGATGCTGGTCTGGGTGATGTCCTGTTCGTTCAAATTCATGTAGGTGGCGGGATTAAATTTCTTCGATATAACTCTGCTTGTTGGTGCCCGTAGGCAAGGGGTAAGGGTGGAATTAAAAGATGACTTTTTTGATTCCTGTAGAGGTAGAAGACCGAATAAACCATAATATTATGGAAATCACAAGGAGGAAGCTTGGTGTCCAGGGTTTTGATTTCGGTTTTATATCTGAAATGCGACTCCCTGTTGATCTTCTTTTTTCTTCATCATTTGAATGGAAAGCCCAAT
>CAYOPD010000011.1:0-64387 GCA_964405735.1 uncultured Saprospiraceae bacterium | reverse complement strand
GGCGGAAGGGAAAGAATCTATTGTTCATCGGCCGACTGGATGGAGAGAAACCTCAGTTTCCGTATCGAAACCGCGTTCCCCGTATACGATGCCAAAATCCGGGAGCAGATCAAGTACCTGCTTTACCTCCAATGGAAAGACAATGTCAAAGCCCGCGATCTTGCGCACCAAAACACAAACACATATCGGCGCAACGGTTCCTCCATTTCCATCCGGTCCCAGCTGGAAACCTACAGTTATTTTAAAAACAGCATCAAATGATATTGGCGCCGAAATCGCTAATTTCGGCCTGTCATGATCAAAGCCATATCTCCTGTAGATGGCAGGTACCAGTCCCTGTGCGCTCCGCTGGGTGATTTTTTTTCCGAATACGCCCTGATCAAAAACAGGGTATTCATCGAGATCGAATATTTCCGTTCACTGACCCGCCTTGGGCTTCCGCAATTGACCGGTGCAGCTGCCCACCTGGATGTGTTTGCCGGCATCCTTGACCAATTCGACGAGACCGAAGCCCTCCGAATCAAGGAAATTGAAAAAGTGACGAATCACGATGTCAAGGCCGTCGAATATTATATCAAGGAAAAAATCAAAGATAGCCCGCTGCAACCTTATTCTGAATTCATTCATTTTGGCCTTACCTCACAGGACATCAACAATACGGCCCAACCTTATGCCCTGCAACGGTGCAACCTGGAATTTTTGTTCCCCCTCGCTGAACAAGTGATCCGGGCCCTGGATGAAAAAGCCCACCGTTGGAAAAACCAGGTGATGCTGGCCCATACCCATGGCCAGCCGGCCAGCCCGACCATGCTGGGCAAAGAAATCAAGGTATATGTGGAAAGGATCAAGGGGCAGTTTGCCCTGCTCAGGGATACTCCGGTGACTGCCAAGTTCGGCGGGGCCACGGGCAATTTTAATGCACACCAGGTCAGTTTCCCCGAAATCGACTGGCATGGATTCGGAGACCATTTTGTAGCCGGACTTGGGCTGAACCGGATCCGGTGGACCACCCAGATAGAACCTTATGATTACCTGGCGGCATATTGCCATGCCTGGTGCAGGATCAACAGCATCCTGATAGATCTTTGCAGAGACATCTGGATGTACATCTCCATGCAGTATCTGAGCCAAAAAGTCATACGGGATGAAATCGGCTCTTCCGCCATGCCTCACAAAGTCAATCCGATCGATTTTGAAAATGCGGAAGGCAACCTGGGTATAGCCAATGCCCTTTTCTCCCATCTGGCCGAAAAATTGCCGGTATCCCGCCTGCAGCGTGATCTGACCGACAGCACGGTCCTGCGAAACCTTGGAGTGCCCCTTGCCCATACCACTATTGCCCTCAAATCCGTCCTCAAAGGATTATCCAAAATTGAGGCCAATAGCCATGCCCTCCGGGAAGCTCTTGAGAAAAGCTGGGTTGTGGTGGCCGAAGCCATTCAAACCATTTTGCGGCGGGAAGGGGTGCCCGGCTCTTATGAACTGCTTAAAGAATTAACGCGGGGCCGGGATGAAATATCAGAATCGGACATCAGGGAATTTATCGCCCAGTTGCCTGTCCCCCTCGGTATTAAGGAAGAATTGTTTCAAATTACCCCATTTAATTATACCGGGGATACTGAATTTTAAAAATTCATTGTTCTAAATGAACCTTTTAGTTTGAATATCCTTTCAGTTGAGTGCAAAAAACCATTGCGGTCATCGGCGCAGGCTTTGCTGGCATGTCAGCGGCTGCTTTATTAGCCAAAAAAGGCTTTAAAGTCACCTTGCTCGAAAAAAACCAGGGCCCGGGGGGCAGAGCGTCCCTGCTGAAGGAAGCCGGTTTCCTATTTGACAAAGGACCCAGTTTTTACTGGATGCCGGATATTTTCGAACGCTTTTTTCGACAATTTGATAAATCAGCCTCCGATTATTACAATCTCATCCGGTTGGACCCTTCTTACAAAGTATTCTGGAAGGACCATGAACCTATAACCATGCCGGCCCGGAGGGAGGACATTACAGGCCTGTTTGAATCGCTGGAGCGGGGCGCAGGGCATCAATTAGACCTTTTTCTAAACGAAGCCAAAAAGAAATACGACACAGGTATGGGCAAGTTCGTATATCTTCCATCGCTGAGCCTCACCGAATATCTTAGTATTGACCTGCTGAGCCAATCCTTGAAACTTGACTTATTCTCGTCGGTCTCCGGACATATTGCCCATTATTTTAAAAGTCCCTACCTCAGGCAGTTGCTGGAATTTCCCGTTTTATTTCTTGGGGCAAAACCTTCTTCCACGCCTTCCTTATACAGCATGATGAATTATGCAGACCTGGTGCTGGGAAGCTGGTATCCCTTAGGCGGCATGTACGAAGTATCAAAGGCCTTTTTTCAAACCGGTAAAGAACAGGGAGTACAGTTTTTATTCAACCAGGAGGTGCAATCCGTTCGTGGATTGAAGGACAAAAGAATAAAAATCACCACCCTCGGAGGGTTTGATCAGGATTTTGATTTTGTCGTCTCCGGGGCGGATTACCATCATACGGAAAATACCTTATTGCAAAGCGGTGATAGGTCTTATCCGGAATCTTACTGGAACAAAAGAATCATGGCCCCTTCCGCTCTGCTTTATTTCCTTGGTTTTAACCGAAGGATAGACCGGTTGGAACACCACAGCTTGTTTTTTGATGCACCTTTTGACCAACATGCCAGGGAAATCTATGATCGTCCCGACTGGCCTGCAGACCCATTATTCTATACCAATTCAAGCAGCCTGACGGATGTAAATTGCGCTCCGGCCGGACACCACAATCTGGTTGCTTTAATCCCGGTTTCCGTAGAATTGAAAGATAACGAGGCCATCCGGCAGCGATACCTGGATATCATTCTCCGACGCCTGGCCCACCATACCGGGATCGATGTCCGCAAGCACCTGGTATATCAGAAATCGTATGCTAATGCCGATTTCATCAAAGAATACCACTCCCTCAAAGGCAATGCCTATGGCCTGGCCAATACCCTGTTGCAGACCGGTCCGTTCAGGCCAAAAATCAGAAGTAAAAAATTGCCAAATTTGTTTTATTGCGGACAACTGACGGTGCCCGGTCCGGGCCTGCCGCCTTCCATCATCAGCGGGGAAATAGTAGCTAATTATATTCATCAAATAAGCAAACAATGAGCAGGGAATTATTTGATCAGGTCAGCCAGTCCTGCAGCAAACTGGTGACTAAGGCCTACAGCACTTCCTTTTCCATCGGCATCCGGCTGCTGCACCCTGTCGTAAGGCCTCATATTTATGCCATCTACGGTTTTGTCCGTTTGGCAGACGAGATTGTCGATACCTTCCACGACTTTGATAAACGGGAATTGCTGGACCAGTTTGTGCTTCAGACTGAGGATGCCCTGGAAAAAAAGATCAGCCTGAACCCCATTTTACATCAGTTCCAGCGAACCGTAAATACCTACGACATTGACCGTAAACTGATAGACGCCTTTTTACATTCCATGAAAATGGACCTGGATAAGAAAAACCATTCCCGGGAGTCTTACGAAGAATACATCCTCGGATCGGCGGAAGTGGTTGGCCTCATGTGCCTCCAGGTATTCTGTGAAGGGGACAAAATATTGTATTCCCGGCTCGCTCCCCATGCCCAGCGTTTGGGGGCCGCTTTTCAGAAAGTAAATTTTCTGCGTGACATCCAGGCCGACCAGGCAGGTTTGGGAAGGCATTATTTTCCACATTGGGAGGAGGGGCAGGCCTTTTCTGAGGAAATCAAGGCCCAGATCATCACGGAAATAAAAAACGATTTCAAAGCCGGGCGGGAAGGCATTGTACAACTCCCGCGATCCTGCAAAACCGGAGTATACGCCGCTTATGTTTATTACCGGGCCCTTCTGATCCGGATAGCCCAGACCCCTTCCTCCCGGCTGGTTCAGTCCAGGATAAGGATCAATAATGGCCTGAAATTGCTGCTGTTGCTCTACGCGGGCTTGAGAATTAAATGGCAAGGGCTCAAATGAAAGTTTATACCAAATCCTGGGAACAAGACCTTCCGGTCAGCCTGGAGCAAGCGTGGTCCTTTTTTTCAAGGCCTGAAAACCTTCAGGCCATTACCCCTGACTTTATGAACTTCCGGATCTTATCGGATATCAAGGGCAGGGAAATGTATGAAGGAATGATTATCAATTATACCGTGTCCCCCCTGCTGGGTATTCCCCTGCGCTGGACCACGGAGATCACGCATTGTAAACCGATGTCCTATTTTATCGACGAACAACGCTCCGGTCCTTTTGCACTCTGGCATCATGAGCACCATTTCGAGGCAACACCGCATGGAGTGAGGATGACGGACCGCCTTTCCTACGCCCTGGGTTTTGGATGGATGGGAGAATGGGTCAATAAGTTTATGATCGGAAACCGGATTGAAGCTATCTTTGCACACAGGGAAGAAGTCCTTAAATCAAAATTCAAATGATGGCCAATGTTTTAATCACCTTCGCCACTTTTTGCGTCATGGAATTCGTCGCCTGGTCGGCACACCGTTACCTGATGCATGGAAAGCTATGGTCCTGGCACCGGGATCATCACGACCCCAAAGCCCGGCAACATGCCTTTTTTGAAACCAATGACCGGTTTTTCCTGGTCTTTGCCATTCCAAGCTTTTTGGCTTTCGTGGCAGGCCTGCTCAGCCCCTTTACTTTTTTCACTTATATCGGGCTGGGGATCCTGGTGTATGGCATTTGTTATTTCCTCGTACATGATGTATTCATCCATCAGCGGTTCAAGTGGTTCAGGAACAGCAATTGGATTTATTTCAGAGCAATCCGCAAAGCCCACAAGGTTCACCACAAGCACCTGGGAAAGGAAGACGGAGAATGTTTCGGAATGCTTTGGGTACCCCTTAAATATTTTAAAGAAGCAGCAGCTTCGAAGGCTTAGAAATCGGACAACAGTTTCTCTTTCATCTTGAGGAATTCTTTTTCCGTGATGAGTCCCTGTTCTTTCATTTTGCCTAGATCCGACAGTTTATCGATGATGGCGGCGGTGCCACCGTGGCTTGCCTTCAGCATGTTTTCTTCGGTTTGTTTTTCTTCATGCCGGATCTGCTCGGCAACCTCTTTCCCTTTCTCAAACATATCGTCGTAGATCTTCTTCAGCCTCGAGAGGTCAAAATCGAGGAAAGTGCCCCCGGTTTCAAAGTGTTTACGAAATGCCTGACCCAGCGCATAGGTTGAAGCGCCAGAAAGTACAGCCACAGCCATACCACCGATGAAACTTCCTGCCCCCGGTATAAACTTGACCACCGTCCGGGCTGCCAGCCTGGCCAGTCCGGAGGACGTGATGCTGCTGATGATGGCTTTGCCTTCCGTTTCCTTGAATTCAATATCGTACACCCGGCATAGCTGGCGTACCATATCGAGTTGTATGGCACTCACCGCAAAAAAATCGGCCACCGGCACCGGTATGAATCCTGCGCCCATCGACCAAACCAGGTGATTGCGTATTACGGAATCCACTTCCTTGTCCCGCTGTGCTTTTTCTGAGAGGTCATGCTCTGTCATATTTTCCAATTTAATACAAATATCGGATCGTAAAACCCTAAGGTCAATTTTGTTCGACTAAATCGCGGGAATCGTCCCTGAATCCGGATATTTGCCCCAGTACATCCGGTGAACCAATTTCAGCCGGATCTGTTTAATTTTCTAATTAAAATGGATACCATGCAAATTAAAGTTCATCCTGCGGATACCCGGGGCCAGGTCGATTTTGGATGGCTTCAGAGCAGGCATACGTTCAGTTTTGGTCATTATTACGATCCCGACCGTGTCCATTTTGGCGCTCTCCGGGTGATTAATGACGATACGGTGGCCGGAGGCAAAGGATTTGGAATGCACCATCACGATAATATGGAGATTATTTCCATCCCGTTGTCCGGTGACCTGGAACACAAAGACAGCATGGGTAATAAAACCGTGATCCGTAGTGGCGACATCCAGGTCATGAGTGCAGGTACCGGCATACATCACAGTGAATACAATAAAAACAAAGACATTCCGGTCAAATTTCTTCAGATCTGGGTCCTGCCTGACAAGGAAAATGTAAAACCCAGGTACGATCAGATCACCCTCGACACCTCGGCGCTGAATAACCAGCTCACCCAGGTCCTTTCACCCGATGCCGGGGATACCGGAGTGTGGATCCATCAACAAGCCTGGTTTCACCTGGGCCGGTTTGACCGGCCTTTTGCCTTAACGTATTCCCTGAAAAAGGAAGGCAATGGAGTGTATATTTTTATTCTCAGCGGCGACCTTTCCCTATACGGCCAGACCTATCATCAACGCGATGGCCTCGGCATCACCGGAACGGACAAGGTCGAGATTTCTTCCGCGGGCCCTGCAGAATTCCTGGTCATGGAAGTACCCATGCTGTTATGAATTTCCAATAATCCCGGAGGCTGGCCCTCGTTTGATCCCTATTTTGATCCCATAAAAACAACCAACCGGATTGGCTAAATACTTATATCTGTTCCTGGACTTCGCTTCGTTTTCGATTCCATTTCTTTTTTCCTTTGAAAGAAAATGGATTCATTTTATAGGCCGATGGAAGGCGATCCTGACTGGGCTTGCCGGCATGGCCGCCTTCTTCCTCATCTGGGATTTTTGGTTCACCGATGCGGGTGTCTGGGGTTTTAATGACAAATACATTACCGGGATAAAAGCTTATGGCCTGCCCCTGGAAGAAATCCTGTTTTTTTTCCTGATCGGCTATTCCTGCCTGTTTATATACGAATCGCTCCATCACCTGGTTCGCAGGCCAAATTGGGAAAAACCCGCTAAAATGTTTTTTGCCATCGTCGCTTTGACCAACCTGGTGATCGCATCCCTGAATACGGATAAACTCTATACCCTTACCGCAATGGCCCTGAATGCCCTCGGACTCAGCCTGGTGTTATTATTGTTCAAAGGTTTTCCCTGGAGCAAATTCCTGCTGGGTTATGCGGTAAGTTTTATCCCCTTTTCCCTGGTCAATGGGGTGCTTACGGGAGGATTTACGCAGGAACCCGTAGTTTGGTACAACAATGCAGAAAACCTGGGAATCCGCATGGTCACCATACCTGTTGAAGACAGCCAGTATATGATGCTGATGATGCTGATCAGTACGGCCCTTTATGAAATGGTGCTTAAGCAGAGCGCCGTGAAATTCACAATGAAGTCCTGACTATTACCTTCCTTCTTTTTTATTGCACCTCGATCCGCATTCCTGCGCTGTGTGTGCTGAATTCAGGAGCATACATGCATTGAATGCTGGATATGCCGTTGGAAAAGTCGCCCTTCTGGCTTACCCGCAATGCATATTCGAGCACATAGGTCCCCGGGGACATGTGATCAAAGAAAAAATGAGTGGCCAGGTCTTTGGTACTTTCGAAATAAAACAAACCACCCTGGTACTTGTATTCGCTGATCACAGCTGCTGGTTCAAATCCGGCGGCCCGCATATCCTTCAGATGCACATAGTCCATCGGCCGATCGGCCTTGAGTTCAATTCGAACAATGACCTTATCACCCGGTGTCAACAACTTGAAGGATTTTAGGACTTTTCTACTGCCTTCCGTTTCTTCCAGGTACAGCGCTTTATTCATTTGAAGAGGCAGTGTATTGGCCAACGTGATTTTATCCAGGTCCTCAAAATATTGCCAGTAAGCAGAGCCCCAGGCGATGTGGTTGTTTTCATTTTTGACCTGGATGGCCGCCAGCGAAGGATTGACCTGTTCCGCAGATCTGGCAATCTTGAAATAGCCAATTCCGGGAATCACCTGATCCAGGCCCGGTTTGATGCTCTCTTCGCCAAGGATGAGCTCGGGTATCCGGGTTTCAGAGATCCAGTCATTGCCGAAATTGACCAGGGCGTTTACCGCCGCGGCCGTAGATTTGGTACTCGGCCAGTGATTGGTCTGTTTGTGCTTGAGCAACCACAATTTCATTTTTTCAACCGAGGCCCTGTCCCTGGTTACCTGGTCAAAGGCTTCAATAAGCAATACCTGCGTTTCGATTGGCAATTCAAACCACCGGTAACCCGCGTCAAACTTCCAGTACATACCAAGTTCAGCATGGTGCTGAGCCTTTTCTTTGAGAGATGCAATGATTTTGACCGGAATTGCGCCATCGGAGTTCCAGCGATGGCCGGCCAGGGCAATCATCGCCTGGCTTCCCAGGTTTTGTTTCAGCCATTGTTTTTCCGACTCTTTCAGAAAGTAGTCAAAAGCGGGCCGGGTACCCGCCGGAATCGCATTTTCCTTAAAAAAAGACCGGACATAGAGGTAATGAACGGCAATCGCAGAAAGCCCCACCTCATTTTTCCCGGACAATCGTTTTTGTTCTTCATAATATCGCTGCAATTCGACGTCACAGTATTGGATCAGTCGCGTGACCATTTCATTCAGATTTGCTTCAAGGAGGACCGCGGATTTCAGTTGCCCAAAAGTCTCCAGGATGTATTGGGAAATGTACCAGTCGTCCCTGCCCCCAAACCAGGGGAATCCTCCATTGGACAATTGACGCTCCTGTAAAAGCCTGATCGTTTTTTCTTTTTCGGCTTGTAACCGGTTTTTATCAAAAAATAAAGCGATCATTTTCTGCTGCTCCTGTTCCGACAAGGCATCCTGCACCCAGGGTGTTTCTGCCAGCACTGCATTTTTTAACTCTTCATTCTTTTGCAATGGGCTTTTCAATGCATCCGTCTTTGCCCAGGCTTCAAAAATGTTCCGGATGGCCGGGTTGGAATTCATGATTTTTGCACCCAGCAGATTGGCGTACATGCGGTTTACGATCTGTTCGGTACAGTCGTAGGGATATTCCATCAGGTAAGGAAGTGCCTGTATGGCATACCAGGCAGGATTGGTGGTCATTTCCAGGGTATACCTGTGATGCCGGAGTGATCCGGAGTTGGATTTATCCCTCAATGCGTCGAAAAAAAAGGACTTGGATTGGTTTGCATCCACCTGGATGGGCAGGGTTTCGGTCACCAGCATCCGGTTTGAAAGCACGGGCAGTATATTTTCTTCACCATCCGTATATGTTCCGGATTCGGCCAGTACCCGGTAACCCAGCATGCCCTGGTAAGATCCTGGGATTGCAATTTTCCAGGAAACCGCCGCTGATTGGGCAGGGGCAGCCTGGAAAGAAACTTCTGCAGGATGGAGGCCAAATTCTTTTTTCAGCTCTTTGCCCGAGATGGGATCGAATATTTCGAGCCGCGCATTACCCACCAGCATTTTATCGGATTGGTTATTGATTTTAGCCGGCAAGATTAAAACATCCCCTTGCCTCACAAACCTTGGCGCATTGGGAAATACCATCAAATCCTTACGGGTGGTTACACTCTTTTCCAGATAGCCTGATTTCAGATCCTGGGTATGGCCGAATAACATCAGCCTCCATTTTGTCAATGCCTCATTCATGGTAAAATGCAGGCTGAAGTTGCCCTCCGCATCCGTAAGGATATCGGGATAAAAAAATACAGTCTCGTTCAGGTTTTTCCTTGGAGTGATCACTGAAGGTACCTGAGGGGGCTGAGGTGGCCCGGCAGGTCCGGGGGGAACGGTCCCATCCTTTTTAGAATCTGCAGCCTGGGCTGCCTCCGGAACAACTTCATTATTCTGCAGGACTTTTTGGCCCATACCCATTGCCCGGCCCCTCATATAATGGTAGTATCCCATCTCAAAGCCAAACCAGTTTAAATCCCGGTAGATCACCGGTTTGATTTCCTGCATGGCGACAGAGGACATGGAAATCAGGTCAGAATGCACTGCAATAAATGAAGGCGCGGAAAAGTCCAGGCCTGGCATTTCGCGCTGATAAAACAATCCGGTATTCCATCCATGCGGATAATATTCGTCCAGGGACTGATCGTACATGGAGGCCACCACTTCAGCCATGAATTTTTCCTTAGCCTGGCCGGAAATCTTTAAGGTCCATTCCTCTTTTTGCCCCGGAAGGAGCTGATCCCTGAAGCTTTTCGTCTCGATCCTGAGCAATTTGTCGGACCAGGGTATACTGTAGCGCAAATGTTCTTCGTAGAACCGGTTGTCCCGGACAGCATATCCGTTTATGGTAAATATTTTTCCCCGGTCAGCTTCTTGGATCTTGACAGAATCAGAGGTCAATCCATCAACCATCAACCATCGGACACTTTCTTCCCGGCTATGGGTAAATAATACATGTTGATGGCTTGTTTGAAATTGGATATGATAATTCATGACCTGGCCCGGCTCAAGAGTTGTTGAGTCCTGAAGCATTTGAAGCGCCTTCCAGGACGGAAGATTTTTATTTTCCAAATCATATACCCAGAAATAATGGACCCATTCGGTTTCCTGTTGATAGCGGTCTTTGGCCACAGCCACCAGTTTGTATGCACCCGGCCGAAGTGGCTGATTCAACCGGGATGGCTGACCGGCTTGAAATGGCGAGGACTGGATCAGTTTTGCCAGGGCCCAGGTGGTCAGGTCATCTTCATTGCGGTAAAGGTCCAATGGAAACAAATTCCTGTATTCGGATTCCGCCAGGACTTGTTGATCCGGCCTCAGCCAGTAGCGTTTGCGATATTGGGTTGAGGGTATCTCCAATTGGTTCAAGGTCCAGGAACCAGAAGCCTGCACAGGGATATCATTGAGATCGGTCGCTTTGACCACGAAGGATCCTGTCTGGTCTGCCGGGAGGTAAGTGCCCAGATCGGATTGCAAAACCAGATTTTTCTTCCCAATGCGCATACTGGTTATGCCAGACCTGGTCTCTCCGCTAAAGTCTGAAATGTCGGCCTGAACGGAAAAAATATAACTCTGATCCTGATCATTCCCCATATTGGTTTCCGGTAATGCTATAAAAGGAACCTGGAATCCACCGGATACATCTGTCATAGTCTCCCCTTTCGTTATGATCACCGGATTGGACCTTTGCGGAAAATAGATCTTCCAACTCCACCAGGGTAATGGCCTGATCCACCTTTCGCGGGTGACGGTGTATCTGACCATGGCCTGGTCAACGGCATTGCCCGCAAAATTAAAGGCATGGCCTTTGACCAACACCGGTTCATTGAGCCTGTAAATCGCCATTGCAGTATCAAAGGTCACCTCAAATCGAGGACGCTTGTATTCCTCCACCTGGAATCCAACCGAAGCCTGGTTGAGATCGGTCACCAGGCTCATGGAACCGCTAAGCCCCCCTGACGGTAAAACGAAAGAACCATGGAAAGAACCGAAATCTCCTGAAATAAAGATCTTTTTGCTGACTGCCTGGCCATTGGCATCATGCAGGCTCACCGTCACCTTTCGGTTTTTTTGGATTCTTGGCTGGTCATTAACATCGCGGATCAGGGCCAGTCCTTTGAAATAAAGCATTTGCCCTGGCCGATACAATGAACGGTCCAGAAACAATAATGCATCTTCCCTTTCTTCTAATCCATTCCGGTCATAAGAAAAATGAGGGAAACCATCCTGAAGCCAAAGGCTGTCCATGCCCCGGATCAAAGCAACTGAATAGTTTTTGTTTGGCGGCAATACCGGGCTTACCGATCCCGATTTATCCGACCGAACTCTTTGAACTTCTTTCCACTCCTGTGTCCGGAGCCGATCGTTGTAGAATTGTTCATAAAAAACCGCCTGGACATCTTCCTGGGGTACACCGCTGGTCCGGTCCACAATAAATAGTTTTTCGTTGGAATCCTTCCTGTCCGCATGCCTTGCCCGATACCCGGCCTCATACAGGTACGACAGGTTTGAAACATGGGTATACAGCAGGGCAATTGCATCCCTGCCCATTTGAAGGTCCGGTAGATTACTCAGCAGGATGGCATACATCCCCGGTCGAAGTGCTCCGATTTTTAATTCGGTCCGGTGTTCCTGCAAGTCCTCAACAGCCGGCAGTGCCTGCTGAAAGGATTGAACCGGAGTCTCCTGCAGCAGAAGTTGAATATTTTCCGGGGATCTGTTAAACTGCAATCTTTTTCTAAGGGTATCCGATACTCTTACAATGCGAACATAAACCATCGGCGCATTGCGGTACTGGACAAACATTCTGAACGGTTGGCCGGTTACGTTTACTTGTTCCGCCTGACCCTGGATCTGAATCTGGAGTAAAGCAATGAGTTGATTCCTGGCCAGGGCGGCTTCCCTGGTTTCAGGATATTTTGCGATGACTTGTTCCAAAACGGTCCTTGCCCGCTCCAGCCAGGGACGGTAAATACTATCTTCACTGAAAGGTTCATACCGGTAACCCCATTGAGTGTATAAATTAGCTTTCAGGAGATAAAACACGCCGGGCTGTCGTGGATAAAGGGATATCCACTGGTCCAGGGAGGATTCGTATAATTTGTCTTTCCCTTCCCCTGAAAAGTGTTCGTATACATATTGGATCCGCTTCTGCACCACATCCAGGTATGCCGCCGGATTTACATCTTTTTGGTGAAAATCCTCCAGCGATTGAAACAAATGGATCACCTGCCCGTAGAAAGAAGGTTCTTCCTGCCTGAATTGCGGATTAAGCCGCAAAAACTGCCCGGTTTGTGCAAATAGCCGCGGATCATCTAAACGGTAATCTTCAGCCGTGAGGTCCATATCGGACATGCCCTGCATAAAATAATCCAAGGCACGGTGCGCCAGGATATCATAAAGGAAAGGCCTCAGGGAATCGCTATTTTCTCCATCCGTCAACAAGGCGAGATACTCCGAAACCGGTTCATTTTTAAGACCGGGATAATCTACCGCGTTCAGATGGTGTTTCCGTATTTTCTGTAAAAATTCAAGGACAGACCAGGTTTCCGGGGAACCGGTGGCCAGGCTATCCGAAAAGACAGGGGTGCGGCCCCGGATGACCCAAATGTTGGACCTGAAATAATGCTGATAGAGATCGGCCAGCAGGGAATGTTTGATCGATTGGCTGGTCCTGCTCCCGGATTTTAATTCTGATTCAATTTGTTTGATCGACGCCAGCAAACCGGCCTCGTCCAGTTGTGCACCGTATTTCGCAAGATAGATCAGGGATTTTATAGTATTGACCTCATCGTTTTCTTTTAGTGCCTTTTCATAGATCAACAAGGTTTTTTTTCTTGCTGATTCCGGAAGGCCGTCTGCCTCCAGTGAATCAATTTGTTTCCATAATGTTTTGTAATCCGATCGCAGGGCCATATTGTCCTGTTTGTTTTTAGAACCGGCACATTGGAGTAAGAGCAGAAAAATCAAAGCAGCGAGCAATACGGCAAATTGTAGTCTCATATGGAGTCAGATTGTAAATGAAGAGATGCATGTTCAAAGGCTAAAGTTAGCCTTTAAAAGGTGATTAACTCCTGATTAACACGGCATCGGGCGTATTACGGGCTTCAGGTTTTACGGAGGGGTAAACGAGACCTGGAAAGTATTAGTTGCTTTATGAGATTTGAAACCCTGTCTGCCGCCAGGCAGGCTTCCAGGTCTTGTACAAACCCAAAAATTACTGCCCTCGCAAGAGCAGGATTGTCATCCATCTTATTTGGGAAAACCGGTGGATTGCACCTTTTTATTAATTTCCAGGAGGCGGACCAGCGGGTCTTTCGGGCATGACCAGGCTGTCAGCGGGGTACTTCATTTTCATGGCATCCATGACGGACTGCGCCCAGTCAATGATTTTTTTCCGTTGGTCAGCACTTAAGCGCGCATCCCCATGGGTGAGGGTATAGGATTTGAGAGGCATTTCTCCTTCATCAACCATTTCAACGACCTCCTCCATTTTGTGATATTGCAGGGCGGTCCTGCGTCCTGCCAGTTCGGAAAAATTCAGGTGCCTCTTACCATCCTTGACATGATTGGCCAGCCACCAGGCCACCGGTTGAAAATTGTTGTACCAGGGATAACGGGTATTGTTGCTGTGACAGTCATCGCAGGCCACAGCCAGGATCTGTTTTACATCATCCGGCATGGGGTAAAGCGTGTTGATGTGTTTGGATTGATCATTGCCCTGGTTTTTGGCTGGACGGATAAACTGTATAACCACCAGGACAAACAACAAACCAATCAGGATCTTACGTATCATATTCACCGGAATTTAGGAACTAAGATAAACATTCTTTGAATCGGGACGGGCTGAACCGGTTACTTTTTTCCCGTCCATCCAGCAAGTCTGCAAGGTGCCTGGTCACATAAGGTCCCAGGGAAGACCCTTTGGTACCAAAACCATTGACGGCCCACAAGCCGGGCAATACGGGATGTTGCGCAAGGATTGGTTTCCGGTCAGGAACGGTAGGTCTCAATCCGGCCAGATGTGAATTAACCCGGAATGGATGATGGAGGGTCTTCTCCAGCCTCCGGGACAAATAATTCCAACCAAATGAATCCGGCCCTGCTTGATCGAATTCCCATTCGTAAGTAGCTCCGGCCCAAATTTCTCCCTTCCAGCGGGTAAGGAGAAGGCCGGACTTTACCATATGGTTGAGGTTTTGAAAAATACCTGGATTTAAGGTAAAGATCTGGCCCTTGTTTGCTATCAGAGGCAGGTGACCAAACCATGGATTTTCCCTGCACCATATGCCCTCGCAAAAAATAACCTGGCCGGCAAGTATATCTTTATACCGCCAGGAATTCCCCTCCCTTAATAAGGAAGAATACTCCATGCGTTCGGGTAAATAACTTTGCCTGTCCTGCCATCGTTTTAAAAAATGGCTGGTCAGTCCCTGGATATCCAGCTGGAACGCCGAGATGGCATAGGCCTTTCCCGGACTTTGAATATCCGGGTCAGGGGCTGGCAAAGGACGCAACAAATCATCGTACGAATATCTTTGGGCCTGGCTCAGCAGATCATTTTCCTCTTTTGCGGAAGAAACATATAAATGCATATCCAGCTTCCGGAATAGTTTATGATTCAGTTTCTTTTCTATTTTCCCATAAGACTCATGGCATAAGGCAATGAGCTCATCATACAACCAGGCTTTGACAAATTTCCGGCCACTGACCGGGTGAATGATGCCAGCTGCCAGGGGGGAGGCGGCATAAGGTTTATGACAATCCAAGACTGCAAAGGATGCCCCCAGCTCTTCCAGAGCATGACCTGTGAGGGTTCCGGCCAGACCCTGTCCAACGATGAGAAAATCACAATTCACCCTTAGATTTTATTTTACCCGGCCGACGGGAAAGCACCTGGTCGTAGGAGTGATCGATCAGCTTTTTCAGAAAAACGGATTTCAGGCCTCCATCCAGGAAGATCGTGTTCCAATGCTTCTTATTCATGTGGTATCCGGGTATGATTTCAGGATGGACTTCCCTCAATTCAAGTGCATAGGCCGGTTCGCACTTGAGGTTTATCCAGGGCCTTTCTGAAGCCAGGGACAGGATTGCAAAAATCTTGTTTACGGTTTTAAAAACAAGGGCATCCGGCCCAAATGGAAGGCTTTCTTCCACTCCTGGTTTTTGCAAACAATATGTCCTGATTCCATCCAGGTCCATTAATACACGGCCATATCAAAATATTTCCTGAGGCTTTTGGTCACCGCGTGGTTTTTTCCGTAAATGTGAAACAGGGCTATGCCGCTTTTCCGCGCCGTTTCATCCATATAGGATTTGTCTGCATGAAGAGACTCAATGATTTTTTCCATGCCTTTTTCGGGTTGGCTGTGGTCGATCAGCTCACGCGCTTCGGTCAATAATTTGCCTGCCTTGCTGTCGTCAAACTGTTGCACAAAGAAGGAAGCCAGGGTCCGCACATCCACTACCTGGTCATACAAGGGATTCCCTTCCCGGATATGCCCGGTGAGGGACTCTGCTTCTGCAGGGTCGGAGAAAACCAGGTGAGAGGCAAGATACACCTTTGCTTTGTCCGAATCCGGGTTTTGGCCCAGGTATTCATCCAGGTACATCACAAATTCGGGATCCGGAACCTGGGTTATTTTATGTATGATTTCATCCGGATCAGGCAATTTCATATCAGCTTCCTCTTCGGCTTCTGCCCCACCCTCTTGTCCTGCAAGGGTATTCAGGTCCGGCAAATGTTTTGCCAGCCAGGCCTGGATCTGCGGTTTTGGCAAGGCGCCTACAAACTCCCCGATGATCTTGCCCTGGTATATCATTTTTACGGCCGGAATGCTCATGATATTCAAGGCCTGGGCGATATCCTGGTGTTGGTCCGTATTCAATTTGGCCAGCATCCAGGTGCCGTTGGCTTCCTGTGCCAGGTTTTCGATGATGGGTCCCAGTGCCCGGCAAGGGCCACACCAGGGCGCCCAGAAATCCACAACCACCGGTACTTCATAGCTCTTCTCGACTACCTCTTTCCTAAAATCTTGTACTTCCATTTATTTGATTTTTTTCTTTTATATTAATTTCTGTTCGCGAGCAGGTAAAGGACGGCCATGCGGATCGCCACCCCGTTTTCAACCTGTTGCAGGATGATGGACTGTTTTGAATCCGCCGCGTCGGAGGATAATTCCACACCGCGATTGATAGGCCCCGGATGCATGATGATGATGGATTTGTCTATCCGGTCCAGCATGGCGGCATTGATGCCATAATACTGGGCATATTCCCTGAGGGATGGCAGGTAAGGGATCTCTTGCCTTTCCAACTGAATCCGGAGCACATTGGCGGCATCACACCATTTGAGGGTAGCCTCCACATCGTGGCTGACTTCCACGCCAAGGGAATCAATGTGTTTGGGAATGAGTGTTGGTGGGCCGCACACCCGGACCCTGGCACCCAGTTTGTTCAGGCAGAATATATTGCTCAGTGCTACCCTGGAATGAAGAATATCTCCAATGATGGCGATCTTCTTTCCCCCTAAGGGCCCCAGTTTCTCTTTCAGGGAGTAAGCATCCAGAAGGGCCTGGGTGGGATGCTCATGGGTGCCATCCCCTGCGTTGATGATGTTGGCTTTGACACGGCTGGAAAGATAAACCGGCACACCGGCCGCCGGGTGCCTGATAACCACCATATCCACTTTCATGGAGAGGATATTATTTACCGTATCCAGCAGGGTCTCCCCTTTGCTGACGGAAGAGGAGGAAGCGGAAAAATTGATCACATCGGCGGAAAGCCTTTTTTCTGCCAGTTCAAAAGAAATCCGGGTCCGGGTCGAATTCTCGAAAAAAATATTGGCAATCGTGACATCCCTCAGTGTAGGGACCCGTTTGATGGGGCGGTTGATGACTTCCTTGAATTCGTCCGCAGTGTGGAAAATCAACTCGATATCTTCAGTAGTTATATACTTGATTCCGATCAGGTGTTTTGTACTGAATTGTGCCTGGGACCCCATGAATCAGACCTCCTGTTTTTTCTTGTACAATCTCACTTCATTTTTATCCGGGTTGGCATCCCAATCCACCACCACATGCGCTTCGTCCACCGCATCGACCGTATACCCGATATAGTCGGCGGAAACGGGGATCTCCCGGTTGAAACGGCGGTCTATCAGCACCAGCAATTCCACCTCCTTGGGCCTGCCAAAATGGTTCAGGGCCGTGAGCGCCGCCTGGATGGTCCGGCCCGTGTACAAGACATCATCGATCAGGACTACCCGCTGGTCTACCACCACAAAATCCATTTCGGTCTCATTGGCTTTCAGCGCTTTGCGCAACCTAAAATCATCCCTGTAAAAGGTGATGTCCAGCTTTCCATATTTGGCTTTATGGCCCGGATTAATCTCGGTGATCAGGGTATAAATCCGGTCGGACAGCTCAACGCCCCTCGGCTGGATCCCGATCAGGCAGGTGTTTTCAAATTGATTGTAGTTTTCAATCAACTGGTGGGCCAGGCGCTGTAAAGTGAGGTTAAACCGGGGGGACTTGAGGATGATGCGGCCACGTTCCATGTCGGCTCAAAATTACTCGAATCCGAAGAATAGTCGAAATCATTGTTTCATGATGGCCCGGGCATATCGCCTGCCCAGTTCACGCAAGGACTCCGAATTAAAATGCACACTGTCCCCTTTGCTCGTAAGGCCTTCCGAAGAGATCAGCCATAAGTTGGGTGATTCCCGGGTTTTTTTCAGGAGAAGTTCATTTACCGGAACATGATTGCCGTGGTATTCATTCCAGGACAGAAACCGGGCAAGTTCTCCCATGATGATGGGCAGGTCCGGATTGCCACAGGTTTGCCTCATTTTAAAGAACAGGCTATCCAACACCATGGAATAGGAATCAAGGGCTTTGGCATTGGCATTGGATTCTCCCTGGTGCCAGAGAATGCCCTTTATTTCCCCGGATGATTTGGCAACATTCACTTTTCGTTCAAAATTGGAATAAAGTGATACGCCCCGGTAGAGGGAGTCGTAAAGCCATTGTTCAGCTGAACTGCCTCCGACCGCGCAGGGAACAAGGCCAACGCGGATACTGTCCTGGTTCAGCAGGAGCATTTCTTTTGCGAAGGACATGCCGCAATCAAGCCCGGTTCTGGCGGGTTCATAATAATGCAGTGGTTCTCGTCCCAGGGCCCAATGGTCCGTGGAATCCAAAAAGAAAATGCCCGGATGGCTGACCGTATCAATGGCTTCGATCAGTCCCCGGCCGGCCATATTGGATTGTCCTGCAAGGATATAAATCCACAACGGTCTTTCAGGTGTTCCATCTTTGGTACCACGGCAGGAAATCCATGCTGCCAGAAAATAACATAAAATAATGGTGTATGTTACCCTTAACATAATTGCTTAAAAATAGATTTTCAGTGCCAGGTAAAATAAGGAAGGGCTTAGAAGACACCCCACCCCTGTATAAAAGGTGGCGGTCAGCGCTCCATAAGGTACCAGTTTGGGGTCTGTGGCAGCCAGGCCAGCCGCAACGCCGGACGTAGTGCCCAGCATTCCCCCGTAAATCATGGCCGACTGAGGATTATTCAATCCAATCCATTTTGCCAACAGGGGGGTACCGATGGTCACTGCTATCGACTTCACCACCCCGGCGGCAATGCTGATGGCAATCACTTCTGAACTTGCCCCGAGGGCAGTACCGGTCACCGGGCCAACAATAAAGGTGCATGCCCCTGCACCGATCGTAGCCATGCTCACCGCATCCCGATACCCAAACAGAGCGGCACAGGCTGCTCCGGAATAAAAGGTGATCAGGAGGCCCAGGAACATCGACAAAAACCCCAATATGCCGGCTTTCCTTATTTCGTCCATGCTTGCATTCAGGGCCGTAGCCACAATGGTGAAATCACGAAGCATCGTGCCTCCCATCAGTGCAAAACCAGACAAAATCGATATGTCAGCAACCCCATTGGGCCCTCCGGCTATAAAGGCCGCCAACAGTGCCATGCTGATGGCCAGCGCAACCGTGGGGATCCTGTTTTTGAAAATCCGGGTGGAAATGAATTCAGAAATTAAAATGAGAATCCCAACAGCAAGAAAGGCTGTGATCAGGCCATTTTTGATAAAAACTTGTTGGATCATTGGGGTTTTTTATAACGTGCAGCCATGACGGGGATCAGCATAAAACAGAGAGCAGTTGGCAGGATACCCGCCAGGATGGCCAGATATCCGCTCGAAAAGGCCATCCTGGCATTTTGAATCGCTGACATCGCCACGACCACCGGGATGTACATCCTGCTCCAGAAAGCAATCCCGGAAGGCACATCCCGGATCAACCATTTTTTAGTGAACGTCCAGCTTTGAAACAAGATCAGAAGGACCATGCCAAAACCCACTCCACCCACATTTGAATTTACCCTTAAAAGCAATGCAAGCCCTTCACCCATCCACATGCCGGCCAGGTAACAAAAGGCCAGCAAGGCCACGCCATAAATTGTCATGAAGTAAATATAGATTTTACTTCCTGCTTCACCACTTTTCCCATGGCATTCCTGGGCAATTCCGGGACAAACCGGTAGGAACGGGGCGTTTTATAAGCCGGCAGTTTTTTCGACAACCATGCCTTAAGGGCAGGGATATCCTGTGTACTTAGATTTGGAGATTGTATGGCGGCACCAATGATTTCTCCCCATTCCTCATCGGGCAAACCCACCACGGCAACATCTTTCACACCTTCCATGGTCCTCAGGACTTCTTCGATTTCCAAAGCGGATATTTTATAACCTCCGGATTTTATAATGTCCACTGAGTTTCGGCCCAGGATCCTGTAGTACCCGCTTTCAACAATGGCAATATCCCCGGTCCGGAACCAACCGTCAGCTGTAAAGGCTTCGCGGGTGGCTGAGGGTTTGTTCCAATATTCTTTAAATACGTTTTTCCCCTTGATCTGAATCTCACCAGGCTCAGCCTCTTTAACCGGCATAAGCTCTTCGTCCAGCAGTCGCACAGCCACTCCGGGCAAAGGGATGCCCACATATCCCGGCTTCCGGGCCCCATGCATCGGGTTGCTTATCGCCATTCCGATTTCCGTCATTCCATAACGCTCCAGCAAAGTATGCCCTGTAATGGTTTTCCATTGATCCAGGATAGAAACCGGCAATGCCGCCGAGCCAGATACCATCAGCCTGAATTGGCCGAATCGGATCTGCAGCTTTTGTTTCGTCTCCGGGTCCAGGGTATGATAAAATTGGATCAGCTTGTAATAAACCGTAGGCACGGCCATAAACACCGTAATTCCTTCCTCCATGACCAGTTGAAAAACCTTTGATGCTTCAAAGGCAGGCATTAAATGGACACAGGCTCCGCTCCACAAGGCACAACTCAGAACATTGATGATCCCATGTACATGATGCAAGGGAAGAAAACCGATGATCTGGTCTTCCCTGCTCCATTCCCATGCTTCAACCAGGGTGGTGATCTGGGAACTAATATTGGAATGCGTGGTCACTACTCCTTTTGGTTTATTCGTCGTGCCACTCGTATAAAGAATCATCGCGTCCCTGCTCCCATCCAGCTTGGGGAAGGCAGGAATAAAGCCTTGGTCCTTCAATACCTTTCCCGTATCCGCTAACTGAATTTGCATCTGAGCCGCGAGAGGCTGAAGCAAGTCAACATACACAAGTGAACAAATAAGCAGAGCCGCCCCACAGTCCTCGAGGTAATACCGGATGGCCTCCTCCGGGTAGCTTATGCAGATAGGTACAGCAACCCCACCTGCCTGCCAGATGCCCCATTGGACTGCGACATAGTCCAGGCCCGGATTTACCATAAAAGCGATGCGGGCGCCTTGCAGATCCTTTTTCTCCATCAGCAGAAAAGCGGAGGCTCTTCCGGCGGATTGTATCAACTCGTCATAGGTATAGGCCTTTTTGCCTTCCCGTATGGCTATTCTGCCCTTGTATTGATTGGCTTGCCGCGTGATAAACTGCATAGTATGGTCCAGGCCTCATTGAATGGAACCAGGCGCAATCACCCTTTCCGATTTAGACAATGAATTTTGAATGATGATCCGGGACACGCCGGGACCCGAGAACAGCAAGGCGGAGGATTGGCCATTGATCGAAGCCCCGGAGCCCCACTCTATTTTCCTCCTGGCCCCGGATTCAAACTCCATCAGTCCGGAATATTCTCCTTGTTGAAAACCAAAAAGCAGTCCCTCAGGCCTGAAACTGGCGACAGCCAGGGAGTCTAAATTGCGCATGGTGATAAGCCGGCCATCCGTTCCCGAAGAAATTCTGACCAGAGCTTTACTATCCCCGTGTATGTAGATGCCGCTTTCCTGGAACGGCAGGTATTTAAATCCTCCCCTCGCATCGTTGATCAAAACAAGGCCCTGCATCGCGTCCGCCCGGCCCTGGGTGAGCTCGATCCCATAGTCATTGCCGGTGAGCACGAGATCGAGGAATTCGTCGCCATTGATATCCTGGGCAACCATTCCATACAATGGTGCAAACTGGGCTTCCACCGGCAGGGTATCTATTCTGAAATCCCCGTTTCCGTTATTGACCAGAAGGACGGAATTCATATTGCGGGCTTTCAGGATTATTGCCCCTTCCAGTTCCTTTGGAGTAAAAACCTGGTTTACGGTGGCCAGGCCGAAAGATGTATAGGTTTGGAATTTCCGGCGGATCAGGATCAGCTGTTTGAGCATATCATCCCGGCCATGATAAAAATATTCACGTTTTATGCCGAGTGTATCCCTCCAATAACAGGAAATAAATGGATCGAGGCTGCCATTGGAGTCAAAGTCCTTGGCATACATTGTCATGGGTTCGGCAGAAGAACAGGTGAAATAGATGTTGCGCCCATAATTGCCCGCGACATAGTCCATATCCCCATCATTATCAAAATCTCCCGCAAGCAGGCTGGTCCACCAACCGGTATGCTGGTCCAGGGATGGAGCAGTCAGCCGGGAGAGGCTTTTACCATCATTCTTATAGATGGTTACCGGCCCCCATTCGGTAGCTAACATAAGATCAGGCTTGCCATCGTTGTCATAGTCTGACCAGAGGGCATCGTTAACAATACCTGCATGGTCCAGTGCGGCATTCCAGGAGTCTGGCGCAAGGATAAAATTAGGTTTTCCCCCGGACGACCGATTGAGAAGGATAAAACTTTTATCGGCCTTTGGGTAATATCCCGGCAACACCCTGCCCCCGATAAAAAGGTCCAGATCGCCATCCAGGTCAATATCGGCGGTCCTGACGACCGAAGCGCAGGTCCTGGCAGTATTGGGTATCGCAAGGGTATCTGGTGAAAAATTCCCCTTACCGTCATTGGTCAAAAACGAGACCTGAAAAACAGAAGGATCAGACATCAGGTTTTCATAGGATCCCCGGGCAATGACCAGGTCCAGATCTTGATCTCCATCTGCGTCAAACAACACCAGGGCTGCATCTTCTGCATCCTCATCCCTTTTGGTTTTGGAATGGAGTGCGCTTTTTGTGAATTTTCCGTTCCGGTCCTGCAAAAATATCGTCTCCTGTTGGAAGGCGCTGCCTCCAAGAATGAGGTCATCCATTCCATCGTTGTTGATATCTCCAACCGCAATCGGAGAGCCATATTGAGACATTTTATGGGGCAGTGTTTTCTGAATATTAAAATCAATAAAGTCCTTTTCCACGTGTTTGTAGTCCAGCCCCAAGGCGGCCGGATGCTGCATTCTGAAAGGTTTCACCAATGAAACGCCCTCCGAACCCGGAACTGGCTTACCTGCATATTCAAACACCAATATCTGGTCCGATGAAACGGGGCCTTCTTTTTGTATAGTCCCGTCCGGCCATTTGATCAGAACAGAATCAATGCGTGTGATCTCGCCCAAGCCAAAAAAGGTGACCAGGGAAGGTTGTGACAAATAACCTCTGCCACTGAGTATAAGCCGGCTTTGCAATCCTTTGTGCGTGAAAATAGTCACCCTGGCCCCAATGGCGTCCGGATTCGAAGAATTGCCTTTCAACCGGATTTCAAGGAAATGGTTTTTATTTGATTTCCGGTCCAGTACTTCGGCCTGGTTTTTGAAAAGAAAGGGCGCGTCGTCGATATTGTTAACGACAAGTTCAAGGTCCCCGTCCAGGTCCAGATCTGCATAGGCCGCTCCATAGGAGAAGGATTTAATGGATATGCCACCTTCTTTGCTGATGTCTTCAAAATGGAGATCTCCTTTGTTTCTGAATAAAAAGTTTGGAATTTTAACAATGGGAATCAGTTCCTGAAGTTCCATATCACTGACCAGGTTATTGGCTTCCGCCCGGTATTCTCCAAAATCATGATCGGTGACATCCTTTGGGAATCCGTTGGTGATATACAAATCTTCCAGGCCGTCGAGGTCGAAATCAGCAAATAAGGGAGCCCAGCTCCATTCTGTCTCGTGCACCCCGCTCAGGAAACCAATTTCACTGAACGAAGGCATTCCTGTTTCGGGAGACAGGCCATTGTTGAGTTGCAGGACATTCCGGGTAAACTGGTACTGGTAGCCATATTCCTGGATATAGAGGTAATAAGAATAATTGGTTGGGCCGAGCAGGGTTTTTTTCCTGAGGTTGGTATTGGGCAACATTTCTGCGGTAATCACTTCCATCCGGCCGTCGTTGTTGATATCGCCGAGATCGCTGCCCATCGCGGAAGAGGCGAGGTGTCTGAAAATGCTCGCCAACCGGTTGGTAAAGGTCCCATCCTGTTTATTGATGTAGATCAGGTCGTCGCTGAGGTAATCATTCGCCACATAAATATCCGGCCAGCCATCCTCATTAAAATCATAGATGAGGCTGCTGTGGCTGTAGCCGTGAAGGTTCAGCCCGGCCGCCTCGGATACCTCAGTGAAGCGGGGATGCCCGAGGATGCTGTCCCGGTCGTTGCGGTATAGTTTATCACAATTGAGGGCACAATCATTATTTACATCCTTGACGAAGGTGCCGGGCCTGGGCCTGTCGATAAAATTGGTGCCAATAAAGAGGTCCAGGTCTCCATCAAGGTCATAGTCCAGCCATTGCGCATGCGAGGCGTAGGAAGTATCATCCAGGCCATACTCCGCGGCGCTTTCTTTAAATACCGGAATATCCCCCTGGCTGCCCTGATTGATGAATAATAAATTTTTTCTTTGGTCCCCATTCCGGATCAGGGTATTGCATACATAAATATCCTGTTTCCCGTCGGTATTGACGTCCAGGATATTGACCCCGGATGACCATTGGCCCTTTGTTTTCTGCACCCCGGCGGCTTCGGTAATGTCTTTGAATTTAAGATTTCCAAGGTTTAGATAACAACGATTACCCACCTGGTTCCCGGCGAAATAAAGGTCTTCCAGTCCATCGCCGTTGAGGTCACCAATGGCCACCCCTGCCCCGTTGTATATAAACTCAGTATTGAGGATATTAAAGGTATCGTATTCCGTAATCTCATTGACAAAGGTGATGCCTGACGATTCTGGCGGGATTAGTGTAAAAAGGGCCGTTCTCGGCTTGCAGGCCATGATCATCAGGCAAGCTGCCAGACCGATAGATATCCGTTTCATAATCAAGGACAAATCTACACATCGCCACCTCATGTTCATATAAAATAAACCTAAAATTGACTGAGTCAAGCCATTCCCGGGGGAATAAAAACCGGTATATAAAATTAAAAAGGCCACCGGCTTCTAAACCGGTGGCCCTGTACATGTATGATTAAAATCTTAAAGCCTATTAGTAGCTCGGATTCTGGGTAAGGACATCCTTGCCCTGAATATCAATCTGGGTTTGCGGGATGGGCAAGTATTCTTTACCGTCCTTAAAGCTCGCGCCGCCAAACATGGTTACCAACAATACCGCTTCATTTGCCAGGTATTTATTCAATACATCTTTTGCTATGCCCCAGCGCACCAGGTCAAAGAAACGATGCCCTTCACCGGACAATTCGAGTTTGCGTTCAAAACGGATGGCATTGAGTGCAGCGTTTTTATCTGTCCAAGGTGTATTATATAAACCTATGACATAATTAGCCGCATTGGATCCGTCCGGTTTCTTAACCCAGGAAGACGGGTTGGCTGCACGGGCACGTACCTGATTGACATAACTGCGGGCCTTTTCCAGGCTACCGCCTTCTGCTTCAGCCTCAGCGGCCATGAGCAATACATCAGCGAAACGGAGAATTGTATAATTCATGACTGAATATCCACGGGTCCATCCGCTTCCATCGGTCAGGGAATTTTCCTGAGACTTATAATAGACATACTTCTTATTGGAGTAAGGTCCGGCGTAACCTTGAGACCTGATCCAGTTTTTACCAGGATGGGCAATCCAATCCAGGTAAGGGATTCCCCTGCGTCCTACGGAATGATCGAGGCGGGGATCGAGTGTTCCTGCATCAGGCGTGAAGGGAGAAGCCGATTCAATGTTGTAGTCGTGTTTGACTGCATTAGCCGCACTGTTGTAAGATCCATCCAATAAAGGAAGGCCATTGGCATCCGTGCGGAACGAATTCACCAAATCAAAACTGGGTTGGAAAAACCCGCAGCAGTTCCCGGGTCCGTCGGTACCGGTATTGTAAGGATAATTCAGAACGTCAAAATGATTTGAGTTATTGACGCTGCCGGAATTGTTTGCGCTTTGTACTGCGAATATGGATTCTTCATGGTTATCGTTGGCGGCATTGAAAATTTGAGCATAATTAGCTACCAAGCCATATTTCTTACCATTGGTTGTTTTGCCATTCGCGATCACGGCATCCAGTAAGGTTCTGGCATCGTTCCATTTCTTCTGGAACAGATAAGCCTTTGCGAGATAAGATCCGGCAGCCCATTTATTGGCCCGGCCGGCCTGAGATTGGGTTTCCGGCAGGTTATCGTAAGCAAATTTGAAATCGGCTTCGATTTTATCCCAAAAATTTGGGCTGTTTTGAACCTTTTCAATTCCGCTTCCGTAATCTTTAGTTTCATCTATATACGGAACGCTGTTGAAGATTTTTTTAAGCTCGAAATAAAAATGTCCTCTTAAAAAACGGGCTTCACCCTGTATGCGTTTGAGATCCGCTGCGGAGATGTCCGTTGCAGCCGCGGCAAGCCTTAAGACAGCATTGCTTCTGGAAATGCCTTCATACTTAGCAAGCCAGGTGCCATTTACATCGCCTGAAGTCGGCTCAGTCTCATACCGCTGAATCGGGTTGATGGAACTAAAATCACCGGGATCGGTCCCTTTATTTGCTTCACCCCCAAGTATGCTGCCGAACACCCAGTTGTTGGGTGCAGCAACCTGGGTATATCCTTTGCTATTGAGCATGGAATAAGCCCCGATCAAGGCACCTTCAACCCCTGCTTTGGTTGCGAGTTGTGCATTGGCAAGGGAGCCCGTCGGCGGAACTTCCAGAAAGTTATCCTTGCAGGAGAAAGTAAAAGTAGCCGCTGCGATCAGGCTCAGGCTGATTTTTCTCCAGTTTGAATTCTTTTTCATTATTAATGTTTTTTATTTAAGTCTTTTAGTTAATTAAAATCCCACGTTAATGCCCAAGGTCATTCCACGGGTCACCGGATAGTTACCAACATCCACCCCAAAGTTGGTGTCTACGTCACCGCCTACACCCGGATCAAGTCCCTGGTATTTGGTAATGGTAAAGATATTGGTACCGGCCAGGTTCAAACTTACCTTAGAAAGTCCAAGTGGTTTGATCAATTTGGTTGGCAGGGTATAACCAACGGAAAGGTATTGCATTCTCAGGTAAGAACCGTCTTCCACGTACCAGGAATTTTCACCGGCATTGGTACTTACATTTGAAGCGCTTTCCCAGATCGGTGCTTTTGCTTTGTCACCCAATGCGGGGGTCCAGGACTGCTTGGCCCTTTCGCCTTTACCGGAACCTTCGAAGGAACCGAAGAAGTCGGTAAACCATTTGGAGAAGTTGAATATCTTATTACCCAGAGAGGTATACAGATATGTTCCAAAGGTGAGATTTTTCCAGGAAGCATTTAATACCAGGCCACCAGTGTATTTAGGCACCGGATTTCCAATAAAAGTCCGATCGGATGGATCAATTTTGCCATCTCCATTGACATCTTCGTATTTAAACCTTCCCACTCCTTTCCCGGTCTGAGCAGGAGAGCTGGCAACATCGGCGGCATCTTTAAAATAGCCGAGTACTTTGTAACCAAAGAAAGAAGATAAGGGTTGTCCAACCGCATTCCGGATCGGGCTTACACCCCTGTATGCATTTCCTCCAAAGAAAGTAATATTCGGAGCGAGGTAGGTAATCTCATTTTTCAGGAATGAACTGGTCCAACTGGCATCATAGTTCCAGCTGGAGCCTAGTTTACCGCGGTTGATTACCAACAAGTCAAATCCTGAATTGTTCATCTTGGCAATATTGACTGCAGGAGCGGAAGCAAAACTACCCACTACACCAGGGAGGGGAACGGTATAGAGAAGGTCATCGGTCTTTTTCTTCCAAAGATCACCGACAATTTCCCATTTCCCATCAAATAAGGTCGCATCAAAACCGATGTTGATGGTAGTAGATGTTTCCCACTTGGCGTCCTGGTTTCCGATACGGGAACGGTAATAACCTTCGTTGACCCCGCTGTTTTGTCCTTCAATGGGATAAAACGAATTGCCCCTGTTTGCGGCATATAATGAATACTGGTTCGCAGGGTCCACGTTGTTGGAGTTACCCATCTGGCCCCAGCCACCCCTGATTTTCAGGTCGGTCAGTACTTCATTGGCACGGAGGAAGTCTTCACCAGTCACCCTCCAGGCAGCGGCAAAGGCTGGAAATACTCCATACCTGTTGTTTACACCAAAACGGGAAGAACCATCCCTTCTTACTGTTGCAGACACGTAATATTTGTCGTTCAGATTGTAATCCAATTTCCCAAATAGGGATTCAAAATTGACGCCGCTGAAAAGGCCACTGTTTACTTGCGGGCTCTGAACTACGTTGAGGTTCACATAATCCAGATCGGTTGAAAATGGGTTGAGTCCGGAACCATTGATAAACCTTCCTTTGCCCGTATTGAGAAACTCAGCCCCGGCTAAAATACTAAAGCCATGATTACCAACTTTAAAATTGTAGTTGGCAGTATTGGTATTTACCCAACCAAAGCTATTACTACTTCCTTCACTGAAGGAGTTGCTGGCTTCCGGTTCTGAGTCACCCAAATACCTGTAGTTGTAATTTTTAAAAAAACTGGAGCCATAATCCCCTCCAATGGAGGTACGAAGTACCAGACCTTTAATAACATCCAGTTCCAGATAGAGGTTACCCAAGCCGTTCATGTTATAACTGCGGTCATCCTTATTGTTCAGTTCGCGGGACCTGATTGGATTTCTGGGGTTGTTGAATCCGGCGGCTTTGGTGCTGGCATATTGCCCAAGCTCATCAAACACGGGGATCACCGTGGGCATCCGGTAAGCGGATAATACGCTGGATTCATCATCCGCAATACCAATACCACCCGTTCCACCTTCCTGACCCAGGACAGCCCGATAGGTAAACTGAATGTTTTGGCCGAAACGAAGTTTGTTGGTCAGGTTATATTCCATGTTGGCACGGAGGGAATACCTTTTAAACTTGTTCTGGATGAGGATACCATCCTGGTTTTGAGCGCCAAGGGATACATAAAAGCGGCTATTTTCACCGCCACCGCTAAAGCCAAGAGTGTGGCGCATAAGGCCGGCGGTCCGGGTGAGTTCATCATACCAGTTGGTCCCTGCAAGGTTTGGTTTGATCAAGAAAACCGTTCCGGGATTGGCAGCTGCAGCTGCTTTGATGGCTTCCACATCAACACTACCACGAACTCCGTTCGCTCCATTGGCATGGAGATAGTCGGGAAGGGTCGCCTGGGCCTGGGTACCATACTGGGGATGGTTGTATTTGACCTCAGTACCGTTGGCTGCTGCATTATTGCGGTAGGCAATATGAGTCCAATCGGCCTGCTCCTGCGGTGTAAGCATTTTTGGTGCTCCCGCCACGTTAGGATCAGTAAATCCAAAGACCCCATCATAGCTGATATTTACCTTCCTGGAGTTTTTAGACCCTTTTTTAGTAGTGTAAACGATAACCCCATTGGCAGCGCGGGCTCCGTAAATAGAAGCGGAAGCGGCGTCTTTTAATACCGTAGTCGATTCTATGTCATCGGGATTGAGGAAGTCGGTAGAGCCTACCGGCTGCCCGTCCACGATGTAGAGCGGCTGGTTTCCACCTAAGGCGCCAAAACCCCTGACCCGGATGATGCTGGTGGTGCCGGGTTGGCCGTTGGTCACCACGGTTACACCAGATACACGGCCCTGGAGCTGTTGTTCCACGTTACCCGAAGGCACCGCTTTCAATTCGGCAGCCTTTACCAGGGAAACGGCACCGGAAAAGTCTTTTTTCTTGGTTGTCGTATATCCGGTAACCACCACCTCGTCAATTAAGACCCCTTCATCAAGCATAATATTGAGGACCGCATTGGGGCCAACCGATACTTCTATCGCGGTGAACCCGGTGTAAGAAACCTGTAATACATCACCTTCTTTCGCAACGATACTGTAAGACCCGTCGACATCCGTGACGGTACCCGTAGCAGTCCCTTTGATCAGGATCGAAGCCCCGATCAATGGATCACCTGTAGCTCTGTCCGTAACCACCCCTGTAATCTGGGCGCTCACAGAAACGGTGAGAAGCAGCAGTCCGGCCGAAAGGAACGACCTGCATGCTTGCTTCAGTTTTGGAGTAAAATTTTCCCTTTTCATACAATTTATTAAGAATCAAAATTTAAATTCTATATCTGCGAGTTATAATCAATAAATGCCGAATATCCGTATATAACGTATCGGACGGCCAAAAATAACAATTGACTCAGAAAATTCTAATAAAATGCTAATTTTTTAAAATTTGATAGTTCTTTTTTAACTTTATTCAATACAAGAATAATTATAACTAATTGTAAATCAATTATATAAAAATAATTATAAAAGTGAATAAAATCATAAAATTCTCAGCATAAAAAATTATCCATTTCCGGTGTATAGAAGCCTGGTAGTTTGAAAGCCCGAATTAATATTGCACAGGTATCGGTTGCGGAGCGTATATTATTTTTTAACCTGATTGGCCAGGCTCAGCATCCCGGATTCATTGGACATAGCAAAAAGAAAAATGGACCTGCCATCGTCCCGGTTATTTATTCCCGCGCCCTGAAATATTGTTAAAATTTCAATTTGGCACAATTTCTGAAGGAACCAGGAGGTGGTAAATATCGAAGAAATCAATCGCAAACACATCATCAAGACCGACTGTCTCTACCGGGTCGGCTATGGATTAAAATCCAGGCTTTTGGATTTTCAGAACGGAATCATTTACCTGGAGATCGTTTTTGGAAGCAGGTGGCATAACAATTATTCCGCCACGGTATACGAACTTGCCCATTGCTGGAAGGACAACAACCCGGAACTGAGATACGCCCAGGGATGTAAAGTTTTTATCATTGACGGGCGCAAAGACCCGGAAAAAATCGACCTTCACCACGCCGGCATCCGGGTGGACTATGATGCGCGAAAAGGGATTCTGTTTGCGCCGTTTACGTTGAATTGAGAGGTGAGCATTGAGCTACCTGCTATCAGTTTTCAGTATTCAGTTTTCAGCATACATACAAACTTTCAGACTTTCTAACTATCCCACTGGCAAACTGGCAAACTAGTTAACTGGCAAACTGGTTAACTGGCAAACTGGTTAACTTACTAACTGACTACAACGCTTTTCTTACTTTTGTGCCTTTATGGAATTCAATTCAGCGGCAATAGAATCAAAGTGGAAAAGTTATTGGGAAAAAAACCAAACGTATAAGGTTTCCAATAACAGCAGCAGGCCTAAATATTATGTATTGGACATGTTCCCTTATCCCTCGGGCTCAGGCCTCCATGTTGGCCACCCTCTGGGATACATAGCTTCCGATATTTTTGCTCGGTACAAGAGGATGAAAGGTTTTGAGGTCCTGCACCCGATGGGATTTGACTCCTTCGGCCTGCCTGCCGAACAATATGCTATTCAGACCGGTATCCACCCGGCGGTCTCCACTGCCCAGAACATTACCCGCTACCGGGAACAACTGGGCAATATCGGATTCAGTTATGACTGGAGCCGGCAGGTAAGCACCAGCGACCCTTCTTTTTACAAATGGACTCAATGGATATTTATACAGCTTTTTCACCATTGGTATGACCTGGACCTGGAAAAGGCTCGCCCAATCGGGGAACTGGAAAAGATTTTTACTGAATCCGGCAACCTTCTTGTACGTGCATCTCATTCCCCGGTTCCCAAATTCAGCGCCGGGGAGTGGAAGGCCTTCACGGAAAAAACAAAATCAGACCTCCTGATGAACTACCGGCTCGCCTACCGGAAAGAGGCCTTTGTCAATTGGTGTGAAGCTTTGGGCACCGTACTGGCCAATGATGAGATCAAAGACGGGCTTTCCGAGCGGGGAGGACATCCTGTGGAAAGGAAACCAATGACGCAGTGGTTTTTACGCATTACAGCCTACGCAGAGCGATTGCTTCAGGATTTAAACGAAGTGGACTTCAGTGAATCCATGAAAATCATGCAAAGCAATTGGATTGGCCGCTCCACAGGCGCCCAGTTGTTTTTTGAACTGGAAGGGCATAACGAAAGACTTGAAATTTATACGACACGGGCTGATACCATTTTTGGGGCCACCTTCATGGTTTTGGCTCCAGAGCACGAATTGGTCGGCCAGATCACCACGGAGGGTCAGAAAAAGGCCGTCGCGGATTACCTTCATTATGTAGGTTCGAGATCGGACCGGGACCGCATGGCCGAGGTCAAGGAAGTAACCGGAGCATTTACCGGGGCTTTTGCGGTCAATCCCTTCAACGGGGCTCGTATCCCGGTTTGGATAGCCGAATACGTTCTGAAGGAATACGGGACGGGGGCCATCATGGCGGTACCCGCAGATGACGCCAGGGATCTGGCCTTTGCCAAAAAGTTTGCACTGCCTGTGATTGAGATCATCGACAAGTCCATGTACCCCGGAGCGACCATCGAAGACAAGCTGGGTAAAATGATCAATTCCGATTTTCTGAATGGCCTGGAGGTTCTTGATGCCATTGAACTGATTTCATCCAGGATCGAAAACATGGGCATCGGAAAAAAACAAATCAATTATAAAATGAGGGATGCCAATTATTCAAGGCAAAGGTATTGGGGTGAGCCTTTTCCGGTGATTTTTGATGCGGAAGGCATACCGCACACTTTACCGGAGGAAGAATTGCCGCTGACCCTGCCCGCCCTGGATGATTTTCGTCCGGGTTCCAACGGAAAAGCCCCCTTATCCAAACTGGAATCCTGGGTCAGGTTGTCTAATGGGTATACCCGGGAAACCGATACCATGCCAGGATTTGCCGGGTCTTCCTGGTACTTTCTCCGTTACATGGACCCCCACAACGAACAGGAATTTGCATCTGCCTCATCGATCCGGTACTGGCAGGATGTTGACCTTTATGTTGGGGGTACGGAACATGCCGTCGGACACTTGCTCTATTCACGGTTCTGGCATAAATTTTTATTTGACCTGGGTCATACGGTCACCAAGGAGCCTTATAAAAAACTGCTTAACCAGGGCAAGATCCAGGGCATTTCAGAGTCGGCTTTTCTCCTGAAGGAAAAAGAAGGAGGGCGGCATGTCTTTGTTTCCCGATCATTGATAAGCCCCGACCAGAACAAAGAATATATTACACTTCCGGTTCCCATAGGATTCGTCCGGGATTATGGAAGCATGAATTCCTACCTGGATGCAGGTGGGATCCGACGGTTCATCCAGTTTATGCCTGATTACCATGAAGCCTTGTTCAGGACAGACCTGGGAACGTTTACTTCCCCTGATTTTCCTCCCGAAGGCCGTTTTTATACCCAGGGTGACCTGGCGAAAATGTCCAAATCCCTGCACAATGTTATCAATCCGGATGAAGTGGTTGGTGAATATGGAGCGGACTGCTTCCGCCTGTTTGAAATGTTTCTTGGGCCCCTGGAACAATCCAAACCCTGGGATACCCGGAGTATCGACGGGGTTGGTAAATTTGTCCGCAGGATCTGGGCTTTGTTTTTCGCGGAAGGAAAATTTTTTGTATCCGGTGAGCCGGCCACTGCGGATGAACTCAAAATTCTTCATAAATGCATCAAGCGGGTCACGGAAGATGTTGAACGGTTTTCGTTCAACACCTGTGTTTCCCATTTTATGATTGCTTCAAACGAATTAAAGGCCCTGCAATGCAACAAACAGGAGATCCTGGACCCTTTCATCCGGCTGATGGCGCCCTTTGCCCCATTTATCACGGAAGAACTTTGGCAACTGCTTGGACACGTGGAATCTGTTCACCATACACCATATCCGGTGGCGGACCCGGCCCATTTGATTGAAAGCACGGTGAATTACCCGATCTGTATCAATGGTAAAAAAAGAGGCAACGCGGATTATCCGGCAGAAGCGGATCCCGCTTCCCTGGAGCGCATGACCCTCGGGCTGGATTTTGTACAGAGATGGCTGGATGGAAATACGCCCAAAAAAGTAATTGTGGTTACCGGAAAGATGATCAATATCGTACTCTGACCAGATTTACAAATGACTTCCCCTACTCTCCTGTTTGCAAGCCAGAACAAAAAGAAAGCGGAAGAAATCAGGGCCATCCTTGGACCTACCTATCAGGTCCGCACGCTGGGCGAAATGGGATTTGAACAAGACCTGGATGAACCCTTTACTGTCTTTGAGGCTAATGCAAAACATAAAGCGCGGCAGGGTTTTGAACTTTTTAAACACCCCTGTTTTGCCGAGGATGCAGGCCTTGTAGTTGAAGCGTTGGATGGCCGGCCAGGAATCCTCAGCGCCCGTTACGCCGGAAATCAAAAAGATCCGGTAGCCAATATGGATAAGGTACTCTCTGAAATGGTGGATATGAAGAACCGCCGGGCTTATTTCATTGCCGTAATCGCCTTTTACGATGGAAAAGAATACCATCTATTTGAAGGGCGGGTTCATGGCCTGATCCTGCCGGAAAGAAAAGGGATGGGTGGTTTTGGATACGATCCCATTTTCCAGCCGGAGGGCTTTGATCGGAGTTTTGCAGAACTGGATTCTTCCATTAAAAACAGGTTAAGTCACAGGGCAAGCGCTATACGGGATTTTACGGAATGGCTGAAGAGTTAGTCAGTTAATCAGTTTGTCAGTTTGTCAGTTAGTTGTAGGTAAGTTGGCTAGTTGGTTAGTTCAGGATGGAGGTGCTAAAACAATAAATCAAAACTAAAAAGAACACCATAAATCACGCTGGCCAGGCCGTTGGTAGTAAAAAAGGCAAGATTGATTTTGCTAAGGTCCCTTGGGTTGACCAGATTTTGCTGGTATACCAACATGAGGATAAATACCGCTGCGCTCAACCAAAGCCATATCCCTGAACTCATGTACCGGCTTTGAATCTGCCAGGTGGCGAAAAGAAGGATCATGGCACTTATGAAATGCAGGAGCCGGCTTATCCCGAGTGCCTTGGATTTTCCAAAACGGGCCGGGATGGAATGCAAACGATGGGCTTTGTCAAACTCTTCATCCTGCAAGGCGTAAATGATGTCAAAACCGGCAACCCAATAAAACACCACCCCGGAATAAAGGAGCGGGATCAGGGAAAATTTACCGGCAACGGCAAGATAACTGCCAATGGGCGCCAGGGCCAGGCCACAGCCGAGAATCAGGTGGCAAACAGCGGTCCATCGTTTGGTATAACTGTACCCAAGAATAGTGATGAGTGCTACCGGCGATAAATAAAAACATATGGAATTGATCGACCAGGCCGTGACTACAAAAGCAAGGCTGTTGGCGGCGGTCAGATACAATGCTTCATTGGAGGATACAATGCCTGCAGGGATCTCCCGCCCGGCTGTTCTTGGATTGAGCCGGTCGAATCGTTCATCCGCCCATCGGTTAAAGGCCATGGCCGCGCTCCGGGCAAACACCATACAAAAAAGAATTTTGAGCCCGAGCAGCATACTCAGGGTAAAGCCATCCACAATTGCCAACACCACCCCGACCGCCGCGAACGGCAGGGCAAACACGGTATGGCTGAATTTAATGAGTGACAGGTAGGATTTCATTCTATGGTTTATTCCAGTTGAAGGATCGAAATACCCTCGCCACCCGATTCGCTGGGAGGATGAAAGATTTTTTTTATGGCTTTATATTGCCGGGCCTGTGTTTTTACCAGGTCCCTCAGTATACCGTTGCCCTTTCCATGAAGGATCCGCAATTCATGCACATTGCTGAGCAGGGCACGGTCGAGATAATTCTGCAGCAACTCAATGGCCTGCGATTTGCTCATACCCCTGAGATCCAGGGACCCTTCGACTTTTTTTTCTTCCACCAGGATTTGCCTTGGCAGTTCCCGGTCGGTTTGACTTACGGGCTCCCTGGTTCTAACCAGGTCCCGCAGGGGCATATTCAGTACCAGGGATCCCATTTCCACTTGCGCATGGTCCTTCCGGATGGAGGCGATCCGGCCAATCTCGGAACCCTGCCGAAGGCGAACAAATGTCCCCACGGTCATGGGTTTGTCCTGCGCCGTTTCCAGTTTGGTAATTTCTGTATGCATGACTTTCAGGTCCTGTTGGAGCGTATCCATTTTTTGTTTTACCTCTTCCAGTTTCTTTTGGCCATGCCCTTTATACGGACTTGATTTTATTTCACGGAGGGCTTTACCGATTTTATCGGCAAGCACTTTTTCAGCATGCAACTCCCAGTCTTTTTGTTCCAGTTTAAACTTTTTCTTCTTTAATTCGAATTCCGCATTGAGTTTTTCATAATTCATGACCAGCTTATCCAATTTCAATTCTTTGTCCTTCGCTCTGCCCAACTGATCCTGAAGTGCCAGTTTATCCTTCTGGAGCTCAATAAGCAATTCCTCCAATTCCTTTTGGTCTTCGTGTGTCCTTCTTTTGGCGTGCTCAATGACTTCAGGATGAAGACCGCTGCGGAACGCAACCTCAAAAGCATAAGAACTCCCGGGCCTCCCCACTTTGAGTTGAAAGGTCGGCTTCAGGTGTTCCGTATCAAAGATCATGGCCCCGTTGAGCAGGCCCTTTGTTTTAAAGGCCAACACCTTGAGATTGGAATAATGGGTCGTGATCACCCCATAAACTTTTCGTTTATTCAATTCAAACAGGATGGCTTCCGCGATGGCTCCTCCGAGTTTGGGATCTGTCCCGGATCCGAATTCATCGATCAGCACCAGGCTCCGTCCGTCAGCAACTTCCAGGAATTGTTTCATTTTGAGCAGACGCGAACTATACGTGCTGAGGTCATCTTCCAGGGACTGCTGGTCACCGATATCGCCGAGGAAATTGTAAAATATACCCATTTCACTGGCTTCATGAGCCGGGATGAGCATGCCGGCCTGCACCATCAGTTGAATCAAGCCGACGGCTTTCATGGCAACGGACTTTCCCCCGGCGTTGGGTCCACTGAGAATAAGCACCCGGTTATCACCGTTAAGAATGAGATCGAAGGGTACCGTTTCCCTGCCCAGGACCTTGTTTTTTAATATCAAAAGGGGATGCCTGCCTGACTTAATTTTTAACTGTGGCCGGTCAGCCACCTCTGGGCGGAAAGCATGGCAGTTTACTGCAAAAATTGCTTTCGAACGGATAAAATCGAAATGAAGGAGCATTTCCCAACCTGCGCACAACATATCTGAATCCCGCTGACAGGATTTGCTCAGGACCTGGAGGATCCGGTAGATCTCTTTCTGGTAATCCATCTCCAAATCAAACAACTCATTGTTTTTTTCGATGATGAGTTCCGGTTCGATGTAGGTGGTCCGGCCTGTGGTGGATTCATCGTGGATGATACCCTTGATCTTACGTTTGTTTTCCGATTGAACCGCCACCACCCTCCTGTTGTTGCGGATGCTTTCACCCGATTCGCTCAGCCAGCCCTGTTTGCGGTATTCGTTGAGCAGGGACCTGAACACCTGGTCAATTTCGGCCTCCTTTGACCGGATCGCTCGGCTGATCGTTTTCAATTCGGGTGTCGCATCCGGCCTGATCTGGTTGGAGTCATCAAAGATCTGCCTCATCTCCCGGAAAAGCTCCTGGGTATAGTTCAATGCTCCGAAACCCTGCGCTGCCAGGGGCATGGCCTTTACATGGTCGGGGTTTTTGAAAAAATGCCCTATTTCCTCGAGGTTTTTTAGCACCAGAAAGATATGGACCAGCGCTTCCAATTCGAATACATACCCTGACATGCTGGTCCTGGCAAGACTGTCCGAGATACTCGCGCAGGCGTGTACGGGTAGCAGGCCGTTCCTTTCGTAGGCCGACTTAAATTCGAGTGTTTCGTCCAGCGCGCGGTCAATCGCTTGTTTGGCGGTCATGACGGCTATGGGGAAAAAACGGTTTCGGGTGTCTTCAATCAGGCAGAGGGAGGCGACAGATTGGTTGAGTTTATCGAATTCCAGGTGTTGAAATAATGCCTCGGGTCGGACTCGTATCATGCGGCTGCAAAAATAGGGAAAAAATAAGCCGGTGTTTTGAAGGATATTGCCGGCCGACCGTTACCTGGAGTATATGTGGCAGGGTTATCGCAGAGCGGCTGTCTTTCTGATCTCAATGGTGACCAAGACGGATACTTGCTGAAATTATTGGTTACTCCTTTTCTTTTCTATACTTGCATTTAATTTCAAAGCATCCATGATCCATCTGGTCAATAAATTCGGAAGCCCCCTCTATGTTTACGATGAGGAAATCATCATACGGCAGGCCCGGATATTGCAGGAAACCATTCCTTATCCGGATACCCTTTATTGTTATGCCATGAAGGCCAACAGCAACCTGGCCATCCTGGATACGATCCGCAAGCAGGGGCTGGGAGTGGATTGTGTTTCCAGGGGAGAACTTGAACTGGCACTCCTCGCAGGTTTTGATCCCTCCTTGATCCGGTTTACTCCCAGTTTTGCTTCTGCCGAAGAAATCCGTTTCGCGGTTGGCACTGGCGCTCAGATTACCCTGGACAGCCTGCCAGTGCTGGAGTGGTATATTTCTCAGTTTCCTGAGATCCCAGCAGGACTGCGGATGAATCCCTCGGTCATGGCCGGGGCTTATGATAAAACTTCCACCGGCCATTCCAAGGCCAAATTTGGCATCGGGATGAATTACCTCCCCGACATACTCCGGCTGGTGGAATCTGCACCGTTCAAAATAAACGGACTTCATATACACAGTGGAAGCGATATCCTGGAAAGCGATCAGTTCATGGAAGCCGTTGAGGTCCTTCTTTCGGTAGCTCCCCGCTTCAGGTCACTGGACTACATCGACCTGGGAAGTGGTTTTAAAGTGCCTTATTATGAAGATGATAAAAAAACGGACATGGCTCAACTGGGCAGCCTGGTCGCGGACCGGTTTACCGGCTTTTGCACGGAATATGGCAAGCCCCTGCGGCTGGTGTTTGAACCGGGGAAATTTCTGGTCAGTGAAGCCGGTACTTTCCTGGTCACCTGCACCTGGGTCAAAGAAAACGGCGGCATCCATTTTGCAGGCGTTGACAGCGGATTCAATCATCTTATCCGTCCCATGTTTTACGGCGCATGGCATACCATCACCAACATCAGCAATCCGGGAGGCACACCTGAAAAATACGATGTGGTGGGGAATATATGCGAAACCGATACTTTCGCATCGGACCGGATGATTCCTGAAATCCGGCCCGGGGATGTCCTGGCCTTTGCCAATGCAGGAGCCTATTGTTATTCGATGGCCTCTTCTTACAATTCGCGTCCAAGACCGGCAGAAGTTTATTTACAACAAGGGGAAGCCAAACTCATACGGCACCGCGAAACCCTGCAAAACCTGCTAGCGCTCCAGGTACCCCTGTGAAGTCAGTCAAATAATTCCAATTGCGCCTTGGGGACTTTAAAACGGCTGCAATCCAGGGGACCTGCCTCCCTCTTTGGAAAACCCTGCCTGATTTTTGCTAGCCTGACTTGTTCGCGGATCAATTGGGCATAATGACCTTCGCCTTTCATACGGACTTTAAACCTTGAATCCTGCACACTGCCCCCATGACAATTCGCTGTACGATTCATGATTTTTTCGGCCCGGTCTGGAAAGGTCTTCTCAAGCCAATCCTTAAATATGGGCTCCACATCGCCGTTGAGCCGCAGGAGTGAATAAAAAAAATCCCAGGCACCGTGGCCAGCAGCCTTTTCAGCCAGCTGGTGGATTTCATGATCGGTGAGCCCGGGTATTACGGGGGCCATCATCACAAAAACAGGTATGTCGTGTCGACTCAATTCTTCCACTGTTTTTAATCTCTTTATGGAAGCGGCCGTCCTGGGTTCAAGCATGCTCCTCAAGGACTCATCGAGGGTAGTTATGGAAAGAATGACTTGCACCAGTCCCATTCCGGCCATGGGTTGCAGTATATCGAGGTCCCTCAGGATCAGGCTGTTTTTGGTGATGACACTTAATGGCTGACGGTACTGAAGGCAGATTTCAAGGATTTGTCGGGTCAGCCTGAATTCCTGTTCAGCCGGTTGGTAGCAGTCCGTGTTTCCAGAAAGGAGGATGGGTTGAGGCAGGTAATTCTTGCCGCCCAGGTATTTTATCAACAGGGCAGGAGCCTCTTTTTTAACCAGTATTTTTTGCTCAAAATCCAAACCGGCGCTATAACCCCAATAAGGATGGGTGTTACGGGCATAACAATAGACACATCCATGCTCACAGCCCTGGTATGGATTCATGGAAAAAGGCATGGGAATATCGGGGCTTTCCACCTTATTGACTATCGTTTTTGCCTGGGTAGGGATGAATCTGGTCTTTGCTTCGAGGATCAATTGTTCGTCCGGGTGCAGGATGTTGAAACGGCTGGAGGGATTAAACTGTGCTCCCCTGCCCTTTCTGATCCCGAATGTCGCTTTATCCGCCATTTAAAGTCGAATATAAAGACAATTTTAAAATCAGGGCAAAAAAAAGTCCCGACTTTTCGGGACCAAAGCGTGGATATGTTCTAGGCCTTGATACTTGCAAAGTTGGTGCCAAGCAAGTGAATCAAACCTCAAAATGTAAATTTATAAATAAAATAGCCCGGTCAGGGTTAAATAGAGTCTATTTTAATAAAAAATTAAACTTTCCCATCCGGCTGGATAATGGGTTTAAGGTCAGCCTCGGAATAGTTTATCGACTTTAAAATCTTGTAGTCGGGCAGACGATATACTATAAAGGCCTCCCCTTTTTGGACAATTTGTGTGGTGATTTTTTTCTCATTTTCAAACCAGGCTGCTGTCCGGGTGGCTTCTTCCAGAGTACGGCAGGTCTTGCTCATATTGGATCGCTGAATCTCATCAAAAACGTCAGCAAACCGGTCTGCCAATCCAAATTCAAGAACCGCTCCGGATAGAACATATTGCAGATCACCCAGCGCATCCGCGATGCCGACCAGGTCATTTTGTTCGATCGACTCCTGCAATTCATTCAATTCTTCCTGCAGCAGTTTGACCCGGAGGGCACAACGCTCCGCCGGGGGAATGGCAGGAACAGAAAGGACCGGCGCATCAAACAAATCGTGAAATGCGGCCACGTGATTGAGCGCATTGGCTTCCTTAAATTTCATCGCGCATGATTTTTTTCAACAGCATGATCTGTCCCAGATGGTATATATCGTGCTCGGTGATCCCTTCCATCAAATCCCGGTAAGTATATTTCCTGCCGGTGACCGGCTCGTCCAGGAGATCATCCTGATGCTTTGGAATCTCAGCGAGCAGGTCACGCGTCACCTGGTCATATTGTTTTTTAATATTTTCCCAGGCCACTTCGTCGAGGACATTCACCATGATCCAATCCGCGTGACTGTCTACCTTGATATCAAAACCAGCATTCCCCCTCAGTTTTTCAAGAACAAACTTTTTCCATTGGGTCATGTGGTTGAGGATCTCCGCGATGGTATGCTGGTTGGCAATACGTCCCGAGGCTTCCGGAAGGGTAATTTCCCTGAGCCCGTTCATTACTGACGAACCATACCAGGGGGAACCCTGCCAGACCTGGTCGTGGTGGGCTCCTATGGACTTTAAATGATTGTTGGTCATATCGTATTAAAATGGCCTGAAGAACAGGCTATGGGTTCCTAAATTTAGCACATCCGGACTATACTTTACTCCTCTATCGCTACCGGATTCTGATCCCACATTAGGTAGGCCTTTAAAAAACCATTGAGCGATCCGTTGAGCACCGCTTCCGTATTGTAATCGGTATGCCCGGTCCGGTGGTCCTTGACCCTCCTGTCATCGAGCACATAAGACCGGATCTGACTGCCCCATTCATTTTTCATTTTCTGGTTTTCCACCTTTTCCTTTGCTGCCATCTGCCTTTCCAATTCCGCTTCATAAAGCCTGGATTTCAACATTTGAATGGCTTTGTCGCGGTTCTGGTGCTGGGAACGCTCCTGCTGGCATTCCACCACGATCCCGGAAGGAAGGTGGCGTACCCGCACAGCGGATTCCGTTTTATTGACGTGTTGACCACCTGCCCCGCTGGACCGGAAGGTATCCCATTCCAGGTCGGCAGTATTGACCTGAATATCAATACTGTCGTCGATCATGGGATGGACGAAAACGGAAGCGAAGGACGTCATTCGTTTGCCCTGGGAATTAAATGGGCTTACCCGCACCAGCCGGTGCACGCCATTTTCCCCTTTCAGCAGCCCATAGGCATAGTCCCCGGAAATCTCCAGGCCGGCGCTTTTGATACCGGCTACATCTCCGTCCACTTTGTAGAGCTGGGAAACCTTGTAGTCGTTTTTCTCAGCCCACATGATATACATCCTGAGGAGCATGTCGGACCAGTCGCAGCTTTCTGTGCCTCCGGCCCCCGCGTTAATTTCAAGAATGCACCCCAGGGCATCCTGGGGCTGGTTGAGCGTTGACCTGAACTCCGCGTCATCCATGATCTCCAGGCATTTCTGATAATGAACATCCACTTCCTCCTCTCCTACCGCACCTTCCTTTGAATATTCAAATAATACCTCGAGTTCTTCGACCTGATCCTGTATGGTCTTGAAGTTTTCAACCCATTTTTTATTCATCTTGATTTCTTTCAGCACCGCCTGTGCCTTCAGGGGGTCATTCCAGAAATCCGGGTTGAAGGTCAGTTGTTCTTTGTCTTCGATGTCGTGAATGCGTTTCCCGACGTCAAAGAAACCTCCTTAGCGCAGCCAGTCGCTCATTGAGTGATTTTAATTGTTCTATGGTCATGATATTATTGTTTTAAAAAGTTACAACCTCCTGATCTTATATAAATTGATGTAAAAGGCCAGCTCTGCATCAGGAGGAATATTAGGCGCGGAGCCCGCTTTGCCATAAGCGAGAGCCGGCGGAATAAAAACGATGGCCTCCGTGCCCTCGTTGAATTGGGAAATTACCGAATCCCAGCCCTTGATGACCTGCCCGGTATTCAGACGGTATACATAAGGCTGGCCCTTGGGAAAAGAAGCGTCAAAAACAAACTGGTTGGTAAGGGCACCGACATAATTCACCTCCACCATATCTCCTGTGGATGGCCGTTCCCCTACTCCTTCCCGGAGGATCAAATATTTGACACCGTCTTCCGTGTTTTGAAGCTTATCCGTCAATTTGTTGTCTGTATAATCCTGAATAATGCCCGCCAGCTGGAGCCTGGTGCTTGAATCGCGGTGCATCAGGGAATCCGCCAGGGCATATAAAAACTGCTGGCGGACGGCCATGTCTTTTTTGAAGCCGTCTTCGTCTTTGATGTCCAGCAGGGTAAGTACCTGTTTGATTTCTTTAAAACTCTGGAACTGTGCCGGGGCGAATGGCAGGGAGTCCATCGGGATGTAAAGGGTAATGCTGTCACCGATACCCATGACTTTCAGGCCGTCGATGATCGCTTCCACCTCTTTGTCCGGGGCCACCTCGATGCGCATATTGGGTATAAAAGGATAGACATGGGTATTTTCGATAATGGAATCCTCAACCATCGTAATGGCATGGAAATAGGCATGCTCTCCGGCTTTGGGTTTTCTGCCCCCTTTGTTGATGTGATGATCGTATTCGTATCCCAGCAGGGTGGACGGGCGTCTAGCCGTCTTACAGGCCGGAACAGCCAGGAATGAAAAGATAAAAAAGAATAAACCGATTCTCAATGTTTGCAACATGTATTTTTAATTTAAAATATTTAGCGTTGACACCCGTTCAGCATATCGGGGAAGGACCAGTTTAAATTTTTCTATAGCTTCTTTCAGGCTGGTATGCTGATAACCGCCGCTGGCATTTTTGTGCCCACCACCATTAAAATTTTCACGGGCCAGGGCCTGTACCGAAATATCGCCTTTGGAACGGAAAGAAAATTTGATAATCCCGTTCTGATCGGTAATCAAGGCGGCGATTTGAACGGATTTGAGCATGAGCAGGTAATTCACAATACCTTCCGTATCCCCGCGAACGATGGAAAATTTGCTGTAATCTTCCTTACTCAGGTAGATCAGCCCGGCCCGGTATTCCGGCAGCAGTTCCATGCGGTGATAGAGGCAATATCCCAATAAACGCAATTGTTTCTCAGGAAGGTTTTTATAAACCAGCTCCTGGATTTTATTGTTGTCTACACCCAGTTCCAGCAAATGGGCGGATTTCCGCATGATGGCAGGTGAAATGCCGTATGAAAAATTGCCCGTGTCTGTCAGGATACCGGTGTAAACACATTCGGCCAGGTCTGGATAGATAAGTTTTTGATCATCCAGGGCAAGGATCATATCATAGACCAATTCACCGGTGGCGCTCGCCTCGGGGTCTGAAATGACATAATCGCAGAATGGCTCCGGGTCGATGTGGTGATCGATCATGATTTTGCGGGCTACGCTTTCCCTGACCAGTTCTCCCATTTTATCGATACGGTCGAGCGAATTAAAATCAAGGCAACAGATCACGGAAGCCACCCGGATCAATTCTCTTGCCCTTTCGGGCAGGAGGTCAAAAATGACGATCTCATCAGCCAGTGGCAACCAGGCAAAATTTAAGGGGTATTCGCTGGGAAAGATCACATGGACCTTGTGTCCCTTACGGATGAGGTAAAGCTGCAGGGCCAGGCTCGAACCGATTGCATCGCCGTCGGGATTGCGGTGGGATAAGATCACCACATTCTGAGGCTGCGATATGAGAGACTTTATCCCGGGCAGATCTTCCATAAAAACGGCGCAAAGATCAGGAAATTTGACGACTTGGGCACAATATTAGTGACATCGGATTACCTTTGCGGCGCTAAAAATAATCAGATGGCTACCAATCGCACATTTACCATGATTAAACCCGACGCAGTTGCAGCCGGGCATATCGGGGCAATTCTTCATAAAATCAACGAAGCCGGGTTTCGGATCGCGGCATTAAAACTTACCCGGCTAACCCGGGACTCGGCCGGGAGGTTTTATGAAGTTCATAAAAACAGGCCGTTTTATGGCGAGCTCGTTGATTTTATGAGTTCGGGTCCGATCGTCGCAGCCATTCTTGAAAAAGAAAATGCCGTGGAGGATTTTCGCACCCTCATTGGGGCAACCGATCCCGCAAAAGCTGCCCCCGGGACCATACGGGCTCTATATGCCCGCAATGTCGGGGAGAATGCAGTCCATGGTTCGGACTCCGATGAAAATGCGGCCATTGAGTCTGCATTTCACTTTGCAGGGACAGAGCTTTATTGATCCTGTCTGCAGGTTCTCCCCTATACTTCCAATTTCTAAGGCCTTGAGACCAGCGATTCTCGGGTATAGGCAAGGTAATTCCATGGTCTAAAGCAGTCTGGCCAAACGTCTTTGTGTATTTACCGATTAATCAGTGAAACGGGATTGAAAAACAAAAGACCAACCCCGTATTGGGATCGGTCCTGTTTTTGAACCCGGGCTCCAAACGAAGCCCGGAGATTCTATCTTAAGGTGTAAATCTGCTTACTGAGCTCCTGCAGCAGCATCTTTCACTTTGATATCAGAAACGATACGGATGAAAGACTGGGGAGGATTGGTATTGGCGGTGACCGTCACCTGTTTGGTCTGAGCACCTGATTTACCTGCGCTGTTGAATTCAACGACCAATTCACCGGTTTCGCCGGGAGCGATAGGTTCAGTCGGTTTTTTGGGAACTGTACAGCCGCAGGTGGCTTTGGCATCAGTGATCACCAGGGGTTCAGAACCTGTATTCTTGAATTTGAACGTATGGGAAACTACCTCGCCCTGGTTGATGGTACCGAAATTGTATTCTTCTTCCATAAATTGAATGGTAGTCGTCGGGCCGGCGGGTACGATTGCAGCTGCAGCGGCAGCATTCGGGTCGGTGGTCGCGGTTGCGTCTGCACCTTCAATGGCGGCACGGGCTTCGTCCCGGACAGCGCTATTTTCATTTTTGCAGGCGGCGATCAGGCCAAAACCTACAACCAACAGGAAAAATAGTTTTTTCATTAGTGTTTGTTTTTAATTTTTATAATCGAATTGGGTTAAAATTCTAAACAAAATTAAGGACTTGCATTTTTCAGTCCAATACAATATTGCCAACGAATTGTTAATGAGTTGCGGGGACTCCAAAATGCACACGGCAGGCTCAGAAAAGGCCGCGGGTGAATCAATCATTTTGGATGGCCTTTTTAAGGAATATGGACCAGGGCCTGGCTGCTGAATGGTGTTTCATAATAAAGGCTGCGAGGTCCTTGCGTTGAAGGTAATGCGCGCCGGTATACCCGGATTCAAAATAAAATTGTTTATGGGCCAGCAGGGGTTCCTTGCGGGCCGCTTCCCTGAATTCAGGCGGCAATATCTTGCTGAGTTCCCCTTTCATTGGCCCAAAGAGGGCGCTTAACTTTTTGTCGCTTTTCAGCCGGCTGACTTCCTTTCCGTTATTAAGAATGGCAGACCTGATTTTTTGCAATTGAATCTTATCCGGCATATAAATCCCGCAAAATACAAGCAGCCGGTCCGCTTCAAGCTGAATATACATACCCGGTTCAGACAAATTCTTCCGGCCGCCATTAGCGATGACCGCGGAGACATACGTTTTATATGGAGATTTATCCTTGCTGAAACGAATATCCCGGTTGATCCTGAATACGGCGTCCTTGACCATACAGTGAAAACCAGGTTCATGTTCCTGCACCCGGTAAATCAGTTCTGCCACCAGGGATTCAAACGGCTTTCTGACCTTTTCTTCATAAATGGCCTTGTTGCTCTGGAACCATTCCCGTTCATTGTGTTTCTTCAAATTGCGCAGGAAAGTCGAAAAAGATGGATCGAAATAAGCCATGGACAGTATTTTTGAACCCGAAATTAACCAAAGTCGTGATACACTTCCTTCCCATATTGTTTATCTGGATAATCCTGATGGGCAGTTGCAAATCCGATCAAATGTCAACATCAACAAGGGTCAATGAATCCATCCCGGTCATTTATCCGGCAACCGATACCTCAAACCTACTTGAAGAATACCATGGCGTTCTTGTAAACGATCCTTACCGGTGGCTTGAAGTAGACACGGCCACCGAAGTGGAATCCTGGGTGAATGCCCAGAATCAGGTGACCCAGGGCTATTTGTCTAAAATCCCCTTCCGTGAAAACATCCGGAAACGTTATGAAGAATTGTTCAATTACACCAAACTAAGTTCCCCGAGGAAAATCGGTGATTATTATTTTTATTACAAAAACGACGGCCTCCAGAACCAGGCAGTCATTTATTTTCAAAAAGGCCGCACCGGTAAGGAAGAGGTATTTATCGATCCGAATAAACTGTCTGAAAAAGGAACAGTTTCGATCAGCCTGCTTGGCGCATCCCGGGATGACCGTTACCTGGCCTACTCCCGCCAGGATGCCGGGTCCGACTGGCAGGAGATCCGGGTCCGGGAAATCGCCACCAATTCGGAACTTCCGGAACGGATCCGATGGGTGAAATTCAGTGGCGCTGAATGGGATGATCGCGGTTTTTATTACAGCCGGTATCCGGATCCGAAACCGGGCATGGAATTGTCGGATGCCAACCGGTATCACTCGGTGTATTACCATTTGCTGGGAACCACCCAGGATCAGGACCTCAAAATCTATGAAAACCTGAACGAACCGTTAATGAATCACAGAACCCAGGTTACCGAAGATGGCAAGTATCTGATCCTGTATGCCTCCAAAGGGACCAGTGGACTGGAAACCAGTTACCGGGCCGTGGGAGATAAGAATAATTCTTTCCGGGTATTGTTTCCCGGTTATGATAATGAAAGTTATATCCTTACCCACCTTGAGGGCCAGTTCATCGCAGTGACTAATGTCCATGCTCCCAATAAAAAAGTAATCCTCATAGACCCTTTAAAACCGGAAGAGGCAAACTGGAAAACCATCATCCCGGAATCTCCCCATTTGCTCAACAACCTGAGCAAGGGGGGTAAAAAACTATTCGCAGACTACCTGGAAAATGCCACCTCTAAAATCTACCAGTTCGAATACGATGGTTCGCAAAAAACGGAAATTGAACTTCCGGGCCTGGGTAGCGCTTATGGATTTGATGGCAAGGAAGGAGACCGCACCTTGTTTTACCAGTTTACCTCGTTCACCGATCCGGGAAGCATTTATGAATACCGTTTGGAAGATAAAAAATCAATCCCTTTTTTCCAGCCGGAACTGAAGTTTAACCCAGTCGATTTCGAACAAAAGCAGGTTTGGTATAAAAGCAAGGATGGCACTCCCATTCCCATGTTCCTGGTGTATAGAAAGGGCCTCGAGCTGGATGGGAACAATCCCTGTTACCTCTATGCCTACGGGGGATTCAATATCAGCCTCTCCCCTTCTTTCAGTGCATCCAGGCTGATCCTTCTTGAAAACGGAGGGGTCTTTGCCATGCCCAATCTGCGCGGCGGCGGAGAGTTCGGGGAAGAATGGCATAAAGCGGGAATGCTCGGGAAAAAACAAAATGTTTTTGATGACTTTATTGCCGCCGCAGAATACCTCATAGCAGAAAAATACACTTCCTCGCAAAAACTGGCCATAGCCGGAGGATCCAACGGCGGGCTGTTGGTCGGAGCTTGTATGACTCAGCGGCCTGACCTTTTTGCAGTGGCCTTCCCTGCTGTGGGGGTGCTCGACATGCTCAGATACCACAAATTCACCATCGGCCATGCCTGGGCGGTGGAATACGGGTCCAGTGACGTAAAGGAACAATTTGAGTATCTGATGAAATATTCTCCCCTGCACAACCTCAAACCAGGTACCCGGTACCCCAGCACCCTGATTACAACAGCCGATCATGACGACCGTGTCGTACCGGCTCATTCCTTCAAATTCGCAGCCGCTCTACAAAAAGCGCACAAAGGAGAAAATCCCACCCTGATCCGGATCGAGACCGATGCCGGACATGGGGCTGGCAAACCTACTTCCAAGATCATCGATGAACAGGCCGATATCTGGTCCTTCTTTTTTTACAATACGAACAGTCCGGTAAAATACATGAAGGGGTAGCGGAAAGTGGACAGGGCTCAGTGGCCCGTGGAAAGTGGATTGGGATCAGTGGTCAGTGAATCGAAGTGGTTCATCATGTGTCTTCGCGTAAGCTTGGGAAAAATCACGTTTTTTCTTTTGTTTTTTCAGATACTCCATTGCCTCTGTGAGATGTTTTACGAATTCAGGGTTAGAATAATCGGATTTATCATGCCCCAGGGCAGTGATCCAGGCCAGTCCGCCGTCGAACCGGTGCTGCCACACCGATGGATAGTACCTGGCAAAAGATCCTTTATTCTGTTCGAAGCGGATGGCCTCCGCAGAATCCAGTTTGAGCGATTGCATATCGGCTACCAACAGTACCTCAGGTCCGGGATGCAGCTCCTTCATGAAATAACATTCATCTTTACGGACCCATTTAACCGGAATCTCCTTTACTGATGGGTGGTCACGGCGGATGTTGAGCACCTCAAAGGGCTGAAACCGCGGATGCCAGGCAAAACTCCCTCCCAGAAACTGTTTGAACCAGGTCCAGGTGCGTTCGGTGCCCAGGACGGAATGGATTCCCAGAAACAAACCTCCGGCTTCAATATAATGGCGGAAGGCCAGACGCTGGGCGTCGGTTTCAAATACATCATTATTGGTGCTGGCAAAAATAACCAGGTCGGTTTTCAAAAGCTCACCGGGATTGAAGACACCGGGATCTTCACTGGCTTTGAGTTGGAAGCGGTGTTTGCGGGCCAGAGAGTCAAAACAACGTATGGCATGGGGTATGTTGTCGTGCACATAACCTTTGCCGTTTTTGGTATACAATAACACCTTGATGCCCGAGAGGTTCTGGGTGAAACCAGGAGTCAAAACAAACCAAATAAATATCGCTGTGAAGGTTTTCATAACCGGTCATTTAAACTGTTAAACTGACGATAAGACTCCCAAAGCACAATACCGGCGCATACCGCAATATTGAGCGAATGTTTAATCCCGGACTGTGGAATTTCAATCGCGCTGTCACACAGTCCGAGCACTTCATCACTGACCCCGGAAACTTCATTTCCGAATACCAGTACCAGGGGATTCGCCACCCTGAAATCAAACTGGTCAAGCGGAATGCTGCCATGGACTTGTTCTACCGCAACAATGAGATGGCCCTTGTCTTTTAGCTGAAGAAGTATGGCCCTAAGGTCTTCCACCCTGGCCCATGGAACCGATTCAGTGGCATTCAGGGCTGTTTTCAGGATCTCCTTATGTGGAGGGACCACGCTAAAACCAGCCAGCAGAATCCGCTCAATATTAAATGCATCCGCAGTCCTGAACACGGATCCGATATTCAGCCCGGATCGGATATTTTCCAGGACCACGGTGACGGGCGACCTTTTGACGGTATGGATATCCAGGACCCCGGGCCGGGCCAGTTCAAACATGGATTTTCTGGAGAGCATCAGTACAAAGATATTCAATCCGGCCGTTTGACCCTGCCGGATGCCGGGGATAGGTCAATCAACAAAATCCCAAATGTCATATATTCAGCGTGTGAAATTTCTGACCGGGTTTCCCGGCAAATATTTGCCTTACCTGGCCTTGTATGTCCTTCTCCTGTTGGTGCATGGCTACCAATATGGATCTGGGGATCAGAGTGATTTTATGCCTTATGCCATGCATCTCTGGAATCCGGAGCTTTATGGAGTGGATTTTTATGTCTCCTGCCTCAAGGTCGGGTTCAACGAAAGATGGCTCATTGCCAAACTCCTTTCCCTGGTCAATCCTTCAATATGGCCTGTCCTGTTTTTGTTCATTCATTTTTTGACATCCTCTATCCTGTTTGCGGGGTTAATAAAGTTTTGCGGCCACTTTTTGGCCAGCACCCCGATGCAGTGGCTGATTTTGACAGGATTGCTGATACCGCTGTACCATATCCACCTGGGGGGAAACGAATTATATTATAATATGGTTTGCCCCAGTTTATTGTCCAAAGCTGCAGGGATCTGGTGTCTGTGGTTTTGTTTCCGGCAGAATGGCTTAAAGGCTGCCCTCTGTGCCATTGTGGCCACCTGGATGCATCCGGTGGCCGGATTCCAGGTTTTTATCCTTGGCTTAGCCCTTCTCCCTCTCTCACAGTGGGGCCGGTACCTGGCCCTCACCCTCATCGCTGTTGCCCCATACCTGTTTATTCTTCTAAAAAACCTGTCCGGATCACCCGGGAAACTATCTGAGATCATGGCACTCCGCAATGCTCATCATTTTTATCCGGCTTATTTTGGACTGAAGAATGCGCTCATCCTGCTTCCTTTATTCTTTGCCGGAATGGTTGTGGCTTTCAGAAAAGAGCGAAAAATCTTCAGCTTGGGGCTTTGGGTGATGCTGGGTTGCGGGGTTTACCTTTTTGTTCTTGGGCTAAGACCCGACTTGAGTATAAAAAGCCAGTGGTTTAAAACCACCATCTGGCTGGAATTCTTTTCCCTTTTAATGGTCGGGGCCTGGTTGTCGGATATTACATTTTTACATAATAGAAAGAACCGATTGATTAAGCCCCTCCTCTTTCTCCTTTATTTTTTACTTTTTATCGCAGCGTTTTACCGGGCACGGCTTGCCCAATGGTATTTTCCATGGTCGCCACCCAACGGTGATGTACGGACTGCCATTGCAGCCAAAGCGGCGAGCCTGCCCGAAGACCTTTTTATAGTGCCCGCAGGCTATACTTCCTTTAAGTTTTTTTCAGAACGGCCCAGCTGGGTGGACTGGAAAGCCGTTCCACACCGGTCCGATTGCCTGGAAGATTGGGCCGGGCGGGTAAAAACGGCCTTTGGCCTTAACACCGGCTATCAGGGGAACCTTGCTGAAATCGACCGGATCAGCAATGCTTACCTGGCCACGCTGGATCAGGCATCCCGGGAAATCCTGAAAATGGCGGGTGTAAAATTTATCCTTTTCAGACCGGAAGGCCAATCAACTTACCAGATGATGAAATTATGAAGGTATATAAAGAGCTTTGTCCTTCAGCCGGAGGAAGGCCAGCATGTTCATTTTGGCATCGGGCGTTCTGACATCCACTCCTGACCAATCCAATAATTTCCCGCAGGCGGTTCCCAGGGCCTCATTGGGATAATACCGGTCACGCAAAAAATGAAGGCATTTCATCATCTTAAAGGCATTCATGCCTTGAAAAAAACGGCTCCGGAAGCTCATAAAGGACCGGCTGTGCTTTTTCATCTCCGAACACATTGCTTCAAATCCTATGGAATCAAGAAATTCAATCATTCCGGAATCGATATTCAACGCCCGGTAAGACCTTCCCTCATACCATTCATTGATTTGGTTTAAAAAGGGTGCAAGCACTTCAAAATTTCTCCACGCATAAGTCTTCATTTCCAAAGGTGGGCCTTCCAGTTGTTCGATCATGGCTTTACCGGTTCCAAAAGGGACTCGGTCCGACAACCGGGATGAAGGATGGACGGTAGTTCCGCCGATCGAAGCCACCTGGTTTTTCACAGAGAACTTATGGATAAAATAAAAATCCTCCCCTGCCTGCCTGGGGGGCATGCCTCCCTCCGCGGCATAGGCCCTGGCTTTTATGGCAAAAGCCGAACCCAGTGTCTGAAAAGCGTAAGGAAACCCGGCATGCCTCAGGGCATGTACGTAATAACGCAAGTGCAACTCATAGTCAAGGATCGCCTGCCTATTCCTTTCAGATATCACGGTGTCCGTTTCGTGTTCATAATGGATCACCAGGCAGGACCTTGCCGTATAGCTAAAAGCCTCCCGGAGGGCAGAAAAATAATTGGCCTCCACCCAGGTATCCGCATCCAGGCTGCAAATGATCCCATCAGCCCCCCCCGACTGTAAATACCGGTAACAGGCTTCGTCCATTCCTGTTTTGCGGGCGGGGCCCACTCCGCCTTTTTTTTCAGGAAGACCGGTCCTGTCCAGAATAAACAAAGGGTACTTGTTTTTTCTTAACCGGAGGCATCTCATGGTTTCCCGGTTTTGACGATGTATGGCTTCGGGGGATTGAACGGTATCGTTGACCACCACCAGAATCTCCACCTTCACCGAGGCAAACCTGGCAGCCTCTTCAATGCTTTTCAGGCAGGGTTCCGGATCAGCTTCATTATAAACAGGAATAACCACCGTAAAGGCGGTGTCCTTATCCGGTACTTCATTCACAAGCGGGTGAAGGTTTTCCTGCCTGGAGAGGTAATGGCCGATCACGTTCATTCAGGCGCCGTAAACCGGTAACCTACGCCGTGTACATTTTCAATTTTGATGGATGGATCCTTTTCAAAAAACTTGCGCAGCCTGCTGACAAACACATCCATGCTTCTTCCAAGGAAATAATCGTCTTTGCCCCAGACGGCGATCAGGATTTCAGACCGTTTACTCAATTGATTCTTGTGCTTAAAAAAATAGGAGAGCAGTTCAGCTTCACGCTGGGTCATACCCTGCTTGCCTTCCGGGCTTTCTATCGTATAATTTTCAGGATCAAAGGTGTAGCGGCCAATGGAGATAATGCCGCTGGTGCGGTTGGGATCTACAAACCGCCTTCTCAGAAAGATTTCGATCCGGAGCACCAGTTCTTCGATGCTGAAAGGTTTGGTGATATAATCGTCCGCGCCGAGAGAAAGCCCTTCAATACGGTCTTCTTTCATCGACTTGGCGGTGAGGAATAAAATGGGTACCTCCTTGCTTTTGGCCCTGATTTCTTTGGCGGCTTCGAAGCCATCCTTATGGGGCATCATGACATCCAGGATACAGAGGTCCGGCTTTTCCGCTTCAAAGGCCTTGATCGCTTCCACCCCGTTGTTGACGAGGATGACCTGGTAGCCTTTGGCATTGAGGTTATCTGCAGTGACGAAGGCAAGGGTTTCATCATCCTCCGCGAGCAGGATCTTCGATTTGTTCATGATATCACTTTGGGTATCTCAATATACAAACTTGTACCCATACCGACCTGGCTTTCTATCCTGATTTTCCAGCCATGGGCTTTACAGATCTGATAGACGTAGTGCAGGCCCAAGCCAAAACCTTTGACATTATGGACATTGCCGGTGGGCACGCGGTAAAACCTGGAGAAGATTTTTTTCAGGTATTCCTTTGGAATGCCTGGCCCGTGATCGGTACAGCGGATCACCATTTTGTCGGACTCGTCATAGGTCTCCAATTCGATTTTCAGCTGATGTTCTTCGGAATATTTGATGGCATTGTCGAGCACATTCTGGATGATGTGGATAAAATGGATGCGGTCGGCGCTGATCACCGGGGCCATGGCATTCAGTTGAACCTGGATTTCCCCGTTTTTGGCCTTAACCCTGGGCTCTACCCCGGATACGAGGTCGGTGATGACTTCATGAATGTTCACCGGTTCGGGCAGGATCTGGAAATTGGTTTTTTCCATCCTGGCTACCTGCAAAACCCTTTCGACCTGGGTATTCAGGAGCTGGTTCTGATTCTTGATGATTTGGGCATATTGCCGGAGCCTGGGGTTTTCCTGGATGACCTCGTTTTGCAGCAACACATCGGAGGAGATATTGACTGCGGCCAGGGGGGTTTTGAATTCGTGGGTCAGGTTGTTGATAAAATCCTTTTGCATTTCGGCCAGGGTCCGCTGTTTCAGAATGATCCACAGGCTATAAGCGAAAAACAAGAGGATCAGCATCAACAGGCCAAGGCTTACCCAGGTATAGGAATAAAACGGGTTGGCATGGCGGTCCGGGAACCGCACCCCAAAATAATAGAGATAGTCTTTATAGGTGGGAAGTTTGTTCCCCTGGCGGATGTTTTTCTGGTTCGCTTCATAACTCACCGCATTGTGATAAACCATGCTGTCCCGGTCACAGTCGTAAATGCCGAATTCATAATTTTCTTTCAGTCCGACATTCTGAAATTCGACTTTGAGGTAATAATCCAGGGTATTGACATTGATGTGGTCGTTGATATTGACCAGGAAATAATTCGACTGGGGGTGTTTGATCAGGCTGGTGAAACTTTCCAGGTCATTGTTTCTCGACAACCGTTTCGCCACTTTGGACAGGGCCGTAATGGCTTTATCGCGAAACGCCCTTTCTTCCACGTTTTGTTGTTGCCGGATAATGTAGAACTGAATAAAAAGGGTCGATAAGATCGCAATCGAACCCAGGATAATCAATCTTGCAATCACACTGCTTCTCATGAACCGACAAAGGTAATCACTCTGCCTTATTGAGGCGGGCTTACCCTGCAGGATGCCGGTTTTCGAATTGAAATATCCCTATCTTTCCTGCCCATGGATCATGCTCCCACCCTGGTGACCACCGAATATTTTCCTTGTATTTCCACCGTCCGGAAGATGATGCTGGCCAAACCGGTTTTGCTGGCTTTCGGTGAAACCTATCAGAAAAACAGCCTGCGAAACCGCTGCTACCTGGCCTCCAGCCAGGGTTTGCAAAGATTGTCCGTACCTCTTCTGAAAGGCAAACATCAGAATCAGAAGATTTACCTGGTAAAAATTTCTTATGTGGAGGACTGGCCGGCGCAACATCTCAAAACCATTGAAACCAATTACCGTTCAGCTCCTTTTTTCCTGCATTTCATGGATCCGGTCAGCAAAATCCTGGAATCCAGGCCTGAAAACCTGGTTGAGCTCAACTGGAATATTCTGCTCCTCCTTTTTGACATTTTCAGGTGGAAGCCGGACATTGCCTGCTGCCTGGAACACCATACCCCGAAGAACCTTTATAAAAACCCTCCGGTGCCGTTCAGGCCATATAACCAGGTGTTTGCCAGCCGCCTTGGTTTTTTACCTGATCTCAGTATCCTGGATCTGTTGTTCTGTATGGGCCCCGAGCTTAAATATATTCTTCCCTGAACAAAATCCGGCTGTTTTATTGGATATTTATAGAAAAAACAAACTATCGTGAGTGTTTTCCAGTTTGATCCCAAAATTGAAGTATATCAAAGCCTTATAGATGAAGCTGTAAAAAACCTTCATGAACTCACCCAGGAAATACAGAATAAAGAGCTGATGGAAACGGTATCCTCCCTGAGAGCGAGGATCCGGGACCCCTATATGTTTGTGGTGGTCGGGGAAGTCAAGGCGGGCAAAAGCAGTTTCATCAATGCCCTGCTCAGCGCCGGCCGCGAGATCTGCAAGGTTGCCCCGCAGCCCATGACGGATACCATCCAGCAGATCGTGTACGGTCCGGTAGAACAGGAGGTGCACATCAACCCTTATTTCAAGAGGCATTTTATCCCTGCGGAAATCCTCAAGGAAATAGCCATTGTCGACACTCCGGGCACCAATACCATCGTGGCCCATCACCAGGAAATTACTGAGCGTTTTATCCCTTCGTCAGACCTGATCGTTTTTGTATTTGAAGCCAAAAACCCCTACCGGCAATCCGCCTGGGACCTGTTTGACTTTATTAAAGACGAATGGCGTAAAAAAATCATTTTTGTACTTCAGCAAAAAGACCTGATGTCCCCGGAGGACCTGGCCGTAAATGAAAAAGGCCTTTCAGATTACGCGTTTAAAAAGGGGCTTCAGACGGCAAGGATATTTTCGGTCTCAGCCAAAGAAGAACTGGAGGGATTGATTGAACAAAGCGGATTCGGCCCCCTGAGAAAATACATCAACGAAAACATCCTTCAGGGCAAAGCCGGTTTTATCAAGCTCTTTAACAATGTCGCCACTGCCCAGAACATCAATACCCGCATCTACAAAGGCATCCTTGACCGGAAAGAACAATTTCTGTACGATCTCAATTTCAGAAACGATATCCGCACTACCCTGGATGAGCAGGAAGCCAAATCCAAACAACAGGTGAACGTACTTGCGGAAAACCTGCTTGCTGCTTATGACCGGGCCACCCTGAAGACGGAAAAAGAGCTTGAATCGGGGCTTGGAATGTTCAATATGGTCAGGAGGTCGCTGATTTCTGTTTTCAGCAAAAGCCAGTCCGTGAAAGAATGGCTCACGGGACTGCTTTCTGGCCTTGAAAAAGACCTGCAGATCGAACTGCAAAACAAACTGACAGGCGGTATCGGAGACATCGCCGACAATATCCAGCAAATGGGCAAAATCATTGACCTAAAGATCCGCAACAGCAGAACGGTATTAAAAGACAGCCATGAACTGTTTGCCGAGATTGCCGAGCGGCGGGCCGGCGTATTCCGGGATCTTCAGGAAACCTTCACCTCCTTTTTAACCCGGAGTGAAAACTTCAGCTCGGCAGACCTGTTTCCGGGCCAGGAATCCCTTTCCCCGCAGATTGCCGGCGGCACAGGCATGGGCATTGTTGGCATCGTCCTGGCTGCCATTGCCAAAGGAACCATTTTTGACGTGACGGGAGGGATCCTCTCGGGGCTTGGTTTTTTATTTGCAGGTGCGCTCGCCTTTTTTCAAAAAAGAAAATTTATGGATTCCTTCCACAAAGAAATTTTAAAGGGCAGGAAAGACCTTGATTCAGAAGTCAAGTCGAGGCTTAACCAATATATTGTCAACATCAGGCAGAAAATCGAACGTTCGTTCAACAATTTTGATGGCCTTTTGCAATATGAAGAAAAACAATTAGCAAAGCTGGATGGCTATTACAATAAAATAAAGGAAGACCTCTCGGGGCTGGAAAAAGAGCTCGACACCTATCAGCTTTCCTGATGGTCTTAAAGGTTTTTTTTCATCTGCCAGTGAGGCACTCCCACTTCTTCAAATTTTTTCCCAACCTTTTTATATCCCAATTTTTCATAAAAAGTCACTGCCTGCTCCCGGGCATGAAGCACCATTTCAGTGAAACCCGCCCTCCTGCTCCAGTCTTCACTGTATCCAACCAGTTTGCGGCCGAGGCCAGCCTTTTGTTTTTCAGGCACTACCGCCACCTGACGCATGCGGACCTGGCCCCCGGACTCCGGGCTAAGCACCAGGCAGGCCATCAATTGATACGCGTCATCGTAAAGGGCCAGGTGCGTGTCCTCAAATTCCTTCGCAAGTTCCTCTTCGCTGAATTCAAGTCCAAGTGGTTCCCGCAATACCCTGTACCGGAGCCTGATCAGCTCATCATACTCCGGCGTTCCAAAATCAACGGGGTGTATTTTCATTTATGCTTATTTTAGCCAATATTAATCAATCAATATCATGAAACCAATATTCGCCATGTTGCTGGCCCTTCTTTTCGTATACCCTGTGTACGCCCAAAAAAAATCCAAAATAAAGGAGGCTGCAAGCCAGGCCGCGTCCGATCCCCGTCCGGCTGTAGATAAAATGGCTGACGACATAGAAAACCAGATCATTGAAGCCAGGCATTGGCTTCATCAGAATGCCGAACTGAGCAACCGTGAATTTAAAACCGGTGAATACATTGCGAAATACCTTGCCTCCCTGGGCATTGAACACCAGACGGGTATTGGCAAAACCGGAGTAGTCGGACTCATTCGGGGCGGGAAGCCAGGGCCAACCATTCTGTTGCGCGCCGATATCGACGGATTGCCAGTCACCGAGCGTGTTAATCTACCCTGGAAATCCACCAACCGGGACATGTATCAGGGTATGAACGTCGGAGTGATGCACGCCTGCGGCCACGATACCCATACCGCGATGCTCATGGGGGCGGCCAAAATCCTCTATGGCATCCGGGACCAGTTGAAAGGCAATATTAAACTGGTGTTCCAACCTGCCGAAGAAGGCGCGCCACCCGGAGAAGAAGGCGGCGCCAGCCTCATGATCAAAGAAGGGCTGATGGAAAATCCTACGGTGAACGTCGCTTTTGGCCTTCATATCAGCAGCTCGACCGAAGTGGGCCATATCAATTACAAACCCGGTGGCGCCATGGCTGCCAGCGATGTACTGAGGATAAAAATCAAAGGCAAACAAACCCATGGATCTACTCCCTGGGACGGGATCGACCCGGTGGTGGTCGGCTCACAAATCGTGATGGCGCTTCAGACGGTGGTCAGCCGGCAGACTGAATTGACCAAGGAAGCCGCCGTCGTCACTGTAGCCACTTTCCATGCAGGAGTGCGGAACAATATCATCCCCGAAGAAGCGGAACTTACCGGTACCATCCGCACCCTTGACCGGGAGATGCAAGCGATCATCCATGAAAAAATCAAACGGACGGTGACGAAAGTAGCTGAAAGCATGGGGGCGGTAGCTGAAACAACCATCGACATCGGCAACCCGGTCACGTATAATGACCCTGCGCTGACTCAGCAGATGCTTCCTACCATCCAACGGGTGGCCGGCAGCCAGCAGGTCCATCTTACCAAAGCCATGACGGGTGCAGAGGATTTTTCCATGTATGCCCTAAAGGTGCCGTCGCTTTTTCTATTTGTAGGAGGCCTGCCAAAAGGAGCTGATCCGGCCAAAGCGGCCCCACACCACACCCCAGATTTTTATGTGGACGACAGCGGTATGAAAACCGGGATCCGGACCCTCTGCCACCTGGCCCTGGATTTCGCCGATCAGTGGAAGCCCGAGGGGACCCAGGTAACCTTTCCGGGAAAATGACCCTTCCCTGAAAAAACCCGCCACTGCCAACCTTTGGAAGTCTTCCGACGTCTATTGGAGTATGAAAAATTCAATCATCCTGCTTTTAATCCTGGGAATGATTTCCTGGATTTCATGTGAAAAATCTTCCGATCAGGAAGAATCCAATGGTTTGTCGGGTACCTGGAACCTGGTGGCGATTACGGGTGGCATAGCCGGAAACGGATATCAGGCCAAATTTGACGCCATTCACTTTGACCAGGGGAGTTTTGATCTGTTGAAAAACAAATCAAAAATATTCACCGGAACCTACACACTTACCGCTGCCGCTGATACCTTTAAAATTACCAGCACAGCTACCGATGCTGATCCTTTTCTCAATATCCAGGAGAAAAAGATCGGCTACGACAAGGGTAATCTGATTCTCAGTGAGCCTTGCTGTGACCTTTACAGCTATGAGTTCAGCAAGAGTTCCAATGAGTGAGGTGCGAGGTGCGAGGTGTGAGGTGCGAGGCTCTGGAGATATACTCTAACCTCTCCCCTCTAACCTCTCCCCTCTAACTTCCCCCTCTATCCTCTCCCCTTTATCCTTTCCTGCAAAATTTTAATAGTGTTTCCGAATCCATGGAGTTAAGGCAGAGTTCACTGGGTAGAAGCCCTTTCCTTGCGGCAGTAATTCCATAGGCGATATCCCGGATAGAACCACGGTTGTGCGCGTCCGGGTTTATGGATACAAAGACTTCCTTCTGGATGCAATATGGAATGTGAGAAGGATCGAGGTCCAGCCGCTGTGGATTGGCATTGAGTTCGATAGCAACCCGGTTGGCTCTGCACGCATCAATGATCTTCTTATAATCCAGGGGATAACCCTCCCTGGAGAGGAAGAGGCGGCCGGAAGGATGTCCGATGATATTCGTGAATGGATTCTCAATGGCCCTGATTAACCGGGCGGTGGCTTTATCCCTGTCCATCTGAAATGCCGAGTGAATGCTCGCAATCACCACTTCAAAGCGGGACAACACCTGTTCATCGTAATCCAGATCCCCACCAGAAAGGATATCGCATTCAATGCCCTTGAGGACTCTTAAACCCTTCTTTCCTTCATTCAAGCGATCTATTTCCTCCCATTGCTCTTTTAATCGCTCAGGCTTCAGGCCATTGGCATAGGCGGCTGCCTGGGAATGATCCGTGATCACGATATACTCATACCCGGCTTCCTTCGCGGCGGCGGCCATTTCGGGCAAGCTGTGTATGCCATCGCTGTAGGCAGTATGGCAATGGATCACTCCTTTGATATCCCCGGCCTGGACCAGATGCGCAAGGTCCTTTTTATCCCTTTTTTCAATGCCATTGATATCCCTTAGCTCCGGAGACAGGTAAGGCAGGTGAAGGGCATGAAATAGTTCCTCTTCGTTTTTTATGTGCATTGCTTTAAGGGGTGGAAGGCCCTCGATAAACTGCTTCGGCCCGGTGGTGGTCAGCAAATCGGTTGCCCAATGTTTTTTATCTGTCAGGTGGATTTGAACCGGGAGAAAGCCGTTGAGTTTGCCTTCCAGGCTATGGGTATATGTATGAGTAATGGCCAGCAATTCCGGATTTAAGTTTTCCAGCAATTCACGGGAGCAAGTCGTGATCATCTCGGCCTGGTCCACGACCGGAAAACCTCTACGCAATGGCCCTGTAATCTCTACCAGGGCATCCGGGTCTGCAGATAAGACCTGGTCCATCAGGGCCTGGAGGTGGTGACGGGCCTGAGTAAAAAGGTATTTTCCCTGGTTGGATTGAAGGAAGACAATGGAGTCGATGATTTTTTGCTGGGTCTTTTCTCCAAACCCCTTGTGCGCAGTAAGCCTGTTTTCATTGCAGGCATACAACAATTCACCCGGGCTTTCAATGCCCATTTCTTTCCACAGGATGGCTATCTTTTTGGGTCCAAGGCCCTGCAAATCCAGCATTTCCACGACTCCGGGAGGCGTTTTGACCAAATACTTCTCCAGCGTATTCATATGGCCGGTTTTAAGCAATTCGGTTATTTTATCCGCTATGGCCTCCCCCACCCCCTTAAGGTCCAGGAGTTCTTCGTGGGTATATTCTTTCAATGGCCTGTCCAGTTTTCTCAGGATGAGATATGCATTCTGGTAAGATCTGATTTTATAGGGGTTTTCATGGTGCAACTCCATGATTTTACCCAGTAATTCAAATGTATTTGCAATTTCCTTATTGGTCACCGTATAAAGGTACTTGCTGCGGCCATTTTTATCACCACCAGAAAATAATATTGTCCAACTTGAAGGTATATTTGTAATATTATATCCTATTAAATAAAGCGAGATATGAAAGATTTTTTAAACAAACTTTTTGGTAAGGCCAAGAAGGTGGGATCACAAATAGCCGACAAAGCAGAAGACGCTTTCGAAGCAGCCAAAGACAAGGCGGAAGACATTCTGGAAGACCCAAAAGTGAAAGCCACCATCGATAAAGCCAAAGCAAAAGCCGCCGACTTTGCCGAGGACGCCAAAGCCTTTGGGGCAAAAGTAGCCGATAAGGCCGAAGACGCCTTTGAAGTAGCCAAGGACAAAGCGGAAGATCTCTGGGAAAAAGCCAAGGACAAAGCCGAGGATCTTCTGGAAAATAAAAATGCCCCGGAAAACCCTACTCCTCCCGCCTCGGAACCCAAACCCCAGGATGCGTCGGCGCAGGGCACATCCTCTCCCGCAGATAATCAGCCAACCTGAGTTCTTAAAACCAATACCATACCATGTGAGACAAGCCGGGTTGGCATCCAGCCAGGGAGGGAAATGTTATTTAGTCCACCTCTCAGAATGATCCTGATTGCAGGAGGGCCATTATTTTAATTTGAATTAAACGTTCGCAGGTCTTAAAAATACGACCAACTTTGGCTTCCCGAATTTAAAACCACCTCCGACCGGTCGCTGGTCTCCACATGGCCAATAATCTGATTGGGTAAATTCAGGGAGCTGGCCCTTTCCTGAACTTCAGACAGAAAAGATTCCGTACCGTAGATCTCCAGACGGGTTCCCATATTAAATACCTTATACATTTCCGGCAGGGCTGCCTGGCTGCACTTTTGAACCAGGGTAAAAACGGGTGGCGGTGAAAACAAATGGTCTTTGATGATTTTCAGCCCTTTTACAAATTTCAGCACTTTGGAATGCGCCCCACCGGTGCAATGGATGATTCCGTGCAATCCGGAGTGGGGCTCCTTTAACATGGGATACAAAAGAGGCAGGTAAGTTCTGGTCGGAGAAAGTAAAAGTTGCCCCACAGTCCGGCTCTGCACTTCGCCGGCTTCCACCAGGTCAGTGAGGCGGTGAGGGCCGGAGTATAGGAGTCCGGGACTGATCGATGGATCAAAAGACTCAGGAAAGAGCCGGGCATAGTCACCGGACAAAACATCATGCCTTGCACTGGTGAGGCCGTTGCATCCAATGCCACTGTTGTATTCCTGTTCGTAACTTGATCGACCAAAAGAACCAATGCCGAGAATCAGGTCACCGGGACGAATATGGTTTTCGAATACCGCTGATCTTATAAGTTCCGAATAAGCCGTAAATCCAACATCCAGGGTCCGTACTACATCGCCCACGTCGGCCGTTTCTCCCCCGGCATGGTGAAGATGGATGTCGTGTGGCCTCAACGAATCAGCAAACTCCAGGGTCCCCTCAATCAGCGCTTCGAGGACTTCACCCGGGATCCGGTTTTTATTGCGTAATATCGTATTCGAGATATAAAACCGGTTGACTGGCCCGCTGCAGGCCATATCATCGATATTCATGACCAGGGCATCCTGCGCAATCCCTTTCCAGACCGAAAGATCGCCGGTCTCTTTCCAGTACAGGTACGCCAATATGGTCTTGGTGCCGGCGGTATCTGCATGCAACATAACGGCTGCATCCGGATCAGCTGAAAATATATTGGGGAGGACCTTGCAAAAAGTATTCCGGAACAAGCCCGGATCCAAATGGCGGATGGCGTGGTGCACTTCATTTTTATCGCTGGATACACCACGGGATTCATATCTGGAGGGCTCAGTCATGCCAGGTAAAGCTATAAAAACATTTTTAATCGAAAATTCCTTTCCACTTTTCAGTTTGCAGGGCTGTAGCTGAAGCAAACAAAATGAGCAGCCAGTAAATCCCTTCTGAGGCCCAGGCCCATATCAAACCCATTTCTTTTACCTTGATGATGTAAAAGGCGCACAACAGGTAAATGATGGTGCAGGCTATCTGGATATTCAGGCCCTGGAAAGAGGCCCCGGTACCGCTCAAGCCGTTAAAAAAAATGGTCGCCACCGAAAACATGGCCAGCAGCCCAATGATGACTAAAAAGATGGGTTTAGCTTCATAGACCAGGTGCATATCTTCCGCTCCCAGAAGCGGGTAAAGGAAAAATTCCGGCAGGACGAGGAAGGGGATGGCAATCAGGCAGGTAGTCATCAGGGAAAGCCTGGCCGTCTTCCAGATGATCGGGATCACCGCCTTCAGCTTATTTTTCCCGATATACCCGCTGACCATGGTTTGAATTCCTGCCGCATAACCCCAGATCGGCACACTGAAAATAAGGTAAGCGATCCGTCCCAGGTTGGAAACCGCCAGTTCTTCTTCGCCCATGTTCTCAATCCAGATGAACAACAAAAACCAGGAACCCAGGCCTACAATGGACTGGACGATAAAAGGGACCGATACTTTTACAATCTGCCGGATGGACTTCCAGTTGATAGGATGTACCTGGAAAAGGAAATATGGATTTTTCTTGCGATCCAGGTAGATAAAACCGGTGAAGACCAATACGGCAAATGCTTCGGCCAGGGTGCTTGCAAGCCCCGCCCCGCCAATGCCCATGGTCGGCAAGCCAAAGTGACCGAATATAAAACCGTAGTTCAGGATCAGGTTTATTATGATCAGCACGAGGGTCTGGTATCCAATGATCGAAGTCCTGGCCACACCGGCATATAAGGCGACGTAAGCCACTCCCAGATAACTGAAAAAGATGCCCCAGGACCGGTATTTGATGTATTCCAGGCTGTGTTGAATGATCGTATCGGACTGGGCAAGCATTCTGAAGAGGGGCTCGCTGCCGTATTTCATGAGCAAAAACATGATGCTGGCCATGATCAGTTCAAATACAATCATGGTATGAGTCAGGTGGCCGATGGCCAGCCTGTTTTTCTCCCCCATCCTGC